>NZ_CP007212.1:1273858-1592323 GCF_001411805.1 Burkholderia plantarii | reverse complement strand
CGCACGTCGGCCGTCTCGCGCCGGCCATCGCCGCGAGCGCGCCGCCGTTCGAGCCGGCCGCTGCGCCCTTGCCATCGTTTTCCGGCGCCACGGCGGCCCGCAGCACTGCCACGACGAGCGACGCGACGGCCGCCGCCGCTCATCGAGAAGCGGCCGCCGCGCGACCCTCGCCCGCCTCCGACACGCCGTCCCCGCTGCTGCCGCAGGCGCGGCCGGGCGGCACGCCCGCCGCCGCGGCGGCGGCGATCGAGCCGCCCGACGAAGCCGACGCCACGCCACCGGCGCCGGCGGCGGCGTCCACCGACACCCGACCAGCCCCGGCTGCCCCCGCGCCCGCGCCGCTGCGCGTCACGCTCATGGCGGGCGAGAACGCTGCCTCGGTAGCAGTGCGTGTCGCGTCCGCCGGGCCCGGCGATCTCGACACGCTCGATTCCCTGATTCGCACCACCCTGCTGCAGGGTGGCTACGCCACGTCGAAGCTCGTGATCAACGGCGTCGACCGCACCGTCACTGCCTCCGGAGATACCCCTCATGGCAACTGATCCCCTCGGCGCCGCCGCCGCGCTCGGCACCCGGACCGATTCGCTCGGCCTGAACCTGCAATCGCTGCTGCAGATCATCCTGACGCAGCTGCAGTATCAGGACCCGCTCAAGCCCGTCGACAACTTCGAGTTCGTCTCGCAGCTCGCGCAGTTCACCTCGCTCGAACAGACGCGCCAGATGAGCGACAAGATCGACAACCTGCTCTCGGTGCAGTCGGCGACGCAGACGGTCGGCCTGCTCGGCCGCAACGTCGACGTGCAGACCGACAGCGCGAGCGCCGTGCAGAGCGGCGTCGTGAAGAGCGTGTCGTTCAAGGACGGCCAGCCGCAACTGACGATCGAGACCACCGACGGCCAGTTCCTGACCAACGCGACCGTGTCGCAAGTCACGGCCGTTCGCTGACCCACGCCCCCGGGAGACCCGCATGCTCGACAGCATCTACATCGCCATGAGCGGCCTGAGCGCCTACTCGCGCGGCCTGCAGACCATCAGCAACAACGTGGCGAACCTCAACACCGCCGGCTTCAAGAGTTCCACGCCGCAGTTCGCCGATCTGTACTACGGCCAGCGCTACGCACCGGGCTCGCCCGGCAACCCGAACGTGTCCTACGCGGGCAGCGGCGTGGAGTACGGCTACGCGTCGCTGAACTTCGCGCAGGGCGACACGCACGCGAGCGACGGCCAGCTCGACCTCGCGATCCAGGGCGACGGCTTCCTGACTGTGCTGGACGGCCAGGTCGCGCGCTACCAGCGCACCGGCCAGTTCGCCGTCGAGCCCGACGGCTCGATCCGCGACAAGGCCAACGGCCTGCAACTGGCCATGCTGACGCCGGGCGGCGGCGTGACCGGCCTGTCGATCGCCGGCAGGCAGCTGAGCCCGCCAAAGGCCACCACCACGGTGAAGTTCACCGACAACCTCTCGTCCGGCGCGACCAGCGCCTCGATTCCGAGCATCGACGTGTACGACGCGAACGGCGGCAAGCACACGCTCAAGGTCGACCTCACGCCCGATTCGAGCGTGCAGGCCGGCCGCTGGAAGGCCGTGGTCACCGACGAGAACGGCGCGACCGTGCAGACCGACTTCCTGCAGTTCAACGGCGGCGTGCCCGACCCCGCGCACGACCGCATCGACGTCACGCTGAGCCCGGCCAACGGGCCGCTGCTGACCGTCTCGCTCGATTTCTCGAGCGGCGTGACCAACTTCTCCGCCGGCACCACCTCGACGCTGCGCGTCGACACCAAGGACGGCTACGGCACCGGCACGCTCTCGTCGCTGAGCGTCGACGACAGCGGCCAGCTCGTGATCCAGTATTCGAACGGCCAGAGCGACAAGCTCGGCACCATCGCGCTCGCCAGCTTCAGCGATCCGCAACAGCTGATCCAGCTGGGCAAGGGCCTGTTCGACGCGAGCCACGCCGCGCCGGCCGCCTATCGCGCCAGCAGCGGCGCCGGCGTCGGCAAGCTGCTGTCCGGCGCGACCGAGGCCTCGAACGTCGACCTGTCCACCGAGTTCGGCGAACTGATCCTGATCCAGCGCGGCTTCCAGGCGTCGTCGCAGGTCATCAGCACCGCCAACGACATGCTCATGCAGCTGCTGCAGATGCGAGGCCAGGGATGAGCGCACCTGCCGTTGCCTGGCGCCCCGCCAGCGATGACGATGCGAGGCTGGCGCGCGCGCTGTTCGATGCCGCCCTGGCCGACTGGCAGGCGCGCTGGTTCGCGCGGCCCGCGTTCGCGATCGGCGCGATCGTGCGCCGGCCCGGAGGGGAAGTGCCTGTCGTTGCGCCTGGCCGCACCGGCCATCGCTGCGCGCCCGGCCTGCGGCTCGATCCGCGCGACGCGCTCGCGCGCCGGCTGATCGGCGCGGCCTACGCGACCGACGACGGCGTGTTCGACGCGCCGGCCAGCAAGGGTGCGCTCGCGTCGATCGCCGCCGAAATGCTCGACGACCTGGTCGCCGCGCTCGGCACGGCGCTTACGCCCGCCGCGGCCGCGCCGCGCGACGGCGACGCGCCGTCGTTCAGCGGCTACGGCACGCTCGATCTCGCGATCGAATCGATGGACGGCGAGCCGTGCGCCTCGCTCGTCTGCGACATCCGCCATGTGTGGGCGCGCCATGCGGCTGCGTCGTCCACATCGCCCGCGTCATCCACGGCCGCCGCGCTGACGCCGAGGCGCGAGGCGCTCGACGCCACGCCGGTCGCGCTGTCGGTCGTGCTGGGGCGCTGCGAACTGTCCGCGGCGCAACTCACGATGCTGTCGCCGGGCGACGTGATCGTGCTCGATCGCCGTCTCGACGAGCCGGCGACGCTGGTGGTCGACGCCACCGCCGCGCCCGTCGCGCTCGGCCTGCCCGGCCGCGGCGCCACCTCCCTGTCCTTCAAACTGACGTCGCTCGCGACACCCGATTCGCCATGACCACCCACACCTTCCCGAAACAGGCCGTCGCGGCCCATGTCGACTTCCCCGAACAGCAGGCCGAGGCACCCGCCGAGCCCGCCGCCCGTCCGAAGCTGGACCTGCTCGACGGCGTGAAGGTCAACGTCGACGTCGTGCTCGGCCGCTCCGTGCTCGACGTCAAGGACATGATGGCGCTGCAGTCGGGCAGCGTGCTCGAACTGAAGCAGGCGATCGGCGACCCCGTCGAGGTCGTGCTCAACGGCAGGACCATCGCCACCGGCGAGATCGTCGCCGTGGACGGCCGCTTCGGCGTGCGCATCGCCGAGATCGGTGCCGGCGGCCGATGAATCCGCCCGCCCCGACCTCCTGGCTCGACCATGCGTCCGCCGCATCGGCATCGCACCCGGGCCTGTTCGCCTACCTCGGCGTGGACTGGACGCGCATCGTGCTGGCGCTGCTGCTGTGCATCGCGATCGGCGTGGCCGCCGCGTTCGTGCTGCGCGCACGCACGGCGCGCAGCGCGCCGCGCGAGGCCGGCGCCGCGCCGCGCATTCGCGTGGTCGAGCACGCGCGCCTGCCGCCGCGCACCACCCTGCACCTGGTCGAATACGACCAGCGCGTGGTGCTTCTCATGTCGGATGCGAGCGGCACGCATGTCGTCGACGCGCATGACCGCCCATTGCCGGAAGCCTGAGATGCGCGCGATATCCCGACTTTTGCCCGCCGCCGCGATGCTCGCGCTGTTCGCGCTGTTCGCGCTGCTCGGCGGCCTGCCCGGCGTCGCTCACGCCGCGAGCGCCGCGCAGGCCGCCGCGCCGATCACGGCGCAGGACATCGCCAGCTTCGCCAAGCCCGCCGCCGGCATGTCCGAAGCCGTGCGGATCGCCACGCTGCTCACCGTGCTCAGCGTGCTGCCCGCGTTCGTCGTCTCGATGACGGCCTTCATCCGCATCGCGATCGTGCTGTCGATGATCCGCCACGCGTTCGGCATGCCCGAGACGCCGCCCACGCCCGTGCTGATCAGCCTCGCGCTGTTCCTGACGCTGTTCGCGATGCTGCCCACCTTCCAGGCCGTCAACCACGATGCGCTCCAGCCGTTCCTGAGCGGGCACCTCGATCTGCCGCAGGCGCTCGAACGCAGCAGCGGACCGCTGCGCCAGTTCATGCTGCGCCAGGTGCGCGAGGACGAACTGAAATGGATGTACGAGGTATCCCATGAGCCGCTGCCGGCCACGCCCGACGACGTCAGCCTGCTGCAGCTGACGCCGGCGTTCATCCTCAACGAACTGCGCGTGTCGTTCCAGATCGGCTTCGTGATCCTGCTGCCGTTCCTGCTGATCGACCTGATCGTGTCGAGCGTGCTGCTCTCGCTCGGCATGCTGATGGTGCCGCCCGCCACCATCTCGCTGCCGCTCAAGGTGCTGATGTTCGTGCTTGTCGATGGCTGGGGGTTGATCCTGCGCGGCGTGCTGGGCGGTTTCAAATGAATCCGGCAGGTGCGCCGCTCGCCGGCGATGCCGTGCCGCCCGATGCGGGCGACGCGGCGCTGTGGCACGCGTTCGAAGCGGCGCGCGCGGCGCCCGCGCGCGAGGCGATCTTCGAGTTCTACCTGCCGTATGCGACCAGCGTGGCCGCGAAGCTGTATCGCGGCCGGCACCGCGACGACGTCGATTACCCCGACTACCTGCAGTTCGCCTGCATCGGCCTGCTCGAATCGATCGACCGCTTCGACCGCGCCAAAGGCAACGCCTTCACCACCTTCGCCACGCAGCGGATCAAGGGCAGCGTGCTCGACGGCGTCGTGCGGCTGACCGACGGCCAGGAGCAGACCGCGCTGCGCGCGCGCGTGCGCCGCGAGCGGCTCGAATCGCTGAACCAGGCGGCCGATGACGCACCGCGCGACGTGTTCCGGATGCTGGCCGGCGTGACCGTGGGCCTGGCCATCAGCTTCATGCTCGACGACACCGGCATGGTCGAGGCTCGTGCGGAAGACGCTGGCGGCGCGCCGGCGGCGTACCCGTTCCAGGACATGCCGTACCGCAGCGTGGCGCAGCAGCAGACGCGCTCGCGCCTGCAGGAAGCCGTGGGACGCCTGCCGGAGCGCGAGCAGAAGATCATCCGCTATCACTACTTTCATCGGCTGAATTTCGAGCATATCGCCGATCTTCTCGGTCTCTCGAAGGCGCGCGTTTCGCAACTGCATCGTGCCGCGCTCGATACGCTGCGCGGCCAGATCGGCACCGGCGAGGACTTTTACCTGCTTGCATGAACCAACATGAACGAACCCCACCCTTCCCGGCCGTGCCCTGACGCGAGAATGGCCGACATCGTCGGCGCCGTGCAGTCGGGCGATGAAAACGTGATCGCGATGCTGAACGAGGCGCGGCAGGCCTGGCCGCATGACCATCGCCTGCCGTTCCTGCGCGGCGCCGTGCAGGCCGGCGAACGCCGCTACGACGAGGCGCGCGCCGATTTCGTGGCGGCGCTGGAGCTGGCGCCTGAGTTCTCGATCGCGAGTTTCATGCTCGGGTTTCTCGATCTGACGAACGGACAGGTGGAGCGCGCGCGGGCATCGTGGCAGCCGCTCGATGCGCTGCCCACCGATGAGACGCTGCGCGTGCTCAAGACGGGACTGCTGAACCTCGCGGAGGATCGCTTCGAGCTGGCGATTGCGCAGCTGCGCGCGGGAATGGCGTCGAACGAACGTTACCCGTTGATCAATCCCTACGTGGCCGCGGTGCTGGCGCAGCTGGAGGGGACCGAGCCGCCGCCGGGCGGCAGTGCCGATCCGCATGACGGCAAAGCGGGTATGCTCGGCAGCGACCTGCCGCATGCTTACCCGCATCCCTACTTTTCCCGCTGATATCCGACGAGGTTGGCCATGATTTCACGTACCACGCTGAACCAGCTCACCGATATCCTGCGCAGCGAACTCGACCGCAAGGTGCAGTCGCGCCCCGGTGCGGTTGGGGGCAAGGCGGCCGGCGCCGCCGCCCGGCAGGACGGGCCGCGTCCGCTGGCGGAATCGCTGCGCGCGCATATCGCCGGGCTGGTGAATGCGGGGGTGACGGACGAGGCGCAACTGGCGCGCGCGGCGGTCGAGCATATGCTGCATCGGCAGTTTGGGGATGAGCTTGTTAACGATCCGTCGTTTCAGTCGGTGGCCAGTCGAGTGGCGCAGACGGTGATGGAGAATGAGGAGTTGAGGAAGGCGTTGATGGGGGCGGTTTTGGGGGGGTGAAAAGGGCCGATCTCCCGGCGGGATGTGCAGTCCTCTCGATGTTCCCGGGTATTGAACTCGGTGGAGCTGCGTTCGACCCTGTTCCAGTTCTCGGCCGAACCATGTTGCATCGGCTCGCATTTGGATCAGTAGGCATGTCTCGCGGGAAAGACGACCGGGCGCCACCCGGTCGTGCGATCTTCAAGATGCGGAGCGGATGGCGCCCGCTCCGCTCGACGCGTCACTGCGGCTGCAATTCCGCCAAGGTTTTTTCCGCGAATTTCTCGTACAGCCAACCCATCCGCGCTTCATCCTGACCGCCGGCCAGACCGCCCAGCGCATAGGAGGTCGAGACCTTGAAATGATCGATCGGCTGATGATTCGGATCGACCAGGCTCACGCTTCCGTCAATGTAATCGCTGCCCGCCATGAATCCGAACATCACCGCCGAGAAGTTCGAGCGCACCCGGATGCCCGTGATTTCGACGTTCAACTGCATGGCATTGGCATCATCTTTCGACGCCAGCAGCTTGCGTGCGTCCAATGCGCTTTCCAGTGTTTCCTGAAGCTTCTTGGCGTTGAATTTGAGGTTGTCCTTCAGTGCATCCTGGGCTGCCGGGTCCAATGTGATCTTGACCTGCACCGGCACGGTACCGAACTTCACCGTAGATGCGGTCGGAGCAGTGGCGGCCTGATCAGCCGCATCGCGCGTGACGCTGCTTGCGCAGCCCGAGAGAAAACCGACCACCAGAACGGCAGCCATCAAGTAGCGGCAAAACGATTGCATGGTTACGAACCTGTTTTGAATATGTTTTTGAAATTTATATCCCCGACCGATTCGGGTTGCGAATCAGCTTTCTGAATTATCTTCTGTTTATGGAGGAATGGCTATTGGTTTTTCGGGTGATTTCGGGGATCAGGTCGAAGGATTGAAATTCTTGAATATTTCTGGCAGGTGGCGGTTGTTCTGGAGGGTTGGCCCGACTGATTTCTTCGGATCGCGTCAATCCTGGGGAGCCGCCTGGCTTGCCTCAGTTGAACAGTATCGCTGCTTGAACTCGTTGGGCGTCAGGTAGGCCAGACTCGAATGCGGCCGAATGCGATTGTAGCGACGCCGCCATTGCTCAATGACGATCTTGGCTTCGACCCGTGTCCGAAACCATTCCAGGCTCAGGCATTCGTCGCTGAACTTGCCGTTGAAGCTCTCATCGGCGCCGTTCTGCCATGGCTTGCCGGGATCGCTCAACACCATCTCCATGCCGTTCCGGACAGCCCGTTTCAGAATGGCGCGTAACACGAACTCCGGCCCATCGTCCGAATGCGGGTAACGTGGCACACCGTGCAGGCTGACCAGTCGTGGCAACACTTCGATCACCCCGCCCCGAGAGAATCGACCCTGCCACGTCGATGGCCAGGCATTCGCGGGGGTATTCGTCGATCACCGTCAACGCCGACCGAACACCGACCCACCTTTTCGGCGATTCGCCGAAGTAAATCTGACCCACCCGGGCTCCGTGTTACGCGGTAGCGTTCACGCTCGCCCGCGAGCCGCCACGGTCACCGGGCCCGGTCGGCGCTCATCGAATGGCTTTGCCGATCCGGAAAAATCGGGATCCGACGGAACCGTAGCGCGGGTATCGTGCCGAGAACCCACATCGCCGCCAGCACCGGCCAGCATCTTCTTCACTCGCGCGTTTTCCTGCTCGCGCTGCTTCAAGCGCAACTGGTCCGAAAATCGCCAGGCAGATCATCGACAACCAACTATTCATCGCGGCGAACGGATTACACCACGCCATACATATACTTGAGATAAAATTCGCCGAGAGACTGTGACCCGTTACGAGCCAGCACTCGAAACCATAACGAACGCATCAAACGCTCGCCCAATTCATATAAAACAATAATTAATATAAATCCAAGCAATATGTTGAGTAATATCCAGTTTTTTATTGCACTCAAATCAACTTTGATGCCTCTCGCGAAATAGCCGCCATGACAACTCTCATCACGGCATCGGCATCGATTCCCCCGTCGTCGATCTCGAGAAAATGAATTTCGTCGATATGATTTTTTTCAATATCTCGCGCCAAATCAACATTCTCCCGATTCACTATCCCCATCCCTAACCCAATTATCGAAAAAAAATCCGTTTTATATTTCATATGAGGATTGAAAATTCCAATTTCAGCAACCTCATGCCGACCTCTCGCATCGAGCAAGTCAAGTCCAGCCGTTACGGCCGCCTCAAGGGTTTCTGGATAAATTAATTTCATGATCTTACCTTTTGTAGAAATTGTATTGGAGTGTTGGATTTTTGGACGAAAAGCGAACCCACATCTCGTTCACCAAATATCCTTTCCGCTCTATACCTTGAAGTTGCGAAGGCACAGTCATCGCACCCGATCGAACGTCTGCCATAATCTCTCGCCCAATTTCATTCGTTTGAGCATGCAAATATCCATAGGCTCCTGCATAGTCGCCACGGTACGCTGATCCAAAAGAACGATCAAATGTAAGCTCGTATGTTCCATCGGCAGTCGAGGCTCGAATTCCTCGTGCGCCGTATGCTACAGCACCAGCAAGATCCTCAATACCTAGCGTCAAACCGCTTGGGTGATTATGTGTTATCCAATTCCCTTCCGCCAATGCCCACTGCTCATCTCCAAATCGGAAACTTGCGGTTGATTGACCATAAGGCTGACGTGCAACTGTCAGTATATTTCCGGAAGTTGCGTCGACAATGAAACCGACCTCTCTAGCTACTGCACCAAACCGAGATTCAATCCGACTTAATCGTTGCAATGCGTTCGTTTCAGCGTCAACAAGCGCGCTCTGCCCCGACACCCCCTTCACAGTCCCCGTCGCCACCGGCACAACGCTTGCTGCCATCCCAGCCAAGACGCCGGTATATTGCGCAGCATCCAGCGGGTCAACGCCAGTTGGACTGATGTAGTTCGCAATGGAGCTTGCAGCGTACGCCGCGCCCCCCACCGCGCCCCCGATGGGATCCAACGCAACTGCAAGCCGGCTCACCGTCCGATCGTACGGTCCAGTCCCCGCCTTGCCATCCCAAGCCTTGAATCCGGGCTGGTTATCCACAAGCGGCGGCAGCTTGATCAAGTCTTCCAGTATTCGCATCGTCGGCGGCTGACCGGCCGTCACCCCGATTGAACTCAGGAAGTCCGGCTCATTAGCCAATTGCGATGCATAAGCCTTCTCGGCCCGCATCTGCGCTTCCAGTCGCGCAGCGTCCGCTGCGTGTTCGGTTCGTTGTGCCGCAAGTTTCTGGTTCGCGGTCGAAACGAACTCCAAGCCAAGCTGGCGCTTGAATGCTGCGTCTCGAGCACGCGAGGCAGCCAGCGCGTCGTTGGCCAGTTGACCAAACTGATCCTGCAAGCCGTCAATAAACGCTTCCTCCCGCAGGCCTGCATCCAGTTGCCGACTCCAATTCGCGCGACTTGCGAAATCCTGCTCAGGATCGCCGCTATAAGCACGTACCGCTTCGGCCGTCGTCGAATTGACGTCACCTCCTGGACCATATAGCAAGCTCGCGCTCGACGTCGGCTGGCCCTTCATCCGGTCCACCACCATATTGCCAACCGTACTCGCCGCCGCATCCGCCGCAATCGCCCCAAAATCACGCGACAAACTCCCGCCGCGCACCAGTGTACTCGCAGCCCCCGCCGCCACGCTAGACGCAAATTCACTGGCATACGGAAGCTGCCCCAGGTCTGTCTGCCCCACTGCCGCCCCTGCCCCGTTCGCGATCGCGCTGGCCGCCACCCCCTTCCAATCAAAACCGCGCTGCGCACCGGTCGCGATGCCCAGCCCCTGCGAGATAGCCGAACGCGCCGCCCCTGACACGATTGCGCCGCCAGTCACGCCCAGGCTCTTCTGCAATGCAGCTGCGATACCCGACGCACCGAGTGCCGACCCAGCCCCCGCCGAGAAAGCCGATAACGCGATTCCGCTCAGGCTCAGGCCATGCTGCTGGCCTCCGGCAATCATCACGGCCTGGCTCGCCAGAGCACCGGCCGCGCCGCCCACGCCCGCAGCAATCGCGCCCGACGCGGCACCCAGTGAGCCGCCCGTCACACTCCCGGATACGGTCGCCACACCCAGGCTGCCGATCCCTCCACCTGCCGAAGTACCCGTCGCCGTCACGCCAAGCAATTCGGATGCGGCTCCCGCGGTATATATGGTCACCACCACCGCCACCACGATCGCGATAATCGGCAAGAACGAACCACACCCGCCTCCCTGAGAAGGTGGCGGAGGCGGAGACGGCAACGTCGGCTGCGTATTCCCAATCGCAAGGCCCGGATCATACGGTTTGAACGTGGTCGCGTTGTTATGGATGTTCGTGACCTTGTTGGGCACCGTCAGCAACTGCCCTAGCCGCAGCTCGTCGCCGTTCTTCAGCCCGTTCGCATCGGCGAGGATGTACCACAGGCTCGAGTCCCCCCACAGCGCCGACGCCACCGACTGCAGCGTATCCCCGTCACGCACCGTCCACTGCCCCGCACTCTGCGCCGGATACATCCCGTTAATCGGCATGTAGTTTTCGTCGAAATCCGCTGCGCTGATCGGCGTGAATACCTTGTACTGATTGTCATTACCCTTGCCCAGCTTACCGGCCAGCTCCTGCATGTAGTCGATCTGGTCGATGCCGTCGTTGCCCTGGTTACCGATCCGGTTGCCGTTCAGATAGTAGTAGTTGTGCTTGCGATCCCCCGATGCGCCGGAGATCTTGCCGTTCGTATCAACGCTGGCTCCCGTCAGCTCGTCGCGCCGCTGCACCTGTCCGCGTAGATCGGTCCAGTACTGAAACGCCCGCGCGTTGCCCGGCTGATTGCCGCCATCGTCATAGGTGCTTTGCAGGTTGCCGTTCGCGTCGTAATTGAAATACGACGTCGCCGGCTTCCATCCCGGGGAATTCGGATTCGTAGCCTGGGTCGTCACGCGCGACTGCTTTGCGTCATCCCACCATTCGTACGCGTAAGTCGAGACCGTGCTCGTCTGTAGTCTGTCATCGGGAGTCGTCGCGATTTGCGTCAGGGTGCCGTCCGCCATGCGTGTGTAACTTGTGGATGCGCCGTGCAGGACATCGCGTTCCAGCTTCAGCATCCCGTCGGCATCCCAGTCGCGGCTCAGCCCCGTCACCTGCTGCCCCGTCGCCGGGTCATATTCCAGAAACGTCGTCACGCGCCCCATCAGATCGTTCGTGCGCTGCTGCACGATCGCGTTATTCACGCGCTGCGTAGACAAGTAGCCGTTCGCGTCATATTCATACGTCTCGGTGCGCCCGTCCTTCGCATAGACGGCTACCGTCCGCTCCCCGGCCGCGTTGTAGGCGATCTGCACACCATCGCCGCCCGCCGCGCCCGCCACGATGTGGACGCTGGTGTCGTTCGGATCGGTGGCCGGCGCGCCGGACAGGCTGCCCATCGATACCGTGAAGCGGTTCAGCGCATCGTATTCATACCAGTAGTCCTGCGTCTGCTGGTGCGAGCCCACCAGATCCGTATACACCGCCTGCATGCGCCGGCGGTTGCCTACCGCGTCGTACTCGTAATACACCTTGTAGCTGCTGTCTTCGATCGCGGTGACGCGATTCAGCGCGTCGTAGGTCACCGCCGACTGCGCGAAGATGTAGGTATAGCCGAAGTTCGTGAAGTATTCGGAGGTCCGGTTGCCGTCCCCGTCGTATTCGTACAGCGACTGTGTCTGTTCCGTGTTGTCGACGATCGACCGCACGAGCCCGTTCGAGTAATAGCTGTAGTCGACGTTCTGCCCGCTCGTGCCTCGTTGCTGGGACAGGAGCCCTGCCCAGTTGTACAGGTACTGGAACACGTGACCACCGAGGTCGGTATGGATCATCAGACGGCCGAACAGGTCGTTCTGGTCGACGATGCTCATGCCGTTGGCGTTGGTGGTCGTTCGTACCCAGCCGCCCGTGGTCACGGCGCCAGCCGAACCGATGCTCGACGCCCAGCGATAGTCATAGGTCAACGTGCGCCCGGCGGCGCTCACGGTCCTCACGATCCGTCCGTCGGCATCGTAGTAGGTGCGCTCGCGATTGCCGAGTGCATCGGTATGCGCAATTCGCTGGTTCAGCGAATCGTATTCGTAGCGGTCGACACTGCGCTGGCCATCGTTCAGCAGCGGGTGGTCGACTTCGATCAATCGGTTCCTCGCGTCGTACAGGTAATCGGTGCGGCGCCTCAATTCGTCATAGGACGTCCGCAGGTTGCCGAAGCTGTCGTACTGCATCTGCTTGGCATTGCCTAGCGCATCCCAGATCTTCACTGTCGAGGGCGTGGCGCTACCGTAATTCCATTGCTGCGTGGACAGATTGCCGTCTGCATCACGAGTTCCGACCAGATTACCGGTGCGATCGTAATAGAACGATGTTTCAGGCCGGGTCTGCACCTTCACGCCGTTCGCCAGCGTGACGCTGACCTGCGGCTCGCGCTTGAGCACCAGGGAACCCATGGTGTTGTATTGCGAATCGGTCCAGTTGCCGCGTCCGTCGCGCTCGCTGGACACCTCGCCGAACGCGTTGTGCAACTGCAGCCGATCGATCGTCGAATCGAGCGTGGTCTGGTAGAACCCGCTGATGATGTCCGTATTCGTAGCCGGATTATTGCGCGTGCCGGTATCGAAATAGCTCCCGCGCTCCAGCAGCACGTTGCCGGCGGCGTCTTTTGCCTGATAGCGATATTCAAACTCGACGTCGGTCGGCAGATCCGTCGCGTCGAACACGAAATAGCCCGATGCATCGCGCGTAAGCGTCACCTGGCTGAACGGGCGGTCGTAATCGTGATCCTTGTCCGTCGATGCGCGGTAGAAAAGCGTGAGCGTGCTGGCGGGCAGCGGCTGGCCGTCCAGGCCGGTCGGTTGAAACTTGAGGTAGGTGCGGCTCTGGCTGCCGGTCAGTTGGATCGTCGGGGTGCCGTATCCACCGACGGTAATCTCGCCCTTCCCCATCGACACCGGCCGTCCCGCTGCGTCATAGGCCGTGAAATTGATGGCATAGTTTTGCGACGATCCGCTTGCCGACAACAGGCCGCGGATATCCCAAACGAGTTCGCCGCTCAGACGCGGCACACGCGCATATTTCGTTTCGCCGCCCTGCTCCCAAGACACATCGATATAGTCGACATTGGACGGCTCCGAGAACGTGACGGACGTGTTCAGGTTGGCGAGGTAGTCGAGCGTCTTGATCGATGGGGAGCTTCCGCCGCCCGTGAGGGCGACTTCGCCGCTCATGGCGTCGATCTGATGCCAATTCGCATCGAACAGATCGATTTCCATCTCCCAATCGCCAGGACCATATCCCGACATGTCGATCGAAAACGCGCCGGTAACCGGGTTGCGTGTGAACCCGGCAGCATTGCCCCATTGCGTCGTACCAGCTTGGCGCATCTTCACGGTGACAATCGAGGCTATCTGCCGCGCACCAGCGCCACCGCTCGGCGCATACAGATTGAGAACCTGCGGAGAGGTCCAGATGTAGCTACCGGTCGCGTCCACGGTCAAACCCGGCCTGGAGCTTGCTGTACCGCTCGAGATCGATGTAGGGTCCATGGTGACGGAAGACGCTCCACCATGCGCGACGTGCAGGATATAAGCATCCCGACGCAACAGCGTGCCGCTCGGGTGGCCGTCGCCTCCGCCAGAGACGGCCATGAAAATCATCTCGTAGTCGCCGTTCGGCAGGCCGCTGAAATCAGCGGTATATGAGTTCGGTTGACTGAACGCGCTTCGGCCCAGCGGCTGGAACGTCTGCCCGGAATTGAGCGGGCGATAATACAACTGCGCACCAGCATCCGTGGGCAGATCATTCCGCGCCACGCTAACGAGATTGGTGGCGCCCTGCAGTGACGCACCTGTATAGAACGCATTCTGGGGAGCAATAGTGACGCCGTCGTACGGGCTATTAGCCTCTTGCGGCTGTCTTGCCTGGAATAACGTTCCTCCTTGAGAAATTGTCCCGACAGAAATGCGCCCCATTCCATTACGAGGTGTTATGAAAATCTCGGAAGTCGACGAAAAGTTCACATAATTCTGGCTACCCGCTCTGCTGGCTGCCCACAAGAACCCCGGCACATTGTAAGCAAGAGAAACCTGGAGCTGAGTGGAATTGACTGGTTGCGGAAGCGAGGTAGCTACGTCGACATGATCGAACGGGAACGATCTCCCCTCTCCATCTTGGGCCCATCCCCAGACATTTCCGTAGACGTGGTAGCTGACGCGCACTTCGACATCGTAAGCGCCATATACCTGCGAAAAATCAGGCAATGTATAGCTGAGCACACCCAGCGTGATGTGACCGGCTTCAAGGGAATAGTCTTGACCGAGATCGCCGTAGTTCATCGTCCATCCAAGGCTGACGTAGCCAACGCCACCCGCTGTCGCCACACCGGCACCGTTGCCTCCCGCGGCTAACGTCTGGACAGGTGCTATCACTACACGTTGCGCCTTCGACAGCCACCCCCCGATCTTCAGCACCGTATTCGCGAACGTCCCGCCCTCGATCTGGATATCGACCGGCGCGAAGCCCACGCGCGGCTGCCCGGCAGACGTCTTCGGCTGGCGGATCTGCACCACCTCGTTGCGTGCGTCATACAGCGTGAACGTCTGCATCATGTCCACGCGCTGCAGCAGCGCATTGAGGTCGGTCACGGTCTCGATCGAGAAGCTGCGCAGGTCGCTGCCCATCGACTCGATCTTCAACGTCGCGTTGCCGTTGCGGTCGTACATGTACAGGTGCGAGATGCCGTCGTCGAAGTTCGTCCGGACCACACGTCCCGCGTTGTCGTAGTCGGCATACTCCTGCCACTCGCCGTTCGGCCCGCCGCCGTTGGTGCGGCGCGCCACGACGTCGCCATAGGCGTCATAGCGCGTCTCGTGCGTCGTCCCCGTGTTCTGCACGCTCCCGTCGCGAGCCGCTAACTGCACGCTGCGATAGGTCTCTCGATTCCGTGCGTCGTAGAGGAGGGTCGTGATGTCGACCAGTCTTTGGCCGTCCGCGTCGTCGCGCGCCTGCGCGAACCCGACGATATTGCCCGCCGCGTCATAGCTGTAGTTGATGTAATTGCCGTTCGCGTAGACCTTGTTCACCAGCCGCCCGCCCACGCCGTACTGATAGAACGTGACCTGATCGATATCGCCCTTGCGCGTCTCCTTCACGAGATTGCCGAGCCCGTCATACTCGTACAGCGTCGTCGCGCGCGTGGCGCTGCCGTGATAGTCGAGGAACGTCGGCAGCTTCTCCGAGACGCGATGACCGAGCGCGTCGTAGACGTAGTCGTAGCGGTTGTTGTTGGCGTCGATCTGATCCAGCAGGTTGCCTTCGCCGTCATACTGGTACTGCGTCGTGGCGCTGCCGACCTGCTGCAGGAGCTTGCCGTTGTCGTCCACCGTGGCGTACTGCACGTTCAGGCGTGACTCGCTCGTCTTGCGCCCGTTACGGTCCCAGGTGTATTCGGTGATGCGATCGTCCGCGCTGCGCGGCCAGGTATCGATCAGGTTGCGGGCCGCACTCTGGTTCGACGTGTACTGATCGGGAAACGCGGTCGCGAACCGCGTTTCCCGAACCACCTCGCCGCGAGCGTCGAGATCATAGGCAATGCCGTAATGCATCGGATCGATCTCGAGGATCTTCTGGCCGCTGCCGTTGTAGAAATACACCGTGCGCCCCCCTGCCGGATCGACCTTCGCGATCACGGCGCCGCGGCCGTCGTACTCCCAGCGCGTGATGAGATCGGCGCCGGACGAGATCACATACTCTTCCTTGACGTCGATCGGCGTGGTCGGATTCGAGTCGGAATTGAGCACGAACCTGCCGCTCGCGACATCCACCACGCGCGATTCGAGCACGTGCGCATCGGCGTCATAGATGAACCGCGTCTCGCGAACATTGGTCTGGTCGACCGGCGCGGGCGGCTGCGAGCCCCGGGTGGGCTGCACCGGATCGCCGAACACGCGCGAGCGCAGCACATTGCCGGCTTCGTCGTAGGTCCACAGCGTCAGCGTGCCGGTCGCGCTGACCTCGCCGGTCTTGCGGCCCACCGCGTCGTAGTACCAGGTCGTGGCATGACCGTTCGCGTCGATCTGCGAAATCTGGTTGCCGCGAACGTCATAGATCGATTGCTCCGTCACCGTTCCGGTGGTGCCCGCCAGCTCCACCTGCTTCGTCGTGCTCACCTGCCGGTTCAGCAGATCGAAGCCGTAGCGCGTGACACGTTCCTCGGGCAGGCCCTGCGCCTCGATGCTCGTGATGCGGTTGCCGCGCGCGTCGTACTCGTAGCGATTCACCACCGGCCAGCCGCTCGACGTCACCGGCAGCGTTTCCGACAGCATGTGGCCCATGCCGTCATACGTGTACGCGAACGTGCCGCCCACCTTGTTGGTGTAGCTCACGCGATTGCCGAAGCCGTCGTAGGAATAGGTCTGGACATAACCCTCGGCGTCGGTCGAGCGCGTCAGCCGGCCGAGCTTGTCGTACTCCATGCGCGTGACCGCATCCTTCGGATCGCTCGGCGGCAGGATCGTGGCCGGATCCAGGCGCCAGCCGTCACGCTTCCACGCATCGTCCATCGCACCGGCGCGTGCGCTCAGGTAGTCGGTCACCTTGCTGACGTTGCCGAACGCGTCGTAGTTCGTGCCGACCACCCAGTTCTCGGGGCTGACCTGCGCCACCACGCGATTGAGCTTGTCATAGAACGACACCGTCACGGCACCCATCGGATCGGTGGTCGTCACCGCGTTGCCGAATGCATCGTATTGATAGCGCGTGGTGTTGCCCAGCGCGTCCACCTTCGCGATCAGCCGGCCCGCCGCGTCGTAGGACTGCGTGCTGGTATGCGCCTGCAGCAGCCGCAGCTTCTGCGCATCGGTCAACGCCGCCATGGCCAGCGGCGCCCCGCTGGCGTCCACCACGCCGAGTTGCGAGCGCTCCCCGAGCGTCCACGACGTGTCGTGCTCGATCAGCTCGAAGCCCTGCGCGTCGGTCGCGGTGAGCTGGCGGCCGACGCCGTCATACGAGTAGCCGGTCGTGCTCGCCACCGCCGTGCCGTAGCCCACCGTCTTCTGGATCAGGTTGCCGGCCACGTCATAGACATTGTGCGTCGTGGACGCATCGGCGGTACCGGCCGCCACCGTCGTATCGGTCACCCGGCCCAGCGCATCGAGCGTGTATCGCGTCACGACCTGCTGCGCATCGGTCGTCTCGATCAAGCGCCCGGCGCCGTCGTAGCGATAGCCCGTGACGGCCGCCTGCGCCAGTTGCGCCGGATCGGCGAAATACCCGGCCAGCGTCGCGTAATTGTCATCGCTGCCGGTATAACGCCGGGCGTAGCGAATGGTCTGGGCAAGCCGGCCGGCGCCGTCGTAACGGTTTTCCGTCGCGTAGCCCTCGGCGTCCACCGTGTAGCGCAGGCGGTTCACTGCGTCGTAGACCTGCGTCGTCACGTGGATCCGGCCGGCCATCGCGGGCGACTGGAGCCACGCCTGCATCTGGTTCTCGAAGGCCGCCGCGTCTATCTCGCCGGCCGCCGCGTAGGCCGCGTCATACTGGATGCGCTGCGTGACGTTGCCATTGACGTCGTAGACGTTGCGCGTCACCGTGCCGGCGGCGTCGATCGTCGCGATCAGGCGATTGCCGCCGTCGTACACCATCCGCGTGACGTGATCGGCCGCGGTGCCGAGCGACCGGGGATCGCTCGCGCCCGCATAGGCGATCACGCGCACCACGTTGCCGGCGCCGTCGTATACCTGCTCCTTCACGTGGCCAAGCGCGTCTGTCGCGTAGCGCAGTTGGCCCAGCGCATCATAGGTGCTGTAATCGATCTGGTCGGCCGCCGAGCGGATGACCGATGCCAACAGTTGCGTTTCAGTCAGGCGCGACGGCAGCCCGCTCACGTCGATCGGCGTGGCGAATTTCTCCTGAGAAACGATCCGGCCTTCGGCGTCGCGCACGAAGTGCGTGACGGCCCCCGTCGGCCCCAGCACCCAGGTCTGCCGGCCGGCAGCGTCGTAGACGTAGCGCGTCACCGCGCCGGTCGCATCGGTCACCGCCACCGCGTTGCCCATCGCGTCGTAGGCATAACGCGTGCTGAGCCTGAGGCCGTCGGGATCGACGATGCGCTCCTGCAGGCGGCCGGCGCTGTCGTAGACGTTGCGCGTGACCTTGGGCGTGGCGCTGCCGTCGCCCTCCGTTACGGTCAGGACCTGACCGGTGGCGTCGTAGGTGAAGCTCGTCGCGAGCCGCCGGCCGTCCGGGTCCACCACCACGCTCACGCGCTGGCCGATCGCGTCGTAACGGGTACGCGTCACCATGCCGGACGGATCGGTGGTCTGCACGAGATGGCCCATCGCGTCGTATTCGTAGCGCGTGGTCAGGCTTGCCTCGCTCGACGAGACGAACTGGGTGCGCGTCAGCACGCGCCCCGCGAGGTCGTAGGTGTATTGCGTGGTCGCGCTGCCCGCCGCCGCGCCGCCTTCAGCGAGGCGTTGCCCGGCGTGATCGTAGCGATAGGTGAGCGTGGTGGTCGGGCTCGTGGTCCTGACGAGATTGCCGTCGAGGTCGTACTCGCTCGTGACCGTGTCGCCGCGCCCATCGGTCAGCGCCACCACCTGTCCCAGTTCGTCATAGGTCGTGGTGGTGACGATGCCCTCGAGCGTCATCATGTGGACCTGGCGGTTCGCGGCGTCGTACGAATAGCGCGTGGTGTTGCCGAGCCGGTCGGTCTGCGTCAACACGTTGCCGAATGCGTCATAGGTGGTGTGCGTCTGCCCCGCGCTGTCGCGCACGCTGACCAGCCGTCCGTCGCGGTCGTAGTCGGAGAAGCGCGACACGCCGTTCGCATCGACAGTCTGCGTTGCCCGGCCGAACGCATCGTAAGCGGCCGTCGTGACCAGCTTCAGGCCGTCGACGTCGGCCAGCTGCCAGGTCTGGTTGCCCGCCCGGTCGTAATCGTAGAACGTCCTGCGCCGCACGCCGTTCGCCACGTCCTGCGTCTTCGAGGCGACCTGGCCGAAAGCATCGTAGGCGTAGTCGACGGCCTGCCCCAGCGCATCGGTCTGTCGCGTCAGCCGGCCATCGGTGTCGTAATGAAAGCGCGTGTACGAGGTGTCGGCGCTGTCGAGCGCGGCAAACACGGCGGCGACGTCGTCGCCCAGACGCCCGCCCTGCAGGCCGGCGAGCGTGCCGGCGGCAAGCCGCACCGCGTAAGCGACCGTCTGCTCGATGTTGCCGAACGCATCGCGGCTTTGTCGCACCACCTCGCCGGCCGCGTTGACGGTCGCTACCACGCGATCGTAGGCATCGTAGTAGTACAGCGTCTTGCGGCCGATCGCGTCGGTCGACGACGTGCGCAGCCCCGCGGCGTCATAGGTATACGTCTCGCTGAACAACTGGCCGCGCAAGGCGGCGGCCGTGGCGGCGTCGCCGCCCGCCTCGGCCTGCGCGATCGAAGCCAGGATCCGGCTCGCCTCGCCCGAATACTTCCGCACGAGCCGGCCCCGCACGTCGTATTCGTAGGTGATCGTGGATTCGTGCGGCGGCGTGCCCTGGGTTTCGGTCAGCACCTTCCCCATCGCATCGTAGGTGTAGCGCGTCGTGCTGGTGCCGGTGACGGCGGCCGTGACCTGTCCGAGCAGGCGCCCCATCGCGTCATAGGCATAGGTCGTGCGCTCGATGGCGTCGGGCGCCGGAGCACCGGCCAGCAGCGCGGCGGCGTCGAGCGTGTAGCGCGGGTTGACGACCTGCGGCGACAGGCTCGCCGACGGCGACGCGACGATCGGCGTGAGGGGATGCTCGCCCAGCGACGCCACGTACAGCGTCACCGGATTCGCGGTCGAGATGTCGAACTCGATCGTATGGACGTCGAGCGCCACCACGCCCGGCACCGCCAGCGAATAGCCGGCATAGTCGCTCGAGGTCAGCGTCACGGTGCCCACCAGCACGCCGTCCATGCGCACGCCGACGGTGGCGCCCACCGCGCCCGACATCGCGAGCCTGAGCCAGACCAGCTGCGGCTGGCCCAGCGTGTCCTGCGCGACGCGCTGGCCGGTCACGCGCTCGGTCAGGTTGCCGCGCGCGTCGTATTGATAGCGCGTCAGGTAGCCTTCGCCGTCGATTTCCGCGGACAGCAGCCCGCGTGCATCGTAGACATAGCGCGTCACGACATCCCGCGCGCTCGCGGCCGGAATCAGCATCGCGAGCGTCGGCGACGGCGGCGACGCAGGCGAGGCCGCGAACGCGTTGCGCAGCGTCTCGTCCACCGGCGTGGCGTAGGCGATCACCTCGGTGCGCTCGCCGGCCGCGTTGTAGCGCGTCTCGGTCAGGTAGCCCTGCGGATCGATCTCGCCGCGCAGCAGCCCGTCGCGGTCGTAGAGGTAATGCGTCGTGCGGTCCCGCTGCGGGTTCGCCGGCGGCAGGCCGGTGGCGGGAATCGCGTTCGGGTCGAAGCGGTTGTAGCGCACCGTCTTCGAGATCAGTTGACCGAAGCCGTCGTAATCGTATTGCGTCACCACGCCTTCCGAGTCGATCGTGTGATCGATCCAGCCGGCGTTGGTGCGCGCCGAGATCTCCCAGCGGTCGGCGGCCGTGCCGGCCGGTCTCAGGTTGGCGTTGTCGAGCGTCAGCGCGGCGCCCGAGGCGGTGCGCGAGAGCGGCCGGCCGTTGCCGTCGACCAGCGTGGCGAGCTGGGCCGCGGTGAGGCGCGTGGCGTAGGTGATGGTTTTCGTCTGCAGCGCGGTGGCGGCGTCGTAGACGGTTTCGGTCAGCGTGCCGTCCGGCCCGATCACGGCGACCTGCTGGTTGCGCGAGTTGTAGAGGTAGTGCGTGCTGCGCCCGTCGGCATCGGTGCTCATGCTGAGCCGGCCGTCCGGATCGTAGGCGTTGCGAACCTGCGAGAGCGTGGTGCCGTGCGCGCTCTCGACCGTCGAGACCAGTGCGCCCGCACTGTCATAGGTCGAAGTGCGCGTCAGGCCGCTGGCGAACGTCACCGACACCGCGTGGTGGACGTCGTCGTACTGGTAGGTGGTCAGCGCGCCGTCGAAGCTGGTCGAAGCGAGCAGCCGGCCCAGCCCGTCGTAGGCGAACTGCTCGACCTGCTCCTGCCCCGGCACGCCCACGTAGTGCTGCAGCAGGCGGCCATGCGGATCGTAGACATAGCGCATCTGCGTGATGCCGCCCGAGGGGTCGCCCGTGCCGTCGGCCAGCAGGCGCTCGTAGCGCGTCTGCACGGCGAGGTTGCCGCGCCAGTCGTAGCTGGAGTCGATTCGCAGCGCGTTCTGGCGAACACCGGCCCCACCTGCCCACGTGTCGAGCGCGCCCAGCGACAGCGCGCGCGTGTCGGGCAGCGCGCTGACGTCGTAGACGGCACTCGCGTAATGGATCTCCGAGACGCGCTGGCCCGCCGCGTCGTAGCGATATTCCGTGACGCGCCCTTCCGCGCTCACCACGTAGCGCAGATGCCCGAGCGCGTCGTAGGCATAGCGCGTGGTCTCGGTGCCGAACTCGGCCGCCGGATACGGGCCGCCGATCGTTTCGGTCAGCAGCTCGTTGTGGGCGCCATAGGTGCGGGTGATGCTCGAGAGCAGCCCCGACTGCCGGATCAGGTTGCCTGCCGCGTCGTAGCTGAGGTCGATGTCGCCCAGCGCGGTGTCGCTCTGATGGACCAGATTGCCGGCGGCGTCGTACCGGAAGCTGATGCTGCGTGCTTCGGACAGGTTCGACACGCGGGTCAGGCGCCCCGCCGCGTCCCAGTCGAGCTGCTGCGCGAAACCGAGCGGATCGACCACGGTGACGCGCTGGTTCGCGAGGTCGTACTGCAGGCGCGTCACGCGATCGATGCCGTCGACGCCCGTCTGCGTGATCGTCGCGACGCGATAGAGCCCGTAGTCGAGCGTGTAGGTGAACGCCAGCCGCGAGCCGTCGGACTGCGCGAGCGAGGCCACGCGCTGGCTGTCGCCGTCGTAAGTGTAGGTGGTGGTGAACACCTGCCCGTCGGCGATGCTGCCGTCCTGCGGCGTCAGATCGATCGTCACCGAGGACAGGCGCCCCAGCGCGTCGTAGCCGTAGTACACCGAGGTCTCGGTGGCCTGCTGGCCGCCGGCGAGCCGGTAGGTGCTGCGCAGCGCGGCGAGCCGGCCCGCCGCGTCGTAGTCGAGCCGCGTGACGTCGCCGCCGCTGGTCGCCACCGTGGTGAGCCGCCCCGCCGCGTCGTAGACGTAGCTGACCGTGTTGCCGTCCTCGTCGCGACTCGCCACGAGCCGCCCGCCGTTGCCCGCGTCGTAGGTCTCGGTGGCCTGCCCGCGACCGTCGCTCCAGATCCAGCGGTTGGCCGCCGCATCGAAGCGGATCGTGGCGTGCGCGCCGGTGGTGGTCACGGGCGCGAGGCCCGGGTTCAGCGCGTCGCCGATCGCCACGCCGGTCGGGGCGTTCGAGACGTAGGCGCCGAGCGCGGCGTCGTAGGTGTAGGTCGTGTACGAACCATCCCAGTCGGTCTGCACGATCGTGCTGCCCGCGGCGCCGAGCGTGCCGCTCAGCTCGCCCACCGAGCGCGTGGCGCCCTCTCTCCAGCTGTCGCCGGCAAGCTGCCCGAGGCTGTTGTAGGCACGATAGACGGCTCCGCTCACGCCCTGGCCGAGCAGCATCTGGTCGCGATCCTGGATCATCAGGTTGCCGTTGGCGACGTTGACGTAGACGCTCTCGCCGGACTGGCCGAACGCCGCGCTGCCGAGCACGCCCCGGCCGCCCAACCCTTGCAGCGAAGACGATTGCAGCCCCAGCCCGTTGCCCGTGACGATCCCTACCATCGCGCTCTCCCCGTATGCGTATGCTTGCCGCCCGGGTCGATGGACGCGGGGCGGCGGTTCTCGGGGAGTTATCCGGGGCTGGAGAAATCCGTTCAGTGTTTCGGGGCGTTTGTTACATTTCGTTGCAATCCCGCCAAACGAATCCGGATGCGGCCGTCGCTGCCTCGCCATTCGTTCCGCGGTCCTGCTATCCTGCCGCGAACTTGACTTGCCCAGGGAAAGACGCGATGACCGTTGCCTCGCAGGCCGAATCCGGCCGACTCGATCGTCTGCTCGGCTACCTCGAACAGGATCCCGAGAACCTCGCTCTGGTCGCCGACGCCGCCGCCTGCGCGTTCGACGCAGGCCACCTCGACCAGTGCGGCGTCCTGCTCGCCCGCTACGAGGCGGCTCGCCCGCTGCCTCCCGGACTGATCCACCTGCACGGCCTGCTGGCCATGGCGCACGGGGAATTCGACGAAGCGCTGCAACGCTTCGAATCGCTGGGCGAGCAGCACGGCCAGCCCGGCGTGGACTACAACATCGCCTACGCGCACGCCATGCGCGGGCGCTACGAGGCCGCCGCCGCGCTCGACGCCGCCGTACTCGACGCGATTCCCGACGCGCCGGCGCTGAAGCTGCGCGGACTGCACGCACTCGGCAGGCTCGACGACGCCACGCAGCTCGGGCGTGCCTACGTCGATCGGCCGGACGCGAGCCCGGCATTCGTCGGCGCGTTCGCCACGCTGCTGTTCGATCGCGGCGACCCGGACGGCGCGCGGCGCCTCGCCGAGCGCGCCCCGGACACCGCCGACGGCCTCGTGATCACCGGCCTGTTCGCGCTCGAAGCCGGCGACGAGGCGCGCGCCGCGGCGCTGATGCAACGTGCGCTGCAAACCAACCCGCGTGAAGCGCGCGCGACGCTGGGGCTCGGCCTGTGCCTGCTGTCCGGCCAGCAGTTCGACGCGGCGGGCGGCACGCTCGACGACGCGGCCTCGCGCCTCGCGACGCATGCCGGCGCCTGGGTCGCGGCGGGCTGGGCCTATCTGATGGGCGGCAGGATCGGCGCCGCTCGCGAACGCTTCGAACGCGCCGCCGCCCTCGATCGCGGCTTTGGGGAGGCACATGGCGCGCTGGCCGTCGCCGACGCGCTCGACGGTCGGGCCGATGACGCGCGGCGCCATGCGCAGGTCGCGCAGCGCCTCGATCCGTCCGGCCTGTCCGCCGCCTTCGCGCAAAGCCTGCTGGCCGAGCAGCACGGCGATACCAACAAGGCGAACGAGATCCGCAGCATCGCGCTCAATCGCCCGCTCGGCCCGGACGGACGCACGCTGATGCAAGTGCTGACGGCGCGCGGCCAACGCGAATCGTGATCTCGCCGGCGCGCTCGCCGATGATGTCGGCGTGGACGGCGGGCATCGCGGCGGCCTGGCCAAGGCCAGGTGCGAGTCGCTCCCCGGCATGTGCCGCTCCGAACGGCAAGCGCCCTCACCCCTTCGCCTTGAAACTCCAGGTAAAGAAGAACTCGCCCACCTGATCGCCCTGCTCGTCGGTGCCGACGCTGCGCATCCGAAGCGTCCGCGGCACGCTGTCGGCAACCACATCACGCAGCACCGCATCCACCGCCTCGCCCTCGTCGCAGCGAAACGCGATCCGGCCGACCGCCTTCTTCGAGAAGTTCGCCTCGAGCCCGACCAGCAGCAGCGAAATCCGGCGCTCCGTTTTGCGCAGCCTGGCGATGCAGAGCGCGCCGGTCGAGAACTCGGCCGCCATGCCTTCCACGGCCCAGAACATGCTGTTGAACGGGTTCCGGTTCAGCCAGCCGTAGCGCACCGCCATCCGGCAGGACCTGTCGTCCAGATGCTGCAGCTTCACGCCGGCGATCCAGGCGATCGGCACCTTGGCCAGGATGAAGGCGTTGAAGAAGAGTCGATTCATCGCGCGTGCTCTCGTGGGCGGCTTCGTGAACGCGTCTGCGGGACCGGGGGGTGAGGGGTTCGGCACGATCGCCAGCGGACCACCGCCATGGTAAGCGACGGCACCGGCCGTTCGATCGGCCATGTCTTCGAGGAGAGCCACGTCACGTTCCGCGGCGTCGATCCGGTCGCGAGGGACAGCCTCAGGCATCGCCGCCGCCCCCCGCTCCGCCGCCGCGCGTCACCGCCCGTGGGCCGCCTCGATCCCGCCGACGATCAGGTCGATGCCGGCCAGAAAATCGTCGCGATCGTCATGCGCGCGCAACTGCGCGGCGATACCGCGCGTGAACGGATACGCATCGGGATCGAGCGCCGCCCAGACCGTCGCCACCTCGCCCAGCAGCGCGTCGCGATCGGCATCCAGCTCGCGCGCGATCAGCGCGTTCGCCGCGTTCTGCCCGCTCACGCCGAGGATGTAGCTCGACAGCGCCGATACGGCGGCCCACTGCGCGCGCGCCGGCACGCCGAGCGCCTGGATCTGCCGGCCGAGCCGCTCGAGAATCCGCACCATCGGCAGCGCGCCCGGCGCGCGCGTGAGCGCGGCCCCGACCCAAGGATGCGCGTCGATCGTCTCGAACAGCCGCCGGGCCAGTTCGCGGATCGCCGCACGCGGCGCCGCGCCGTCGTGCGCCGGGTCGGTCGCGCGCGCCACCACGGCGTCGCAGGCGGCCGTCAGCAGGTCGCGCTTGTTGTCGATGTGCCAGTAGATCGTGCCGGGGCCGGTGGCCAGCCGCCCGGACAGCGCGCGAAACGTCAGCCCGCTCTCGCCGCCGCTGTCCAGCAAGGCGATCGACGCCTCGACGATCTGCTCCCGCGACAGCGACTCGCTGCGCCGCTGCGCACTGCCCGCCTTCTTCACCATGCCGTTCTCCACGCCCCGTTCCACGGGCTGTCTTGATTTCAATGGAATGTTGTTCCAGAATGACTGGAATGACGTTCCACAGAGTAGCGCAATCAACGGGAATCCGGATGACCATCTCGATCGCCATCGTCGGCGCGGGGCTCGGCGGACTGACGCTGGCCCGCGTGCTTCACGTCCACGGCATTGCCGCGACGGTCTACGAGGCCGATGCCTCGGCCGATGCGCGCCCGCAGGGCGGCATGCTGGACATCCACGAACACAACGGCCAGCGGGCGCTGAAGGCGGCGGGCCTGTTCGAGCGCTTCGTCACGCTGATCCATCCGGGCGGCCAGGCCACGCGCGTGCTGGACCGGCACGGCACGGTGCTGTTCGACCAGCCCGACGACGGCACGGGCGGCCGCCCCGAGGTGCCGCGCGGCGCGCTGCGCCAGCTGCTGCTCGACGCGCTGCCGGCCGGCACGGTGCGCTGGGGGCACAAGCTCGTGGCGGCGAGCCCGCTCGGCGGCGGCCGTCACGCGCTGCACTTCGTCGATGGCTCGACGGCGAGCGCCGACCTGCTGGTCGGCGCGGACGGCGCGTGGTCGAAGGTCCGCGCGCTGGTCTGCGCGGCGCAGCCGGCCTACGCCGGCGTGAGCCTGGTCGAGACCTGGCTCATCGACGCCGACACGCGCCATCCGGCCAGCGCGCGCATGGTGGGCGGCGGCGCGCTGTTCGCGCTGGCGCCCGGCCGGGGCATCCTCGCGCATCGCGAGCCCGGCGGCGTGCTGCACACCTACGTGGAACTGCGCAAGCCGAAGGACTGGCTCGACGCGATCGATTTCGGCGATCCGGCGGCGGCACGCGCCGCGGTAGCGGCCGAATTCGCGGATTGGGCACCGGCGCTGACCGCGCTCGTCACCGCCGGCGACGCGGCGCCGGTCCCGCGGCCGGTCCATGCGCTGCCGGCCGCGCACCGCTGGCCGCGCACGCCCGGCGTGACGCTGCTCGGCGATGCCGCCCACCTGATGCTCCCGTCGGGCGAAGGGGCCAACCTGGCCATGTTCGACGGCACCGAACTCGCGCGCGCCCTCGTCACGCATCGCGGCGACGTCGAGGCCGCGCTCGCCGCCCATGAAGCGGCCATGTTCCCGCGCAGCGCGGCCGAGGCGGCGCAGGCGGAGGATCTGCTCGAGGTCTGCCTGGGCGCCGGCGCGCCGCGCAGCCTTGTCGAATTCTTCACGCGTCATCCGTCCGCGCCGCGCGCGACGTCCTGATTGCGCAATTTTGATCGACTATCATCGGGGGAAACCCGAACTACCTGACCGGCGTCGTACCCTCGATGCCGGCCGGATACGTTCGTGGACTCGCCTCAGCGGGCACGCGCCAGGCCGGAGATCCCGGCACCGACGCGCCCCGAGGCGCCCTCAACGCCGGGCCGTCGTGCCCGGAAGTCGGCGCACGGCCACGAGCCGGACGCCGACCTGCACGGAAATCGTCGATCATGATCGCCGCCTGCTCGCGCGCATTCAGCCGCGTCCACACCCATGACCCCGCGTTCGCGCGCCTGCGGGTCGCCCTGCGTTCGACGCTCGCCAGCCTGCTGACGGCCGGCCTCGGCATCCTCGAAGCACTCCAGCATCACGACTCGCCCACCGTGGCCATACCGGGTGCGCTGTTCGCCATGATCGCCCCGCTGTTCCTGCGCGAGGCGCGCTGGTCGGGCTGGCTCGTCTCGCTCGTGATGCTTGGCGCCTGTGCCGGCGCCGCCTTCGCCGCCGCCGCCGAGGTCGCCACGCAGCCCGCGCTGCGCGGCGCCGGCTCGCTGCTCGCCGTGTTCATCGGCGTGCTCTGCCAGTCGCTCGGCGCGCGCGCGGTGGGCGCCGCGATGCTGACCCTGGTGTGCTTCTACCTCGGCCTGTATCTGCATCCCGCCGGCGAACGGCTCGCGGACATGCTGACCGTGATGGCGATGGCGCCGTTCGTCGTCGCGCTCGTGGGGCGCGTCGTCATTCCGATGGAGCGGGTCGATCCACCGGCGCCGGCGCAGGCGTTTGCGCGCACGCTGCCCCACGGCCTCGCGGCAGCCAGCACATGGGCCGCCGCCGCGCTGCGCTACGCGGCCGATCTGGTCGTGACCGGACGGCCCAGCGAACGGCCGCTCGCCGAGCTGCTCGCGCACCGGCTGCATCGGCTCGCGTGGCGCCCGGCGCTCGCCGCCACGCTAGCGGCATTGCTGGCCATGCTCGCCGGCAACGCGATGTCGGAGGAACGCTCGATGTGGGCCGTCATCAGCACCTTCGTGGTGTTTCTCGGCACCACGTCGTATCAGGGCACGCGCGAACGCATCATGAAACGCGTGGCCGGCACGCTGACGGGCGCGGCGGCCAGCGTGCTGCTGATCACCGCGTGCGGACACCAGCCGTGGGTGCTGGCCGCCGCGATCGTCGTGTCGGTATTTGGCTGGGCCTACTACATCCTGCATGCCTACGCGCGCGGCGTGTTCTTCATCACGATGCTGGTCGGGCTGCTGTATGGCCAGTTGGGCTTCGCCATCATGCCGCTGGCGCGCCTGCGTATCGAGGAAGTACTCGCCGGCTGCCTGATCTCGCTGGCGATGGCCTTGCTGCTGATGCCGTCGACCGGCGCCCGCGGGGCGGTCGCGCCGGGCGGCGGGCAACGCGCTGGCCAATGAACGGATAAACGGGCCGCGCCGGCATCGTGGCCGCACACACGCCGCCGCGCGTATCGGCCGGCGCTCTCAGCGGCCGTGACGGCTGCGCCAGGCCGCGAATTTCTCCTGCGTGGCCGGATGCGTCGCCGGGTAGAGCCCGATGATCGTCTCGCCGGCCCGCACCTGCTCCATCACGAAGTCCTCGAACGCGGTCATCTCGACGGCCTCGGTGGTTATCGCTGCGACAAGGTGCGCCGGAATCACGATCACGCCATCGTTGTCGCCCACCAGCACGTCGCCGGGAAACACCGGCGCGCCGCCGCAACCGATCGGCACGTCGATGTCGAGCGCCTCGTGCAGCGTGAGGTTGGTCGGTGCCGAGGGGCGTTGATGGAAGGCCGCGATGTCGGCCCGCGCGATCTCGTCGGCATCGCGAAAGCCGCCGTCGGTGACCACGCCTGCCACGCCGCGCTTCATCAGGCGCGTGACGAGAATGCCACCCGCCGAGGCCGCGCGCGGATCGTTGCGGCTGTCCATCACCAGCACCGCGCCGGGCGGACAGGTCTCCACCGCCTTGCGCTGCGGATGCTCCGGATCACGGAATACCTCCAGGCCGTTGCGGTCCTCGCGAGCCGGGATGTAGCGCAGCGTGAACGCCTCGCCCACCATGCTTTTGTCGAGCCGCCCGAGCGGCGTGACGCCCTGGATCACCTGGTTGCGCAGGCCGCGCTTGTAGAGCGCGGTGGCCAGCGTGGCGGTGCTGATCGTTTCGAGTTGCTGACGCAGGGCGTCGGTCAGTCGGGTCATGGGCGGGCCTTGGCTGGATGGATTTGGAGCGCCTTGCGGCGGCGGGCTAGGCGCGATCCGGTGGCCGACGATTCCCGCTGCAGCCGTGAACGATGGCGCGAAGGTGACTATCACGGATTGGCCGGCTCAGGTCACGGAACGCCACCTCGAATGCCATATGCCAATCCCCGTAGCTTAACCAGAACTGATGCTCAATGGCGTAGTGCATAGTGAGGCGCGCCACGGGCGCTCGCTTACATGAGGCCGATTCGATGCCATGCCGTCTGGATATCGAACCATCTCACAGATGAGCGGAGACAATGACGGGACGACGCACGTTCGTGAAAGAGGCGCTGGTCACGGGGACTGCCGCCGTGCTGGCGAACCCCGGCACCGGCATCGCGCAGGAATCCGCCATGCAACGGGCGTTCGACACGATGCGCACCAACGCCCGGGAAGCCGCCACGCGCGCATGGGACGGCTCGCCGATCAGCACGGCGCGCCTTTGCGCCGAAGTGTGGAACGTGATTCGCCGCTGCCGCCGCCGATCCCGACGTCCAGGCAGGCCGCGCGCCGTTCATGCAGAAAAGGGATGCTACGAATGCCACGGCATCTCCGGCCAGGGCAGCATCGGCACGGGGCCGGCACGCGCGCCGCCCCCGCTGCCGCTCGCGGCGATGCCGGCCTACGTGCATGCACCGACCGGCCAGATGCCGCCGTTCAGCGCGAAGATCCTCTCGAACGACGATATCGCACGGATTCACGCCTACCTCGATTCGATTCCCGCGAATCCGCCCGTTGCCGCGATCGCGCTGCTGAACGACGGAACCGTGGGCACGCATGCCACGCGGATGGCGGCCGAGACGGCCGGGGTCGGCGTCGGAAACGCTCACGGAGCGTCGATCTTCGCGGCGAATTGCGCGGGATGCCATGGTCCGCATGGTGAAGGCGGCGTGGGACCGAAGCGCGTCGGCATCGCGGCAACGCTGTCGCTCGATGGCGTGGCATCACGTATCCGCGAGCCGTCCGGGATCATGCCGATGCTGTATCCGAAACCCTCGATGCGACCCACGTGGGGGACGTGGCGCGTCATGTGACGTCGCTCGCGGAGTAAGGGGCGATTCGGCTGCAGGCATGTCTCGCGGCGCGGTCGATGCCTGCCGTCGATCCTCAATCCATGACGGTCACTTCGACGCGCCGATTTCTCGCCCTTCCCGACGCGGTACCGTTGTCCGCCAGCGAATCGGCGTCGCCATTTCCCTCGACGCTGATGCGCGACGCCGGTACGCCGGCCGCGACGAGAATCCGGGCCACGTGCCGGGCGCGTGCCTCGGAAAGCGCCTGGTTGGAGGCGCGGCGCGTCGAACTGATCGGCGTGCTGTCCGCGTATCCCACCACCCGGACAGCCGCTCCCTCGGTCACCGTCGCGATTTCGCGGCCGGCCGAGGCCGCCATCGACGCGCCCCACGGCGCCACCGTTGCCTCGCCAGGCCCGAACATCCCGCTGAATCGGAGCGTCAACGCATCGTTCCCGGCGCCGTGAATCAGTTCGACATTCCCCGCCGCCATGTCGTCGCGCAACCGCTGCTCCAGATTTCGAGCCAGCGTGTCGAGCGGCGACGCCCGGCGTCTGCCTTTCGTGCGCATCCAGAGGTCCGCCGCCGCGTAGCCGCCCGCCCCCAGCAGCAACGCAATCGCGAGACTTCCGACGAACCTCGCTCGCGACCGGCGTACCACCACCGGACGTACCCACGGATCGACCGTCTGCCGCGGGCGTCTCAGCGGCTCGCCGATGCGGCCCGTGCTCTGCCCACCCGACATGACCACGTCGTGTACGTGTTCGCGAATGACCTGCCAGCGCTTTTGCCCACCGGCTTCAAAGCGGTATCGTCCACGAAACCCGAGGTCGAGTACGTTCTGGTACAACTCGATCAGATCGAGATTCTCACGCGGGCTGCGCATTGCCTCGTCGATCAGCCGGAAAACATGGTCGCCGCCTTGATGATCATGGCCCATCGCGGCTGCCAGCCCTTCGACCTGCCATTCGACACCGGTTGCCTCGCCTTTTCCCCAACGCGTCTGCATGGCGGCCTCGTCGAGCGCCGAGCACAGACAATAGCTCGCGTACCGCACATGCTCGGGGCGGAGCCGAAGCTCAGCGCAGATCCGCGTGAAAAGCCGGATCTCGCTCGCCAGCCACTGACGCCGCCGGGCAACCGCGGCCGCATCGAGCATTTCCGGCGTGTCGGCCAACGCCCGCAACAGGACGCGCGCCGCCTCGAGCAACGGGTTGATCGCCAGCTCCGCAGCCTTGAGCCGTGCGGCAACAGGCGGCGACACGACAGCCCCTGCATGGCTCTGCGCACCAGTCGTCAAAAACGTCATCTTGATCGATTCCTCTCTGATTCAGCGGACTGCGCCCGTCGGCAACGCGCCACGCGGCAAGCCAGGCGGCGGGCCGCTATCCGGCAAATTGAACGCCGCCATCGCGCTGGGGCACCGGAACGTCCTCAGCACGTCGCTCGTGAGCGGATTTGCGACGCTCCCGGCGCTTGCGACGTCGAGCGCCGCCTGACGCCCGTCGAAACTGAATGCGACACGCGTGCGGCCCGGCGTGGCCGCCTCCACCACGCGACCTTTCTGGAGCAGCCGCATCAACGCCCACGGCCCGTCCGCCGCGATCGTCGACGTATCGGGCCGGATCCGCGGGCTGGCCGTGATTTCCGCGTGGACGCCGCCGCGCGGCCCGGGCCAGGTGACCGTGAAAGGCGCGACCGGGCCGTGTCGATAGCGCATCGTCTGTCCGTCGATGTCGAGCGACAGGCTCATGATCGTCGGGTCGAGCTCGGGGATCCGGAAGTCGGCCTTCCAGGTCAATTGCTTGTGGCCGGGATCGTCGAAGAAGACGTCGCGGATTGCCTTCGCCTGCTCGAACGGTGCCAGGTCCGGCCCCTGCATGGGCTCGGTCGCGCCCGGCAGCGTCCGGTAGCGCCAGGGCTTCGCGGCCGTGTCGACAAACGGTGAAAGCGTTTTCGTGAAGAAGTCATCGATCAGGCCGCCCTGGGCGAACACGCGCGTAAAGTCTTCGATGCCAACGTCGCGCTTGCTGCCGGGCACGAACGGATAATTGCCCTCGATCGTCAGCCGGCAGGTGTCGCCGATCACGGCCTGCATCTGGCGCGACAACAGCTGGCCGATGCCCTGGTTGACTTCGCGCGAGCCATCGGCCGCGAGTTGCAGCAACACCGCGCGAAACGGCGCGGGCATCGTGTCGGCCGTCATTTTCAGTTTCGCGGCGACGTCGCTCGCCGGCGGCATGCTGTTGTTCGACAACGCATTGTCGGCAACCGTGAGCGCCGTGTAGTAATCGTTCAGCAGGTTGGAAACGCCGTCGAGCCCGGTTTTGTCCGCCTGCGCGGCGGCGGGCCGCGTGTCGGACTCCACGTCCACGCTTCCCGTCACGACCTCGCGCAGCGCCGCAAAGTGCTTGTCGACGAGTTCCCGTTCAACGCGCTCCGACGCCCGAATGCCCAACGCCTTGTTCTCCTTTTGATCGAGCGGGGCAGCGGCCCGCTGCAGCAGCGGGCCGTCCGATGCAGCCATCGACTGCGTGAGTGTCGTCTCATGCATGGCCGCGCGGGCAAGCCGCACGAGCGGCGAATCCGGCGCCGCGAAGCTGCGCAGCACCTTCAGATTGAACGCGAGACTCGTGCCGCTCACGGCCCGGATGTCGTCGAGAAACGCGTCCCATCGCTGCGCGTATTCGGTCAGGTATTCGCGGCGAACCGCATCGGTCAACGCATCGTCCGCGCCAGTCGCGCCGCTCACGATTTCAGCCGTTTTTTTTTGAGCCGAATTCGACGCCCCAGCCAGGTACGAGCGGCCCATCACCCACGCGTCGTCGTCTCGGGCGATCCGCACGAATTCAGTCAGCCGCTTGTCGAACAGATTCCGATAACCGTCGAACGTGAAAATCCCCGGCACGCCGCGCGACAAGGGCGCATCGCTCGCTCGCGTGAATACCGTTCCCGCTTGCGGGCCGACCGCGCGCAGCAGCGTGAACTCATCGGGCGCCTCCTTCTGCATGGCCTCCTTTGCGCGCTGATAAAGGCGATCGGTGGCGTTGCTGCCGTCGAGAAACGCGCGTGTCTGCTGCACCAGCGCGTCGTTGCGGATCAGCGGAGACTGCACCACGCGCGCCCCGGAGAAGAGCTGTTGCAGATGGTCGATCATCGCCGCCCTTCCGCCAAAAACCGCCGCGCTGTCGGTCTTCGCCCAGTCGTCGAGCACCCATGCCTTGACGTCACCGGCATTGAACTTCGCCTTGTCGTACAGCATCAGGTAGACGCGCAGCGCATCGTAGGCGGCCTTTGGATTCTTGCGGGCGATGGCGCCGGACATGACACCCTCCAGACGATGCACGATCTGCGGCAACAGCAGGTGATCTTCGAGCGCGTCGTAGGTGTGGCGACTCTCGGCTGCAATGTCGGCCGGCGTGTAGAGCCCGTAGCGCCACGCGCTGTCCGGATCGGACAGATCGAGCCCGGAGAAGGTCGGCAAATTGCGCGCTTCCGTCAGCGTGTCGGGAACGGCTTGCAGCTTGGGCGTCTTGTACAACGTCGTGACGCGGGGCGTAAGCGCCTGCACCTTGCGGCCGATCGTGTCGAGGTAATCGCTGTTGTTGCCGAAGCTCACGCGCAAGCCGATCGCCAGCCACGCGAACAACAGTAGCGCCAATGCGTGGCCGATCAGGCGCAAGAGCCGGTAGCGATATTCCCAACGCAGGTTGGGACTCACCAGATGCGCTTCCGGAAACACGACGCGGGTCAGGACGTCGTGCAGGAAGAAGCCCTGGTTGCCCTCGGCACGCGCCGACGTAACGGGAGCGCGGCCCTGGGTCGACAGAAGGCGTTGAACGACCGTGCTGCGCTCGACAACGATCTCACTGTCCCGCTGCCGCGCGCTCGTGAAATACACGCCGCGCAACGTCGAATGGAGCTGGGTATCGTCGTACCGTGAATCGAGGAACACCTGGTCGATCAGGTCGAGCAGCGGTCCGAGCAGCGCGGAAAACTCCTCGGGCAGCACCGCGAGCGAGCGGCGCTTGTGCGCATCGTATTCATCCTGCAGATGCGTATCGATCGAACCGCCAAGCCGCTGCGCGAGTTCGGCAAGCTCCGCGCGGCAGCGCTCGCGCAAGCCTTCCTTCGCAACCGTCTCCTTGCCATACGGAAGCGTAAAGCCCCATGCCTGCGCTCTTCCCTCGGCGGTCAACGCCCCGAAATACTCGGTGAAACCCGTCAGGCGGTCCATCTTCGTGACCATCACGTAGACGGGGAAACGAATACCCAGCTCCTGTCTCAACTCAGCCAGCCGCGCGCGCAACACAGCCGCCTCGGTCACCCGCGCCTGTTCGTCGGCGCCTGCCAAGGTGGCAAGATCGATCGTCAGCAATGCACCGTTGATCGGCGCGCGAGGCCGATGCCGACGCAACATGCCCAGAAATCCAAGCCATTCGGCGCGATCGATCTTCTGTCGGCGTTCAGCCGGGCCTTGACCGGGTGGAATGACTTGGCCGCTGGTTGTCGATGCGGCAGCGGCTTTCGATTGCGATGCCTCATTCCGCTTCGCCTCGTCTTCGGCGCCTTTCGCAGTCGGCTGGGTATCGGCGCCGTCCTTGCCCGGAACACCGGTTGTTTGCTTACCCGTTTCCGGGGCCGAGGCACCGACGTCCTCGGCCGTCGATGTGCCATGGCGCGTGTAGTAGCCGGCCGTGTCGATCAACACCGCGTCATTGGTCAGCCACCAGTCCACCGAAGCAGCGTTACCGGCGAGCGTCCCGGCCGCACGCTGCATCTGTTCGGCAACGGGGAACACCAATCCGCCGTTCATCAGGATGCTGGTCTTGCCGGCCCCTTGCGAGCCGAGCGTGATGTACCAGGGCAACTCGTACAAATAGCGCTTGCCCTGGAACAGCTTGCCGAGGCCGCGCGCGCCGGTACGCATCAATTTGAGGCGCGCGAGCGCGCTCGTCACGATCCCTTCGATTTTCCGCAGGCGTGGCGTGGCGGGCGATTCGTCCTTGCGGCGATCCATGCGCAGCATCTTCTTCAGGAACGCATCGTCTTCGCGCATTTTTTGCCACAGGCGGACGATCCAGAAAAGGACGAAAACGGCCACGACCAGGGCGATCGCCATGAGTCGGGTCGACACCGGCTCGAGCGGTGCCGTATGGTCGAACGACAGCAGCGGCGCCGCATACCAGATCAGCAAGCAGAGCAACGCAACGAACACGACGCTCGTCGACCAGCCCGCGAGCCAGAGCAACACGCCGGCGAGCAACAACGCGATCAGCAGCACGCGCATACCGACACCGGCGAGCGGCTTGAGCCCGCCGAACGCGAACGTCGGCCCGACGAACCAGATCACCAGTGCGACGACGATCAGTGCGAGGAGCACGAGGAACTGGCGCGAAGCCAGAAACGACAGGAACTGGAACTTCTTCATGTGGTATTCCGGAAACGGATCTGGCTTAGCGCGCGACGTCGATCGCGACGCGCCGGTTTTGCGCACGGCCTTGCGCCGTGCGGTTGTCGCCGACCGGATCAGCCTCGCCCTTGCCGACGGCTTCGAGCCGGTTCGCCGGTACCCCGGCGGCTTGCAGCATCTGCATGACCTGGGTGGCACGCTCTTCCGACAGTGCTTGATTTGACGCGAAATGCCGGCTGCGAATCGGCACGCTGTCGGTGTAGCCGATGATCGTTACCTTGCCCGGCACCTTGACGATCTCTCCGGCGATCTTCGCAATCAGCGGATTCATCGATGCCTGAACCGAAGTGCCGCCGGGCTTGAACATTGTGTCGCCGCGGAACGTGACGACGCTGTGGCGGGCGTCTTCGGTGACACTGACGGTGCCGGCGGCGATTTCGTTCTTTAGCAACGGCTTGAGGTGTAGTTGTGACTGTGATGCGGGTGGCGGCGCGGGACGCGGCGCAGGCGGTGTCGTCATGCGGGCGAGGTCGGCAATCTGCCTCTGAACGTCCGCGCTGCGACTGAACAGTTCGTACTTGAACCATCCGAACAGTCCGAGCAGGATCACCGACAGGACGGTGACGCTGATCCATACCGGGAAATCGGTGAACGACAGGCGCTTACCTTTCGCGGTCGATTGCCAGCGGGGTGACAGCGTCAGCGGCACCGGTTCGCGCTGCGACGTAATCACGTTGTAGAGCCGCTGACGAATCGCGTCGTGCTTGCGCTTGCTGCCTCGGTAGCGGCCTTCGAAACCGAGGCTGAGAATCCGGTAAATCACTTCCAGCAGGTCCCGATGCTCGTCAGGATCCTCCAGCAATCGGCCGATCAGCAGGTAGACCTTGTCGCCACCCTTGAGGTCTCCGTGGAAAGTGATCGCAAGCCCGCCCTGGATCCATTCGATCGCCGATGATCCCTCCCTGCCCCATGCGGTTTGCGTCGCGGCTTCGTCCAGTGCCGTGCATAGGCAGTAGCTCGCGCCGATCATGTGATCGCGACGGATATTTGCCTGTTCGCAGAGCTTTTCGAATACGCGGACTTCCTCCATGAGAAGCTTGCGCAACAACACGATTGCATCTTTTGACTCGAGCCCTTCCGGCATGTCGGCCTGCGCACGCAGCAAGACGCGCGATGCCTCCAGCAACGGGTTCGGTAAGGCCTTTACCTTGGCCAGACGCTGCTCGAAAACTTCGGGAGGCGCAATATTCTGGGTGACGGGCGGATCGTCTTTCCGGTTCAGCGCCTCGCGCAGCGTTTCCTCTCCGTCCGGCGAAACATCCGCGACACCAGCCGGCAGGCTGGATTTCCTTGGTGTCGACATGACTAGCGCCCCACCTTGGCCGTTGACCCGGCGATCAGCGAGCAACCACATTCGGTGCGATGGCCGTGTAATGCCACGTGGCGCCCACCGACGCGGAGTGTCGGATGCGCTTCGATAATCTTGTTGATGCCGTGCGGACGTCCGTCCGGATAGGTCTTTGGACAATCGACAAGATCATGCAGACGGGCTATTTTCTTGCCGCCAATCTTGTGCGTATCCGAGCCGGTAATGATCCGGCCGCCGTGGTCGGTTGCGTCCCCGACGACTGCAATGCTGATTGACATGGTGCTACTCGCAGGATGGCACGCTCACAGGCGCGAAAAAGTACTGAAGTCGACTTTCACCGGCGGCGGCGAGGTCCTGAACTGCTCGGCAAGATACCTGCCACGATCTGCTGCCGCCGCTCTTTCGCGCTCGATGCCAATCTGTGCGGCATTGTCTTTCAGACCGAGCGAGCGAACGCGCCTGTCGTTGCCAACGAAAACCGTCCGCGCCCAACCGTAACCGCCGGGCGCGTATTCGTGGAAATAGGGCACGCGGAACCACGCGCGGCTATCGTGAACATAGTCGTCCAGCAAGCGAATCACGGCGCGAGGCAGCTTTCGCACTGCTTCGTCAGAAGTGTGCTCAAGCAGGAACGGCAGCATCTCCTGCCTCGGCGCGAGAACGAAATCCAGCACGGGCTGATAGCTGGCGACGGCGCCGAGCAGCATGATCACCCGGTCGTGCTCCCCCATCCACGCAACCTTCGACCCTTGTCTGCGGTGCGTAGCAACATTGTTCCGGTCAACCGTCAGGTAATAAGCATTGGCGTTTTGCTCCAGGGGAACCGCCTGTCCGATCGACCCGGCCGTCAGCTCCACTGAGTCTGCCGGTGGAAGTGCCCAGTACACCTGCCAGCGCCATCGCTGATCGGGATACAGGTATGCCAGCAACAGCCGGAACTCCTCCGCGGCTTCCAGAAGGTCGGTCTTGTCATTGGTCGTCATGTCTGTCGTGCCCTCGCCAGGACGCGGAGCTTTCCCCGCTGCCGCCGCCAAGATGTCGGCCTCTTTTTTCGTGAGTTGCCTGGCAAGTTCGGCAGCCTTTTTCCTGAACGGATTCGCGAGGATCGGAATGGCAAGCACGCTGAGCGCCGCTGTATCAAAGGCCGCCTTTTGTTTTTCGAGCTGCTGCTTCTCGCGCTTCAAGTCGTCAAGCCGCGATGCCGATGTGGCCTTGCTCGCGATTCGTATTTCCAGTCCGTACGGCGTGACCTCGTTTTCGGGCGCGCGTCGGAAGAATTCCTGCGAAGTGATATAGGCTTGCGGATTGCCATAATCCGCGCGCAAGGTACGCCACGCGAGCGACTGCGCCATGCCGATGCGAAGTGCCGATTCGACACTGTCGAGGGGTTGTTGATTGACGGTGGAGAGCCAGTCGTTGAAGGCGCGGATGACGCTCGATGAGATCCGAAAATCTTCTTCCACTACCTGCGGAAGTGGAGTCTTTCCGGCTTTGACTAATAGCGGCACGCCTGCTTTAAGCGCCTCGATATACATGTTGTGCAAGGCGATCTGACTAAGCTTGCTACCGTCGCCGTCCCGCGATTTGCCCTCGTCGTTGAACGCATAACCTCCTCCCACATCCGAATGCACCCCCGGGTAGGCAACTTCAATCCTGCGCGGCGCGCTGACCGGATAGGCTTGCTTCTCTCGAATGGAATCGAGCGGAAAACTCATCCGCTGCTCGTGGATCGAGAAGAAATGCACACATTTCTTGACCGATGCCGGGATGTTGAGGGCGCCGTTTCCCGTCCATGCCCAGTGTCCGTCAAAATCCGACAAATTGATCGCCGCAGTAACGGTATCCGGCAACCCGACCGACGCCACCGTGTCGAAAATACCTAGAAAATTGATTTCGTACGGAATCGAGCCGGCAATCATTCCATAGGGTGCCCAAGTGTTGATGAGGCGGTTGACGAATACACGCGCGCTCGCCGCTCCGCGCGAGAACCCAAAAACGTTCACCCATACTTTCTTGATCGAACGATTGAGTTGGCCGCCCGGCCCGCTGTGTTTCTTTTGAAGCGCGGTCAGTTCTCCGTGGAGACGCGCCAGCTTCGCCTGAGACTTGTATCCGTAGGTTACAATCGCCTCGGTCACTGGGAGAGTCTTAGACACGCTTTCAGCAAACCGAGTCATCGTTCCGCTCGACTCAATCATATCCCTGTCGATCAATAGACAAAGAGCGCGAGCATCTGGATTCTCAAGCAAGCGATTTCCCGTCATCGCAACATGTAAAGCGTTCAGTAAGCGGGTGTATCCCCACGCCACACGCATACCGAAACCGCGAGCGAATGCCTTTCCCTCCGATGAGAATGAAGTCTCACCGATTTCAGGAAACGGAGTACCAACGCCTGCCACGTAAAATCGATACTCCCCGGCTTGGGGTTTGTCACTGCAGGCGTTGAACAATCGTGCGACGTTGCTATGCGTGGGTCTTTTCTCATCTTTAGAATCCCATTCCTTGTTGTTATTTGTCCCATCGAAGAACAGATTGACGTGCAGTGTCTGCGGGCACCCCGGGGGTGCCTCTGCCAGTGTACTGTGGCCAAACAACCGGGCAGTTTCCCCTTCGGCAAGACGTCCTTGCTCGTTGAACGGTTCAGGCCAACGGATTACGGTCATCGTGCCTTCTCCTTATTCTTTATTCAATTCAGGGTCCAGCACACCTTGCACGATATAGGGATCCTTATCATCTATTGTTGGGAGCACCCCTTTCTCGTCCCTGATCTGGATGCGAATCCGGTCGCCAGGCAGAAAATGCACGATAAACCCCGCCGTACGTGGCCCATACGGTGGCACCTTCGTCGTCGCCGTATACCAGGTACCAAGATGCTTACCGTCCAGTATCTTGTCGACATTCCACTTGACCACCAGCTTCATGCCGGATCGCCATTTTTCTGGAATACCAATACAACAAACGTATTTCCCTCCTCCTGAGCGCTCCTCACCAGGCTCTTTCGGGAAAACGTTTGGCCCACCGGCCGAAATCTCTTGACCTTCATTGCCGATACGAAATCCCCCGATGTAGTATCCGGTATAGTTGTAGCCACTTACATTTGACGGGTTAATCTCATTTTTACCCGGACATCCAGCCAAGGCAAACAACAACCCAACGACGAATAGCGCTACGAAATCATTTCTAATAGACATAACCATTTCTTAACATCCTGTTCTCGACGCGGCTTCGAATTTTTTCGATATCGCGCGCCAACCTCCGCCAGACACGCTCATCCGTCGGACTGATTCCCCTTCGTCCGGACTCCCTTGCTCGTTGAATGGTTCGGGCCATCTAATGACACTCATTCGATCTTTTCCTTATTTCTTATTCAATTCCGGGTCCAACATACCTTGCACGATGTACGGATCGTTATCTGCGGGTTTCTCTGGCATTTCCGGCTTGTCCTGTATCTCCACGCGGATTCGATCATCGGGCAGAAAATGCACCCAAAACCCGTAGTTATGCGGCCCGTACGGTGGTACGTCAGTGGATGCAGTAAGCCATTGATCACCACTACGATCGTCGTCGTAGGGTTTCGTGTCCCGCCGCCAGCGGATCACGAGCTTCAGGCCTGGACGCCAGTGAGCAGGAATGCCGATGCAGCAGACGGATGCCCCTCCACCCGAACGTGCCTCTCCTCGCTCTTTCGGAAAGATGTTTGGCCCGCCCGCCAGGAATTCCCGGCCCTCATTTCCGATAAGAAATTGATCAATGTAATAGTCTGTGTAGTTGTAGCCGCTCACACTGGACGGACTGCTCTCGTCCTGATCCGAACAAGCCGTCAATATAAAAAATAGTAAACCCACGAATAGCACAGTGAAACACTTTTTGGCGAACACAATTACCCCCATCTTCGGACTTTGGATTTTCTCCGATTTTTTTTTAATAACCTTACTCATTAAATTACTCAGACCAACGGACTGCGCCAATCGCGCCATATCCTCACCCCTTATTCAACTCGGTGTCCAGCACACCCTGCACGATGTAGGGGTCCCGATCGTCGATCTTGGGTAGCACTCTTTTCTCATCCCTGATCTGGATGCGGATTCGGTCGCCGGGCAGGAAATGCACGATAAACCCCGCAGTACGTGGTCCATACGGCGGCACTTCCGTCGTCGCGGTAAGCCATTGATCACCGCTACGATCGTCGTCGTAAGGGTGCGTGTCCCGTCGCCACTTGACCATGAGCTTCATGCCAGGCCGCCATTTTTCTGGAATGCCAATGCAACAAACGAATTTCCCTCCTCCTGAGCGCTCCTCGCCAGGCCTCCTCGGAAAAATATTTGGCCCACCGGCCGAAAGCTCCTGACCTTCGTTGCTGACACTAAATCCTGCAATGTAGTAATCGGTATAGTTGTAACCGCTTACGTCTGATGGACTAATCTCATTTTTACCCGAACAGCCAGCCAAGGCAAACAACAACCCAACGACGAATATTGCTACGAAATTTTTTTGAATAAACATAACCATTTCTCAACATTCTGTTCTCGACGCGACTTCGAATTTTTTCGCTATCGCGTGCCAACTTCCACCAGACACGCTCATCCGTCGGACTGATTCCCCTTCGTCCGGACTCCCTTGCTCGTTGAATGGTTCGGGCCATCTAATGACACTCATTCGATCTTTTCCTTATTTCTTATTCAATTCCGGGTCCAACATACCTTGCACGATGTACGGATCGTTATCTGCGGGTTTCTCTGGCATTTCCGGCTTGTCCTGTATCTCCACGCGGATTCGATCATCGGGCAGAAAATGCACCCAAAACCCGTAGTTATGCGGCCCGTACGGTGGTACGTCAGTGGATGCAGTAAGCCATTGATCACCACTACGATCGTCGTCGTAGGGTTTCGTGTCCCGCCGCCAGCGGATCACGAGCTTCAGGCCTGGACGCCAGTGAGCAGGAATGCCGATGCAGCAGACGGATGCCCCTCCACCCGAACGTGCCTCTCCTCGCTCTTTCGGAAAGATGTTTGGCCCACCGGCCGAAAGCTCCTGACCTTCGTTGCTGACACTAAATCCTGCAATGTAGTAATCGGTATAGTTGTAGCCGCTCACATCTGATGGGCTAATCTCGTTTGAATCTGAACACCCCACCGATGCAATTAGCAATCCAACAGCGAATAACGTCACAAAGAATTTCCGAATAAACACAATCACTCCTCGACCTCCTCCTCTTGGGGTGGCTTCGTCTGTTTATCGAGACCACGCATCAACTCGCGCCAGACATATGCCGGAACCATTTCGAACGACTGTGTCAACGGCACCTCGCCGGTAATACTCGACCGAATCGCCGATCGGATTTCATCGTGGCGATCGAAGGACTCCCCGTATTGGTACGAGGCCGCACAGAATGCGTGGCGATCCGCGCGAGAACTCAACCCCCAGTCGCCCGCACGGTGATAGCGCCGGAGGAAATCCTGGTATCTGGTTGCATACGACTGGCTCGCGTCGATCAAATCAAGTTCGCTCAACTCGCTCATAAGCGCATGCGGTTCATCATGCCGCTCCAACTCATCGAGTTGCCGTTGACTAAAGCACTGGGGAAACTTTCCCGCGTCAGCAACGCACACACGCTCGACGATTTCAACGTGTTGCCACTCCGAGTGGCCACCCCGGTATATCCACATCACCATCGGACGAGAGAGTTCGGCCCGCGCCGCTTTCCCCCAGACCTCCAGAATCGCCGGGAGCGAACGCGGGTCGAACCAGCGAAGCATCACTTGCATCCCTTCCCCGACGTCGACAAAAAGAAAGCGCCGCAAGTGCAGCTTGAGCTCATCAATACTCAATGCGCTGCGCATCACCGTGAAGCATGGTCGATACCGGTCCATCTCATCTATCTGGTGAACCCATTCGCTCGTCGCATCGCCAATCTCGAAGAGGATCGGCGCGGCATTTCCGGCTTCTGCCTCTGGCAATCCCTCGAATAGCGATCGCACTTCCGACGAGAACTCAAGTACCCACGTAGCAAGCGCTTCGGGATACTGCGCACCGTCAACCAGGCCGTAGAGTGTTCCGTTGCCGTCTATCGTTTTCATGAAGCAAGCCTCAAAGCCGAGGAACAACGGATGCACCGCTCTTCGCGGCTTTCAGCAGGCACTCAATGCATACCTTGGGAACATGTAGCTCGACAGGCACTTCATCGGGTTGCAGGAAATGGTGATTGGCCGCATGCGCAAACCAGGCGCCGCTGGTGCTGCTCTTGATACTGCCCTGCTCAAGCTCGATATAGCTACCGCCACCGTTAAGTACCAGCTTCTTCCTGGCACTGATATGAATCGTGTCGCTGGTTACGTTGACCTCGAGCAGTGCCAGCAAATTGATCGCCTTGTTGAGCGCATGAATGTCGATGTCCCCATCCGCCGCGACGGTTTTCATGCCGCCGCGTGCCACAAACGCGCGCAACGTGTCTTGCGCACTAATGAGGACGCTTCCATTCGCCGATGCAGCGATATGCTCTCCGCTCGTCAACGCGACATGCTGCCCGCTTGCGATATGCGTTGTCGCCGGAGTCGTGGTCTGAATGCCGGCGGCGCCGGCAATGACCATGTGTGGCGCGCCGAGTTCAGGAAAACCATCGCCGACGCTGCCCGATGCCCCGCTGATCGCAGCGTTTTGTTTGGCGAGCGCCCTGGCCACTTCCTCCTGATGGCTGTTCGTTTCCTGAGCCGTCGCCCGCTGGGCCAATTGTGCGATCACCGACTGCCAACGCTCGGCTTCTTCCAGCCGCGCCGTCGTTTCGCCCATGTCAGTGACGTGGGCCTGCGCGCCTTGCCGAATTTCGGTCGTCAGCAGCATGCCCTGCCCGGCGCGAAACACGCCATGGCCGTCCGTGCGCAGTTCAGCCCCATGGCCACGCGCATCCTGCCGCCCGGCATTCCCCGCAATGCGCGTGATGTACCCCAAATTCAACTGCGAGGCGCCTTCGTCGCTCGACAGGTGTGCCTGGATTTTTCCGTTCGTATCGTCGAAAGCCAGCGTATTCGCCCGACGACCGCCAACCTCCCGGCTTCGATAGCCGGCCAGCGTCTGGTTCTCGGGCAACGCGAACGGCGGCATGTTGAACGCATTGGTCGCGCTGCCCACGATGATCGGCAAGTCCGGATCGCCGTTGACAAACGCGACTTCGACCTCCTGCCCCCGACGCGGCAGAAAGATTCCGCCAAACTGATCGCCATGCCACGCACCGGCCACGCGCACCCAGCAGCTTGAACGTTCGTCGTGATTGCCGAGCCGGTCCCAGAGAAATTGAAGCTTTATCCGACCATACGCATCAGTCCAGATTTCCTGATTCTCCGGGCTCGTCACGACGGCATATTCGACGCCGTTCATACGTGGCTTCGCAATCGTCCGAAGCAGCCTGAACGGCTCATTGGTTGGTTGCACCGTAAAATCCGTTTCGCACTGGTAGTGCTGGCCGGACCCCGATGCTTCGCCAACCTCCTCGATCGTCAGCTGACAGGCGATCACCGCATACTCGCGATTCGCCACGTCCTGCGGATAGTGCGACAGCACGAACGTCTGGCCCGTCACCACGCCCCGCAGGTTGCCTTTGCCGCAAGCCCTCAGCCCCTGACAACGCCAGGCCTCCATCTGTACCAGCGTCAGGTACTCCGCTTCCGTGCGCGGCTCGTTGTGATCGCCAGAGAGCCCGGCCGCGCCAGCTTGCGGCTGCGCGTAGTCGCCCCATGTGTAATGCTCCTGATGGGCGAGCCCCGTATCGCGAGGCTCTTCACGCCTCACCGTCAGGTCCGCACGCGGCAACGTATAGTCGTAGTCGACGCTCGTCACCGCGCCCGTGGTCAGCACATGGGAGACCGAGAAGTCCTGAATGTGCTCCTCGTCAAGCCGTCGCCCCGTCGGAGGCTCGTAGCGAAGCACGGCATACGCGTCACCCAGCGGTTTGAGCGCGCCCATCGAGTCGCACAGCACAAGCCGGTGCTTGCCTTCGCTATGCTCGAAGAAGTAGTAGATGCCCCACTCTTCCCACAGGCGCTGCAGGAACGCCCAGTCGCTTTCGAGGTGCTGGCGTTGAATGTCCCGCTTGGGCCATGCCTTGTTCGGTCGCGGTGTGGTGAGACGTTTTTCGACCGGGAACGGATAGGACGAGAGCACCGCATCGGTGATCTCGACCACGGACATATCCTGAAAGATGCGGCAGTCGCAATTCCTGGTCGCGTGCCAGAGCCACGGGCGCAGCGTGAGGACATATACGATCGAACGGCCATCCTCACGCGCGATCGCCGCATGGCTCACGATACCGGTGATCTCGCGTGTGCCTGCACCAAGATTGGCCGTGCCGGCGCCTCCGGCCAGGCCCGGAATGAAGCGGCCCTTGCCTTCGAGCTGAATCGATACGGTCACTTCCGTGCCGATCAGCTTGTCGAGCTTGACGTTCGCCGCGACGCTCTGCGAAAACCCGAGCGCGTCCGGCGTTTTCAGTTCGAGCGTGTACTCGAACAATGCTCCGATGGTTTCACTGCCGGTCAGCCTCACTGGCGTGAGAATCGACGCTCCGCCGTACATCGGCAGCGCAGCGCCGGAAACCGACAACGTCCGTGGTGCATCAAGCAAAGCCATTCCGGGATCTCCGTTGATTCGATCCGATCATCGACCGTCTTTCATGTATTCAGCATGTGACGGATTGCCCCCCATCACTTCCAATCGCTTGCGCACAAACAACCTGACATTATCAACAGGATGACTAAATAAATAATCTTCACCGAGATCTCTTTAAACATTTCCTATTCCTCAAAAAAAGCGCTCATGCGCGCACGCCCCACAATTCGAGCTTGAGCGACGGGAAGTCCCCCGCGACGTGCAGGGCGACGCCCCCGTGACGTACCACTTCCTCCCAAAGCGGGCCGCCCCGGGTGAGCTCGTAATAGATGTAGCCCGCATTGAATGGAATCTGCCGAGGCGGTACCGGCAGCGCTTGCAGGCCGATGCCCGGCAAGTGACTGCGCACCAGGCCCGGCAGTTTGTCCGAAGGCCCTGCCTTCGCCTGCGCCAGAAACTGCTGCTGCAGCACATCCTGCGGCATTGCCGCGTGCACGGCCAGCACCAGTGCGGTAAACGCTTGCATGTCGACCGGGTCGACCACCGCGTTGCGCATGCCGTGGCCGCGATCCTCGAGCGCGATGCTCTGCGCGCTACGCACCAGCACGGCGTTGAGCAGACGATGCGTGTCGTCGACGACCGGCTTCAGGCATACGTGCGGCGTCGTGTGCTGATACGGCGGATGCGTCTCGAGCGGCCGGCGCGTGTCGGTGCGCAGATGCGTCGACAACTCGCCCGCCATGCCGATCAGGAGCGCGTACACATCCGCCGGCGACGTCACCGGCACCCGCAGCAGATGCTGCAGGAGCGGCTCATAGCGATTCAGGATCTGCAAAAGCAGGTAATCGGTCACCGTCGCCGCGCTTGCCGTCGTGTCGTCGGTACCGGCGAGCCGCTGCGCGAGTGCATTCGCGCGAAGGCGTGCGAGATCGTGAATCTTCGTGACCCAACTCGTGAGCAGGTCGCTCGCGCCGTAACCGGATACCGGTGGCACGAACGTATCGTCAAGCACGATACTGCTGTCCGCACGGATCGTCGTCACGCGCGTGAGTGCAAGGCCGATCCAGGCATCGCCCAACTCCTTTTCCGGCAGCAGGCGCATGCGCAGGTTCGACAGTTGTACCGCCTCGGGCGCAAGACCGATCGAGTTCGTATCGCGCAGCTCCGTGTCGAACACCTGATAGCGCGCCAGCGAATCGGGGGGGTTATCGAAGGTGGTTTCCTCGCGATTCGGCAACCGGACGGGCACGGCCAGATAGATGACCTGATCGAGATGCTCCTGCCGAATCGTCAACGGCGGCGGCAACGGCGTGTTGCCCGGTGCATCGAACGGCGTGCCGTCGGTGAATACGCCCGCAGCCGACTTGACGATGACCTTGCCAAGCGCGAGCGCTTCGATGTCCAGTGCAAAGTGCGTGAAACCAAAAAAGAATGGCGACAGCGGCGCCGCCCGCTGATGCGCGTATTTCTCGAAATAGCGGTCCTGCTGCTGGAACAGCTGAGGCCGGAAGAACAGCCCTTCCTGCCAGGCGACCTTGGCGTACCAGCTCATGCGTGCTGCCTGCTCTGTTGCGCGACGTGTTTCATTTCTTGGCTTCCGTAATCTTGATACCCTTGGCCTCGAGATCGATGGTCAGTTTCAGCTTCGGCGTGGACAGGCGGTACCACGCCTTGTCCGGTGCGGCCGGCATCGCGTAGACTGCCCGCCACACGGCGTTCGGCAAGTCACGATAAGCCGCGATCACGCCGATGGTCGTCGTGGCCGGATCGGGCCGGCGCATCACTGTCTGATGTTCGCCGGGACGCAACTGCCATTCGTCGCGCTTCACGACATCGTCGCCAAGCACGGTCTTGTCCCGGGTCTGCAGCGTAAAGAAGTCGGCGGCCTCGAACGCACCGGCATTCTTCAGTTCGTAAATGCGCACGACGATCGGCGCAGCTCGTCCTCGCTCGTCCGGATTGACGTCGGGTAGCGCATTCACGCGCATGTCGAGCCGAATCGGCTCCTTCTGTTTCGGTTCGCCACGGCTTGCGCAGGCGCAAAGCGTGAGCGCGCAGGCCAGCGTGACGGCGATCGATATCGAACGCATGCAGCTATGAACCTTTATTCTCAATACGGGACACCCCTCAACCGGCGCAGGCAACGCGCCTGCATCGGTTGCGGGGCATCCGCGCGATTACGCTTCCTTGTTGCCCTTGATGTCGAAGCCCGCGGTCACGGCGCCGCCGCTGCCGCCCTGTGCGTTCTGCACGACGTACTCCTGCTTGACCTTCGAGAACGACAGCGACACCGATTCGCGGCTCTTTTCCGCATCGTGCTTGCTACCCGACGGCTTCACGCGCGTGACGATCACGTCGTTCATCGTGAGCTTCAGGTATTCGAGCGGGCTCCCGCCAGCCTTGCGCATCACCAGCGTCGCCTGGTCGATGTGCTTGCCCGTGAGCGCATACTTCATCAGGTTCGGGCTGGCGCGGTCGATGTTGTGCTCGAACATCAGATCCTTGACGGTCGCCTTGCCGGCACCGCCGCCGCTGCCGGCGTGCATCGACGATTCCTGCTGGATGTCCCACTCCCAGTTCAGAACCTCGATTTCGTCCTTGTGCTTGTCATCCAGCGATTCGCCGTTGATGCCGTCGATCTTCAGGAAAATGTCCTGCGCCATGTCAATGCTCCTGGTTTGAATAAAAAGAGACCGCGCACCGCGAGAGAAGACGGTTCAACGCGCGGCCCAAGGCCACCTGTATCCGGTTACGCCGCCTCCTTGATCGACGGCAGCTTCGTCACGAGCCGTAGCGAGACGGTCAGCCCTTCGAGCTGGAAGTGCGGGCGCAGGAAGAATTTCGAGTTGTAGTAGCCGGGGTTGCCCTCCACCTCCTCGACTACCACTTCGGCGGCCGCGAGCGGCCGGCGCGCCTTCGTCTCCTGCGACGAGTTGGTTGGATCGGCATCGACGTAATGCATGATCCATTCGTTCAGCCAACGCTGCATGTCTTCGCGCTCCTTGAACGCGCCGATCTTGTCTCGCACGATGCACTTCAGGTAGTGCGCGAAGCGCGAGCACGCGAACAGGTACGGCAGGCGCGCGGACAGGTTGGCGTTGGCCGTCGCGTCCGGATCGTGATACTCGGCGGGCTTCTGCAGCGATTGGGCGCCGATGAAGGTCGCGTGATCGGTGTTCTTGCGATGCACGAGCGGAATGAAGCCGTTTTTCGACAATTCGGCTTCGCGCCGGTCCGAGATCGCGATTTCGGTCGGGCATTTCATGTCGACGCCGCCATCGTCGGTCGGGAACGTATGAGTCGGCAGATTCTCGACCGTCCCGCCCGATTCGACGCCGCGAATCAGCGAGCACCAGCCGTACTGCTTGAACGAACGGTTGATGTTGACGCCCATCGCGTATGCGGCGTTCGACCAGCCATAGCGTCCATGGTCGGAACCGTTCGTGTCTTCCTCGAAATCGAATTCGTCGACCGGGTTGGTTTTCGCGCCGTATGGCAAGCGCGCGAGAAAGCGCGGCATCGCCAGCCCCACATAGCGCGCGTCCTCGGTGTTGCGCATCGAGTTCCAAGCGGTGTATTCGAGGTTTTGCGTGAAGATCTTCGTCAGGTCGCGCGGATTCGCCAGTTCCTGCCACGACTCCATCTGCAACACCGAGGGTGAGGCACCCGTGATGAACGGCGTATGGGCGGCCGCCGAGACCTTCGCGATCGAGCCGAGCAGATCGACATCCGGCGGCGTGTGGTCGAAGTAGTAGTCCGCGACGAGGCATCCGTAAGGTTCGCCGCCGAGCTGGCCGTACTCCTGTTCGTAGATCTGCTTGAAGAGCGGGCTCTGATCCCAGGCGATACCCTTGTAGCGGCGCATCGTGCGATGCAGATCGAGCTTCGAGACGTCCATGAAGCGGATCTTCAGATGTTCGTCGGTTTCGGTGTTCGACACGAGATGATTCAAGCCGCGCCATGCCGATTCGAGTGCCTGGTAATCCTCGTGGTGCAGGATCAGGTTGATCTGCTCGGAGAGCTTGTGATCGATCTGCGCGATGATCGCTGCGATGCTCTTGTACGCGTCGTCACTGAGCGTCGCCGTTTGCGCCAGCGCCTGCTCGGCGAGCGTCTGAACGGCCCGCTCGACGGCTTCGCGCGCGTCGTCGGTCTTGGGTCGGAACTCGCGCTCCAGCAGCTGGGTGAAATCGGACTGCGTCGCCGTCTGCTCGACAGCGGCCCGTGTTTCCTGCTTCGCCATGATGGTTATCCCTTCTCGGTTCGTCGGTCAGTTCGCGGGGGCTTGATCAGCGGCTTCGTCGGCTTGCCGCTCGGGCTTTGGCGCGGCGGCCAGCGATTTGAGCAGCGCAGGGTCCTGCAGCAGCTGCGTCACGAGCGCCTCCGCGCCCGACTTGCCGTCCATGTAGGTCTGCAGATTGGCAAGCTGCGTTCGCGCGTCCAGCAGTCGGCGCAGCGGCTCGACCTTGCGCGCGATCGCGGCGGGCGAAAAATCCTCCATGCTCTCGAAGCTCATGTCGACCATCATCTGGCCGTCGCCCGTCAGCGTATTTGGCACGGCGAACGCGACGCGCGGCCGGATCGCCTTCATGCGCTCATCGAAATTGTCGATGTCGATCTCGAGAAAGCGCCGGTCCGATACGGCCGGCAACGGCTCGACCGGATGCTTGCCGGACAGATCGGCAAGCACGCCCATCACGAACGGCAACTCGACCTTCTTCTCCGAGCCGTAGACCTCGACGTCGTACTCGATCTGCACACGCGGCGCACGGTTGCGTGCAATGAATTTCTGCGAACTGCTGGAAGCGGCCATGAATGAAGCTCCTGAGCGGTGGTGGTAGGACGGCGAGCTCAGCGAACCGGCTCGTCTGAATGAATGACGGTCGCCTCGAACGCGAGGGCCTGTGCCGGTGGGTCGGACGGGTCGACCACGCCGATCGCCATGCGCGCCAGCGTCTGTTTCGATGCAAAGGCATCGAGCCACAGCGCTGACAGGCGAGGCAGCACGTGCTGCTCGATGAATCCGATCAACACGCGTGCGCCGGCCTCCTGCACGAGACAGCGGCCGACGATGTAATCGACGACCGCGTCGTCGTACGTCAACGCGATGTCGTGGCTGTCGGCCATGCGCTTGACGACGCGCCCCAGATGCAGGCGGACGATGCTGGCGAGCGCACTGTCGGCAAGTGGCCGATACGGCACGACTGTCACACGCCCGAGAAATGCCGCCGGGAAGACCTTGAGCAGCTCGGGCGTCAGGGCTTCCCGCAGACCATCCTGATTCGGCGCGAGCGATGGATCGACGCAAAGATTCGTGTTCAGCTCGGCGCCGACGTTGCTCGTGAGCAGGATCGTCGTATGGCGGAAATCGATATAGCGGCCGTCGCCGTCCTCCATGTAGCCCTTGTCGAAGACCTGGAAGAACATCTCATGCACGTCGCGGTGGGCCTTCTCGATTTCGTCGAGCAACACGACCGAATATGGACGGCGGCGCACCGCCTCGGTCAGCACCCCGCCCTCGCCGTAGCCGACATAGCCCGGCGGCGCCCCTTTCAGGCCCGAGACGGTGTGCGCCTCCTGATACTCACTCATGTTGATCGTGATCAGGTTCTGTTCACCGCCGTACAGCGCTTCGGCCAGCGCCAGCGCGGTTTCCGTCTTTCCGACGCCCGAGGGACCGGCGAGCAGGAATACGCCAAGCGGTTTCTTCGGGTCGGTGAGGCCCGCTCGCGCGGTCTGCACACGTTCGCCAATCCGACGCAGCGCGTCGGTCTGGCCAATCACGCGAGCCGCGAGCGTGTCGGGCAATCTGCGCACGGCGGCGACCTCGTCGGTCAGCATGCGGCCGACGGGAATGCCGGTCCAATCGGAGACGATTTCCGCGACGATCGCCTCATCGACCTCAGCGAATACGAGCGGCGCATCGCCTTGCAGCGCGGCGAGCGCGCGTTCGCGTTCGCGCAGCATCGAAAGCGCCGCCGCCTCGTCGCGTGGGGTGTCGCCGTTGTCGGGTCCAATGGCTTCGCGCGCGGCCAGCAACGCCTGTGCGGCGGCCGCCTGAGCACGCCAGCGATGGTCGACAGCCGCCTCTTCGGTCACCAAGGTATCGATGCGCGCCCGCACGCCCGTCAACGCGCTGTCGATATCCAGGCCGATACGGGCTTCCTGCACGAGCAAGGCCTCCTCGGCACGCGCGGCCGCCAAACGCTGACGTATGTCGTCCAGTTCGCGCGGCACGGTATGCTGCGACAGCGCCACGCGGGCACAGGCGGTGTCCAGCAGGCTGATGGCCTTGTCCGGCAGTTGGCGCGACGGGATGTAACGGTGCGAGAGCGTGACCGCCGCACGAATCGCTTCGTCCAGCACCACGACGCCGTGGTGCCGGGAGAACGTCTGTACGAGCCCGCGCACCATGTCGACGGCGGCCGCTTCGGACGGCTCCGAGATCTGCAGTACCTGGAAGCGCCGCGTGAGCGCCGGATCCTTTTCGACGTGGCGCTTGTACTCGGCCCAGGTCGTCGCACCGATCGTGCGAACCGTGCCGCGCGCCAGCGCCGGTTTCAGCAGATTGGCGGCATCGCCCGTGCCTGCCTGTCCGCCGGCGCCAATCAGCGTGTGGATTTCGTCAATGAAGAGGATCACCGGCGCCGGCGATTTTGCAGCGGCTTCGAGCAGCGCTTTCAGACGCGCCTCGAATTCCCCTTTCATGCTGGCGCCGGCGAGCAATGCGCCGACGTCGAGCGACAGCAACCGCACGTCGGCGAGCTTCGGCGGCACGTTGCCCGCTGCAATCGCGCGCGCCAGCCCTTCCACGACGGCCGTTTTGCCGACGCCGGCCTCTCCTGTTACCAGCGGGTTATTCTGCCGGCGGCGCAGCAGCACATCGATCATCGTGCGAATCTCGAGTTCACGGCCGATGACCGGATCGATCTCGCCCGCACGAGCGCGCGCCGTCAGGTCGGTGCAGTACCGGTCGAGAGAAGCCGCCTTCGATGCCACTGGAATGGCGCCGGACGCCTCGCCCGGCACTGCCGCCGAAAAATCGCTGTGGTCGTAAGGTGCATCGGTGGCTTCGGGCGAGCCGTCAATCCAGGCCGGCAACGCGTCGCCGAGCCCGTCGACGGGGAGCTTGCCAAACGCGGGAGAAATGGAGAGCAGAACGCGCCGCAACTCGGGCGTGGAGACGAGCGCAGCGACGAGCCATGCGCCGCGCACGCGGCGATCGCCATGACTCAGCGTCGCGAGCACCCACGCACGCTCGATTGCCGCCTCGATATGCCACGAGAAATCACTGATCGAACTGGCGCCGGCGGGCAGCGCGGCCAACGCGCTTGCGAAATCACGATCCAGTGCGTCGCGGTCAATGCCGGCGTGCCGCACGATGCGATGCAGGTCGCTATCGGGTTGCTGCAGGAGCTGATGCAACCAGTGGACGAGCTCCACATACGGATTGCCGCGCAGCTTACAGAACCGTGTTGCTGATTCGACGCTGCGGTAGAGCTGAGCCCCGAGCTTGCCGAACAGCGCCTGGCGTGAAATTGTCATGCGAACCTTCTTGTTGTTGATTCGATGTTCCTGGCCCTGGCCGGAGCAATCAGGAATTCTATTCGGGCGGCATCGGCCTATTGCCGCACTTCACACACCAATAAAGTGAATGCCTCTCAGTCCGCGCATTATTCCAATTAGCTTTTACTGTCGTCACTCACGCAAGTTGGAGAACCGACATCGAATCGCACCTTGCGACCTTACACCGCCAAAGATATTCAACTACACCATCTGGGTCATGAAAACGGGGAAGCTACACGAGCGCCGCAATCACCACGCCATTGATGCAATCGAGGGAATCCGCCAAAAATACGAACATACCCTCAACAATCCCTCATTGACATTTCTTATCTCCATATAAACCAAGCACACTCCACCTCACTCAATTAATCCATTAATTCAAGATCAAATCTTGATAATATTTTAAAATCGAGAAACCTCATTTCGAATGAACGAATTACCCACCCCACGGGTAAAATGCGCATTCCGTCATCACAGGCTCTTTCATGCGCTTATTCCGCTTGCAACGGCACCGCCAACCCGATACCTCGATTACCGAGCCCGAGTTGCATAACGAGTCGTGCGATCCCGGGAAGCAAGAGGACGGCGCGGACTCTCTGCTGTTCGAACCATCGGATCTCGCGGGCGGAAATCAATCGATCCTCGATCTGATCGGCAATCACGGTATGAACGGGAATCACGTCCGGGGGAAGCTCGGCACGGGGTCGCGGGAGACCCCGTTTCCCGAGCACACTGACGACCTCGTCGAAACGCTTCACGCGCAATACTGGCGCGCGCTGACGGACCCACACACCGCCCTTTCCGGCTCATTGAGCGAACCGCCGGACCCGCCCGCGACACCTGTTGGCTCAGTCGCGCCCGATTCCGGTTCGCACGACCTGCGGCCGCCACCGGCAAACCCGACTGGCCCGGAATCCATCGAGGTGTTGCTGTCAGGCGAGCGCAAACTCGAGGACGCATTCGGACGGCTGGACACGGAATCTGCTCCCGAGCTGGAGACCGGACCCACGCCGGAAGTCCTGCGCCTCTTTGCTCCCCCCGAATTCCACTCGGCGGAACTCCGCCGTGCGCCATCGCTGCCGCCCGCGCTGACCCGGCGCGAGCATCACGCGCTGTCGGTCGATAGCCCGCTGGATGCACCGGTATGCAAGGACGACGCATGAACCTGTCATTCGCGGTTGAAACGCTCTCTGGCCACCGCTTGGGAGACCTGCCGACTATCGTGCAGATCGAGCGGATCGAATCGAGCATTCGCGTGCAGCCGGTCCATCGGTGGGCCTTTTTGGATACCGTGTCTGCTGGCGCTGAGGGACGGCAGTACCGTGCGCGGCTTCATGCCTGCCTGCTACCCGGCTCGGAAGCCGCGACCGACGTACTGCGTCTCGGGCGCGAAACGGCTTGGCAGGAATCTGGACGGACCGCCGTCATCGCACCTGGACGAAAAACCCGGACAACGGATCAGGGAGATTTCGGTCCATTCGAACTGGACCACGCGCAGTTCGGCTCGCGTATCACGGGCGGCGCCACCCCTGGAGAGCCGGCCGATGACTGAGCCCAAACGGCATCCCACGCGGAGCGGCTCGCTCGTCGCCCGCCCACCGCGGCGCGCAAACGCCCACCTGATGCCGACCCTGCTCGACCGGCTGCGGGACGACGCGCCGCATCGACTCGTCGAAGCCCCCGAAGAATATGCCGTCACGCGCAAACAGATGCGCGACATCGTCCAGCGCGATCTCGCCTATCTACTCAACACGACCAGCATTGAAGACCGGATCGAGCGCGACCGCCACCCGCGGGCGGCCGCGTCAACCGTCAATTTCGGCGTACCGCCGCTCGCCGGCACCTTTCTCGCATCGCGCCAGTGGAACGACATCGAGCGGATGATCCGGCAGGCCATCATCGATTTCGAGCCGCGGCTGATCCCCGATTCGCTGGCGGTCTCGCCGCGTCTGAGTGAGGACGCCAGTGGCCAGCACAATGTGCTCGCGTTCGAAGTACGCGGTCTGGTCCACATGGACCCGTATCCGCTCGCATTCATGGTGCAGAGCTCGCTCGATCTGGAGACGAGCGAGATCCAGATCACCGGCATGCGCGCCGGGTAGGCACGGCAGCACGACAAAACGAGGCCTTTCCGATGGACCCGCGACTGCTCGACTATTACAACCAGGAACTCATCTACATGCGCGAGCTCGCCACCGAGTTCGCGCAGGCGCATCCGAAAATCGCACGCCGGCTCGGCATGCAGGCCGGCGAAGTGGCCGACCCTTACGTCGAGCGCCTGATCGAGTCGTTCTGCTTCATGGCCGCGCGCATGCAGATCAAGCTCGACGCGGAGTTTCCCCGCTTCACGGAACGGCTGCTGGAAGTGATCTATCCGAATTACGTCGCCCCCACGCCATCGATCGCGGTCGTGCGCCTGTATCCGGGTCAGGCTGAAGGCAATCTGGCCGCAGGCTACCGTATCGCGCGCGGCACCTCGTTCAAGGCACAGGTTCCGGACGGAGAAAAAACCGCTTGCCAGTTTACGAGCGGGCAGGACGTCACGCTCTGGCCGCTCACGATCACCGATGCGCGCCTGACGGGCATTCCGCCCGACATTCCGGCGCTCGACCGCTACGTCTCACCGGACCGACCGGTGCGCGGCGCATTGCGGCTGCGGCTGGCGACGACGGGCGACGTGCGCATCACCGATCTGAAGGGGCTCGACCGGCTGCCCGTGTACCTGGCCGGTGACGAACAGGTCGCTTCGCACCTGTTCGAGCTGCTGCACGTTGCCGGCGTCGCGTCGATCATTGCCGCGCCGGGTGAATTCGGCGTACCGGGGCGCCCTCCCGCCGCCGTGACTCGAGACGCGGTCGAACACGAGGGACTGCGCATCGATCAGAACCTGCTGCCGCTCACCTGGACGAAGTTTCACGGGCACAACCTGCTGCACGAATACTTCGCATGCCCGGCACGGTTCTGGTTCTTCGCACTCAACGGTCTCGCGGAAGGGCTGTCTCGCGTGAATGGTCGCGAGGTCGAAATCGTCGTGCTGCTCGACCGGGCGCCGGGCTCGCTCGCGAACCTCGTCGACGCGTCGCGCTTCGCGCTGTTCTGCACGCCCGTCATCAACCTCTTCAAACGACATACCGACCGCATCGAGATTTCCCCCCGCGAGACCGAGTCTCATCTGGTGCCCGCGCGGCTTGCACCGCTCGACTACGAAGTGTTCGCGGTGGAGACCGTGCATGGACAGGTCGCGGCGACCTCGGACGAACTGGAATTTCGCCCGCTTTATCAGACGCTGAACAACGACGAAGGCAATCACGGGCGGTATTTCTCGACACGACGCGAACGGCGGCTCGTGTCCGATTCGGCGCGCCGTTACGGCACGCGAACTCCCTATGTCGGCACCGAGGTGTTTCTCTCGCTGATTGACCAGAACGAGGCCCCTTATGGCGAGGACATCCGTTTTCTGTCAGTCGTGGCGCTGCTGACGAACCGGGATCTCGCCACGCTCGTGCCGCGCGACGGCGTGCGCGATCTGACAACCGAGGAGTCCGCGCCGGTCGAGAGCATCGGTCTCATTCGTCCGCCGAGTCCACCGAAAGCGCCGTATGCGGAGCGAGAGACGGCGTGGCGGCTGATTCGCCAGCTCAACTTCAACTACCTGCCGCTCGAAGGTCTCGATCACCGTGACGGTGGCCAGGGGCTACGCGACCTGCTGCGCCTGTATCTTTCGAACGACAACAACGAGCCGCTGCGGCAAGTCGAAAGCCTCGTCGGCGTCAAGACGCGTCCGGTAACACGCAAGCTGCCGGGCACCGGCCCGATGACGTTCGGGCGTGGCATCGAGTGCGCGGTAACGGTCGACGAGACCGGTTTCTCCGGCGTGAATCCTTACCTATTCGGGACGATTCTCGAGCACTGGCTGGCACGGCACGTCTCGATCAACAGCTTCACGCAGACCGAATTGCATTCGATGCAGCGCGGCCGTATCGCCCGCTGGCCCGTGCGCACCGGGACACGCGGCGTGCTGTGATGAAACGTACCACGCTACCGGCGCTCGTTCGCGACAACACGCTTTCGCCCGATCTGCTCGAACGCCTGCGGGCCGAACCGTGGCGCTTCGGGTTCCTGTCGCTGCTGCGACGCATCGGCGCCAACCCCGCGCTCGACCCGATCGGCACCGCGCGCCGGCCGCGGGCCGAGCCGTTCCGGCTCGGACAACAACCGAGCCTCGCCTTCGCACCGCGCGAAATCGCCAGCGTCCAGGAAGCAGCGGGACGGCTCAAGGTCAGGCTCTTCGGTCTCGGCATGCTCGGGCCAAACGGGCCATTGCCGATCCATGTCACCGAATGGGCGCGCGAGCGCGAAGAGGGTCGCCGCGACACGACGACAGCCGACTTCTTCGACATCTTCCATCACCGATGCCTGACGCTGTTCTATCGTGCGTGGGCATCGGCACAGTCGACCGCCGGACTCGACCGGAAAGACGACGAGAGGTTTTCGTTCTACATCGCGAGCCTCACGGGCCACGACACCGCCGAAATCGGGCGGCGCCCGCTGCCCTCGCATGCCCGACTGGCGGCGTCCGCGCATCTCGTGCGCGAGTCGCGCAACGCAGACGGGCTCCGCGCCACGCTCGAGCATTACTTCGGCGTGCCGGTCGCGATTGAGGAGAACGTGTTCCATTGGGTCGAAATCGATCCGGCCGATCAGGGGCGCATGGGCCGACCGGGAGCCGCCGCCACGATGGGGCAGGCCGCGATGCTCGGGCGCGTGGCACCGGACCGTCAGCACCGGTTCCGCATCGTGATCGGCCCCATCGATCTCGACGCGTATCTGCGCTTCACACCGCAGGGCGAGGATCTGCCGCGTCTCGTCGAATGGGTGCGAGCGTTCGTCGGCTATGAACTGGAGTGGGAACTCGAGCTGCGCATCAAGCCCGAAAGCGCGCCGCCGGCTGTCATGGGCGGCCCGCAACGCATGGGATGGTCCGGATGGCTGGGGCGCCCGAGGTCCGACCGATCGATTACCGGCATGCGGTTCGAACCCGAACGTTATGTACGGCATTTTGAAAATGCGCCCGACTGAATCCGACCATCGACCATGAGCAAAAAGCAGTCGCCCCGACAGTCCGCAACCCGTAAAGGTGCCGAGCAGGACACGCCTTATCACGACTGGCTCGCGCCCGTGAGCGATTCCATGCCCTGCGGTCCGGACCTCGAATACGACCACGATTTCGTCGTGTTGTTTGCGAGTGCGGCACCGAGACAGGACGTGCAGTATGGTGCGTTCGTCGGTACCCCCGATCCCGTCAACTGGAGCGAGCTCGAGCGCGACTGCCGGCGGCTCATGGCGCGCACGAAGGATATTCGGGTTGCCGTGTTGTATACGCGATGTCGCACGCGGCTCGCCGGTGCCGCGGGTCTGGCAGAGGGCACCGGATTGCTGGCCGCCTGGCTCGATGCGTTTGCCGAACACGTCCATCCCCAGCCCGATGTCGAGGGTGGGCGCGACGTCGCGCGTGAAATGCGGATGAACGCGATACAGGCGCTCGCCGATCCGGAAGGGTTGCTCGCGGACGTGCGCGAGATCGTGCTTTCGAAGTCGTCGCTGGCGCGACTGCAGGTGCGCGACGTCGAGCGTGCCTTTGCGCACCCTCGCCCCATTGATGCGCTCGCACCCGAGTCCGTTGCGCAGCAGTTGCTGGATGTGCGCGAGCAGCGGCCCGAGGTGATGGCGGGTTTCGACAAGGTGATTGCGCATCTCGCTGCGATCGATGCATGGTGCGCCATGCATCTCGAAGCGTCCCTGCCGGACCTGACATCGCTCACGCGACTCCTCGGCAGGTTGACTGCATCCGCATCGGTGAACGCGGCGGAGCCATTGGAAGAATCTTCCGATCCCGCGTTGGCTTCTGACGAACCATCGGAAAGCGACGCGTCAGTGCTGCGAGAACCGTTGAATGACGGAACAACGAGCGCCACCGAGCGCATAACGGCCCAACCGAGATCCGAACCGACGGACCGGCAGGCCGCGCTCGCGCTGATTCGCAGCGCGCGAACGTGGTTCGAGATCCACGAACCCAGCAGCCCGATTCCCGTATTGCTCAAACGCGCGGAGCGGTTCGTCGGCAAGCCTTACGCCGAGGTCGTCACGGCGATCCCAGCCGAGCTTCTTGCGCAGTGGGAAGAAAATGGGCGCGGCGGTTAGCAACGAAGGGCCGCTGCATGATTTGAAAATATCAGCTAACGCACTGATTTGACTGGCCCGCCCTACACGATTCGAACGTGTGACCTACGGCTTAGAAGGCCGTTGCTCTATCCGTCTGAGCTAAGGGCGGTCGTGAGACAGGCAGTGCCGTTTGCACTGCCCCGGAGAGACGAGGGAAAAACGAGTATCCTCTTCGATGCGCCCCAACCGATCCCGCGTCGAAGCCCCTCGCAGACAGCCCGCCAACCCGTTCAGCAATCGTCGACCGCCCCGCCCACCGAGGCGAACCGGTCGAAGAATCCGAGCCGGCAATTATACCCGATCGTCACCGCGCGGCCAGCATCTGCGGGGCCCGCATCTGCATGGCATTACCGGCCGGCAAGCGCGCGAGGCGGCGCGACCACCATCGCCCGCCGCCTTTTCCCATCAAACTGCCTCAAACCGGCTGCGGATGAAACGCGAACCACCCAAGGCAGAACAACCCCGCCAGCACGCAATACACGCCGAACGACGCCAGCCGCCCGCGCCCCTCGAAATAGCGCATCAGGAACCGTATGCTCAGGTACGCCGCGATCGCGGTCAGCACGCCGCCGAGCGCCGCGTCGGCGAGCTGGTCCGGTGCATGGAACAGCTTCGGTAATTCGAGCACGCCGGCCGCGAGAATGATCGGCGTGCCGAGCAGGAACGAGAACTCGGCGGCCTTCTCGGTGGTGAGCCCGGCCGCATTACCGGCAATCATCGTCAGCCCGCTGCGCGAAAAACCCGGAATCAGCGCGCCGATCTGCGCGAGCCCGACGAAAAACGCCTGGCCGAACGTGAGCTTCTCGGGCGCGCGATGCTGGCGCGAACGCTGCAGGCGGTCGCCCCACCACAGCAGGACGCCGTTCACCATCAGCGCCGCGGCCACGATCCGCAGGTCATGGAACACATGCTCGATGCGCTTCTCGAGCACGAGCCCGACAAGGCCGGCCGGAATCGTGCCGATGATGAGCGCCCACATCATGTGCGCGTCATCGTTCGGGCGCCCGGCGAACGAGGCAAAGAAACCGCGCACGAGGGCGCACCAGCGTGTACGGAAATACCAGAGCAGCGCAAGCGCGGTCCCGAGGTGCAGGGCGACCAGAAATGGCAGCAGTTGCGGCGCATGCTTGTCGATATGCATGCCGATCAGCGCCGGCACGAGCAGCGTGTGACCCAGGCTGCTGACAGGGAAAAGTTCGGTCACGCCCTGCAGGACGCTCAGAAATACCAGAAACCAGAGGCTCACGCGTCGGTCCTTTTGTCGATGATTGAACGGGGAGATCGCCAGATCGGCCGGCGCGAACGGCCGGCCGCGCCCCGATTATGCCCACCTGCATCCCGTGCGCCAAGCCACTCGGCGCGCTCATCGTAACCGGCAACGCATCACCGCAAAATTGAAATAAAAATCAAAAAAACAAACGGCCCGCGGTCCGAAGACGGCGGGCCAGTCAACGCGGTGGCGGAATCCGATCCGCCGCCGCGCGGCATCAGCGGCCGAGCTGGTAGAAAAACAGCAGCGTGCTGCCGGTGAACATGCCGAACAGTGCGATACCCATGGCCATTGCCAGATCCATGCTCAGACTCCTTCAACTCGACTCGAGGGCTCAGTGTAACGAAAAGTAACTGGTTGATACAATTATCCCGACTCTCCGGCGCGATGCCACCCCGCGATTTCCCGAACGGGTTTCCCCTAGGTGCCGGCCGCCTCATCGCATCCGGTCCCGCTCCCGCCGCGAGACGGCCGGCGCCGCCCGCACAATCGCGCGTCGATCCGTTATGCTGTCGGCCCGTTTCCCGATGCCGATCGAAGGCCCCTCATGCCCATCTTCCAGCAGCAGGACATCATCGAACTCGTCGACGGCGCCTCGCGCGTGCGCATCGCCCCGCAGGCGGGCGGCCGTCTTTTGTCATGGGACATCGGCGGCGAGCCGATCATCTTCTGGCCCGAGCAGGCCGACTGGAGCGCACCGGCCAAGGTGCGCGGCGGCAACCCGCTGCTGTTCCCGTTCCTCGGCCGCCATCGGGTGGGCGACACGATCGGCCGCTGGCGCGACGCGGCCGGCGCAGTACGCGACCTGCCGATGCACGGCTTCGCGCGCGACCTGCCGTTCGCGGCGCACGTCGATGCGGACGGACGTGGCATCGACATGACGCTAGAAAGCAGCGAGGCCACGCTCGACGCCTACCCGTTCGCGTTCCGCTTCGACGTGCGCTACCAATTTAACGACGAGAACACGCTCGACGTCGAACTGACCACGCGCAATCTCGGCGACGCGCCACTGCCCTATTACGCGGGCCATCACTTCTATTTCGCGCTGCCGCACGGCGAGCGCGCGCAGACCACCCTCGACCTGCCGCCGACGCAGCGCCGCTACCAGCAGCCGGACGGCTCCATCGCGGCGCCCGAGGCGGGCGAGCCGCGCTACACGCTCGACGAGGCGCGCATCCACGACCGTTTCCACTGCCTCGAAGGCGTGCCGGCGCAGCCGGTGCGAATCACGATGCCGGGGCGCGGGCGCTGCATCGGGATCGACCTGAATCGCCCCGGCTCGATCCCGTGGTACACGGTGACGACCTGGACCGAGAAGCCCGAATCGGACTTCTATTGCGTCGAGCCGTGGCTCGGCCTGCCGGACGCGATCCACAACGGCCTGGGCCTGCGCATGCTCGCACCCGGCGCCAGCGAGACGGCCGCGCTGCGGATCCACGTGACGGCGCTGGACTGAGCGCGCCCCGCCCGCTGTCCGCCGTGAGCACGGCGGTGTGGAACGCGAAACCAATCGTCCCGCACCGCCGCGCCTCAACAAAACACGCGTAATAACGACAAGGCCGACGGCCTGCTGAGCCGTGGCGCATCCGACGCGCACCTCTTTCGCGCTTTTCGTTCAGCACACACACCGTCGCGGCGCCCGTCACGCGCCGCCGCCACATCGCGCCGCCCCCCCCCCGCGCGTCGTCGCGTCACGCGAACATCCGCTTCCGATCGCCACGGCCAAATATCGGGCGCCGCGCCGAACCCGGTAAAATCCGGGGTTTTTGCATCCGCTGCCGTGGGCATCGCGGCGGCACCCTGCGAGGTTTCATTGCGAGGTTCCATGTTGGTCAAGATCACCCGGCGGCTCGTCGTCGCTTCACTCGTCGCCGTGCTGGCCGCTTGCGGCTCCGCGCCGGTCGCCCCCGGCTTCTATCGCGTCGAGCGCGGCGACACGCTGTCGAAGATTGCCCGCTCGAACCGCCAGTCGGTGTCGAACCTCGCGCGCTGGAATTCCATCGCCAATCCCGATGCGATCGAGGTCGGCCAGGTGCTGCGCGTCGTGCCGCCGGGCGCCTCGGGCAGCGCGCCGATCCGTACCACGGGCGGCGGTGCCCCCGCGCCGAGCGCACCGCCGCCGGCCGCAGCCACGGCCGCGCCGTCGACGCGCCCGGCCACCTCGATCTCGCTGATCTGGCCGGCGGCCGGCACGGTCGTGCGCAGCTTCGACGGCGGCAATTCCAAGGGCATCGACATCGCGAACACGGCCGGCACGCCGGTGATCGCGGCAGCGGCAGGCACGGTGGTGTACGCGGGCAACGGGCTGCGCGGCTACGGCAACCTGCTGATCATCAAGCACGACGCGGATTACCTGACCGCCTACGCGCACAATCGCGTGCTGCTCGTGAAGGAAGGCCAGGCGGTGACGCAAGGCCAGAAGATTGCGGAGATGGGCGACACCGACAACGATCGCGTCGCGCTGCATTTCGAGCTGCGCTACGGTGGCCGGTCGATCGATCCGTCGCGCTACCTGCCCGCGCGCTGAGACGCGCACCGGCGGCCAAAACGCCGGAACGCAGCCGGCCGAGGCAGCCGGCGGAGCCGAAGAAAACGCGGACGGTGCCGGTTCAGCGCTTGCGATACCGGCCGCCGACGCGGCCCGACAACGGATCGACGCGCGTCGCGAACAACACGACGGCGCCGATGCCGATGAGGCTGAACCCCGACGCAATCCAAAGCCAGAGCATGTTTCATTTCGAATCGTTGACCGCACGATAGTACGCGTCCCGGCCCCCACCCGCCGCGAGACACGATGCAACAGACCGCTGCACGGCACGACTATCGTGCAAAAGCCGTGACGATCCGGTGTAATGTCGTCGGAATTCGCGACACGAGACTCTCGCCAGGAGCGCCGATGCTGCCCGAAGCCGACGATTACCCTTCCCTGCTCGCCGCCTTTTCGTGGCGGATTCCCGAGCGCTACAACATCGGCGTCGACGTCTGCGACCGCTGGGCCGACGGCAGCGGCCGGCTCGCGCTGATCGACGAGCGCGAGGACGGCCGCGTGACGCGCCATACGTTCGACGCGCTGAAGGCCGCTTCGAACCGACTCGCGAACAACTTCGCGCGGCTGGGCGTGGCGCGCGGCGACCGAGTCGGCATATTCATCGCGCAGGGCGTGCAAACCGCCGTCGCGCATCTGGCCGCTTACAAGGCCGGGGCGATCGCGGTGCCGTTGTTCGCGCTGTTCGGCGCCGACGCGCTCGAGTTCCGCCTCGCCGACAGCGGCGCCGCGGCGCTCGTCACCGATCGGGCCGGCGCCGCGAAGATCGCGCCGCTGCGCGCGGCCTTGCCGGCGCTGCGCACGGTCTATTGCATCGACTGCGACGACAGCGGCGGCGTGCCCGACGGTTGCGTGTCGTTCGAGGCAGCGCTCGCCGCCGAATCCGACCACTACGCGCCGGTCGACACGCTGGCCGACGATCCGGCCGTGATCATCTACACGTCCGGCACCACCGGCAAGCCGAAGGGCGCGCTGCATGCGCACCGCGTGCTGCTCGGCCACCTGCCCGGCGTGGAGATGTCGCAAAACGGTTTTCCGCGCCGCGCGCGCGTGTTCTGGACGCCGGCCGACTGGGCCTGGATCGGCGGCCTGCTCGACGTGCTGCTGCCGGCCTGGCATCACGGCGTGACGGTGGTGGCGCGGCGCTTCGAGAAGTTCGACGGCGAGGCCGCGTTCGCGCTGCTGGCGCGCCACCAGGTCAGCCACGCGTTCCTGCCGCCCACCGCGCTGAAGCTGATGCGCAGCGTGGCGCGGCCGCGCGAGCGCCACGCGCTGCGGCTCGAATCGGTGGCAAGCGGCGGCGAGTCGCTCGGCACCGAGTTGCTCGAATGGGGCCGCGAGGTGTTCGGCGTGACGATCAACGAGTTCTACGGGCAGACCGAATGCAATGTCGTGCTGGCCTCGTGCAGCGCGCTGTTCGCGCCGCGCGCGGGTGCGATCGGCCAGGCCGCGCCGGGCCATCGCGTCGAGATCGTCGATGGCTCGGGCGCGCCGCTGCCGGCCGGCATCGAGGGCAACATCGGCATCCGTGCGCCGGATCCGGTGATGTTCCTCGGCTACTGGCGCGACCCGGCCGCCACGCGCGAAAAGTTCGCCGGCGACTACCTGCTCACCGGCGACCGCGGCGTGGCCGACGAGGCCGGCTTCATCCGCTTCGTCGGCCGCGACGACGACGTGATCACGAGCGCCGGCTACCGGATCGGCCCCGGCCCGATCGAGGACTGCCTGCTGCGCCACCCGGCCGTGCGGATGGCGGCCGTGGTCGGCGTGCCGGACGCGACGCGCACCGAGATCGTCAAGGCCTTCGTGGTGGTCCAGCCCGGTGTCGAGGCTGGCGACGCGCTCGTGCGCGAGTTGCAGCAGCACGTGCGCACGCGCCTCGCCGCGCACGAATATCCGCGCGCGATCGCGTTCGTCGAGAGCCTGCCGATGACGGCGACCGGCAAGATCATCCGGCGCGCCTTGCGCGACGCGTAGCGCCGCAAGGACTTCCATCGGTTCGGCGATGCCGGAGCAGGCGGCGAGCCGGCGAGCCGGCGCTCCCGCCGCCTCCGCGCCCACCCGATTTCCGGCCGGATCGAGCGGCCCGCGCCGGATCGGCTAGAATCACGCGCTGCGACATATCGTGCGAGACCGCGCGAGCGGCGCGCCTGCCGACACCGCCCGCCGCCGCTCATCCATCGTCACGTCCATCATTACGGCGGCACGCTCCGGCGGCCGCGTCCTGCCCCAACGTCAGCTCATGACTTCATCGAACCCACCGTCCGCCGGCGCGGCGCCTTCCGCGCTCTATACCCAACTGCTCGGCGAAACCGCGAAGATCGACTGGTGCGATCTCGAACGCTTCTTCGCGCAGGGCAAGCTGCTGTCGGTCGCGCGCGACCTCGATCTGGTCAGCGTCGCCGAGGCGATCGCCGCGGACCGCACCGAGCAGGTCACGCCGTGGCTCGCCGCCGGCCACGTGGCGCGCATGCCCGCCGAACTCGCGCAGGACTACGCGGCACGCGCGCCCGAGCTGTGGGCCGTGGTCGTGTCGCCGTGGATCTGCGTGCAGGAACGCGCGTAAGCGGCGCGATGTCGGCGCCTTCCGCGTTATCCGCCGGGGTCGCGCCCGGCCGCGCCGGCGTCGGCCACCGCAGGGTGCTCGGCCTCGCCGTGCCGATCGTGCTCGCGAACCTGACGCAGCCGATCCTTGGCGCCGTCGACACGGCCGTAGCCGGCCATCTCGACGGCACCCAGATGCTGGGCGGCGTCGCGCTGGGCAGCCTGTTCTTCGGCTTCGTCTACTGGGGCTTCGGCTTCCTGCGGATGGGCACGACCGGGCTCGTCGCGCAGGCGTTCGGCGCCGGCGACCACGCCGGCATCCGCCTCAACGTGCTGCGCGCGCTCGTGCTGGCCGGCCTGCTCGGCTTCGCCGTGCTCGCGCTGCACGGCCCGCTGATCTCGATCGCGCTGACGCTGCTCGGCGGCAGCGAGGCGGTGCGCGCCACCGCGCGCGACTACGTGCTGGCGCGGATCTGGGCCGCACCGTTCGCGCTCGCCAACTACGCGATCCTCGGCTATCTGCTCGGTGTGCAGCGCGTGCGGCTCGCGCTGGCGCTGCAGGCCTTCATCAACCTCGTGAACATCGTCGCGGTGCTGCTGTTCGTCTACCGCCTCGGCGGCGGCGTGGCCGGCATCGGCGCGGCCACCGCGGCAGCCGATCTGGCCGGCTTCGGGTTCGGCGTGCTCGCGCTCATACGCCGCCGCCATCGCGGGATCGGCAGGCCGACCTGGGGCCAGCTCCTCGACCGGGCCGCGCTGAAGCGGCTGGTCGCGCTCAATCGCGACATCTTCGTGCGCACGCTGTGCCTGCTGTCGGCGTTCGGCTGGTTCGCGCATCTGGGCGCGCGGCAAGGCGATGCGATGCTCGCCGCCAACGCGCTGCTGCTCAACTTCCAGGCGTTCATGGCCTATGCGCTCGACGGCTTCGCGCACGCGGCCGAGGCGCTGGTCGGCGCGGCCGCCGGCGCCCGCGACCGGGCAGTGTTCCGCGCGACGCTGCGCGTGACGCTGCAATGGGCGGCTGGTTGCGCGCTCGCGTTCTCCGCCGTCTATGCACTCGGCGGCGACTGGATCATCGCGCGGCTCAGCGACCAGCCCGCGATCCGCGCAGCGGCCGGCCACTTCCTGCCTTGGGCCGCCGTGATGCCGCTCGTGTCGGTGTGGGGGTTCCTGCTCGACGGCGTGTTCATCGGCGCCACCCGGACGCGTGGGCTGATGGTGGCGATGGCCGTCTCGCTCGGCGTGTTCGTCGCCGCGACCTTAGTGCTGACCGGCCCGCTCGGCAATCACGGGCTCTGGCTCGCGATGGCGATCTTCATGATCGCGCGCGGCGTGACGCTGGCGAGCCAGGTACCGGCGCTGTCGCGGCACATCGGCGGCGAGGCGTCGTAAACGCGTGGCGGAAGCTGGCGTGAAGACGTGAGCGTCGATGTCGGCGCCGGGCTGACGCACGACGCAGCCGGCACGAGCGCGCGCATGCCGGCCGATCGCGGGCGCTCCGCCTCGCGCGCAAGCCGCCCGCGCAGCCGCTTACTGCGAAGCCGGCAACGCCGGCGCGGCCGGCTCGCCGAGCATCGACGGCGGCGTCATGTCGGTCGGCACGCCCTGGTAGTCGGCCGGGTCCTGGGGCGGCTTGCCGTGGTGGCGCGCCGCGCCCGAATCGCCGACGCAGCCGGCAAGCGTTGCCGCGACGAGCGCGGCCAGAACGATACGAAACATCCCTCACCTCGGAAGATCTGCGACGCGGCGCCGGGTGCGCCGCACGAGCCGGGAGTCTAGCCGAAACCGGTCGCGCGGGTGGCCTCGGCGGGCCGCCGCGATGGCGGATCGCCCGTCATGAATGCATGGCGCTGAGCGACGCCAGGAAGGCTGCCACGAACGTCGAATCGATTGCCGGCCCGGTCGGCCTCCGTATCGACCTGGTGCCCCTCATCTAGCGGTCCGCATTCGAAGCGCGCGAATCCCGGCGCACCCATCCCGGCAAACGCCGCGTTCATTGCTGGCTCGCTGCCGACCGCGCGCGGCGCGGCTGGCGACACCGGCACCGTTCGCCGCCGGCACATGCACCGGCGCGGCGTCATCCTGCGTCGCGATATCGCGCCCCACGGCGTTGCGTCGCCACCACGGATCAACATGAGCCGCACGCCGCGCCGGGCGTGATCGCGCCGTAAACGACAACGGCACGACGATCGTCTCGTCGTGCCGTCGTGGATGGCTCGCTGGAGCCGGGTCGGGTGAGCGCCCCGGCAGGCTGGCAACTCAGCTTGCGAGCGGCTCGCCGAGGAAGTGGCGGGCGTAGCGCGCGTTGATGTCCGACAGGCGGAACAGCGTCAGGAAGTCAGCGCAGTTGAAGTCGGGATCCCAGGCCGGTGCGCCGCAGATCTTCGCGCCCAGGCGCAGATAGCCCTTGATCAGGGCCGGCGGCGCGACCTTGGTGCCCGTCTGCAGTTCGTCCACCGGCAGCGCCGTGTGCGGGAACGCGTGGTACTCGGGCGCCGTCAGCGAATTGCCGAGCGACTGGTAGAGGTTCGCCGCGTAGTGGCCGCCGTCGGCCATCGACACGCTCGCGCAGCCGAGCATCGTCTCGTAGCCGTTCTGCATCATGTAGGTGCCGAGCCCGCCCCACAGGGCCATGATCACGGCGCCGCTGCGATAGTCGCGGTGGACGCACGAGCGGCCCACTTCGACCATCTTCGATCGCAGGTGCGCGAGGCGCGACAGGTCGAACTCGCCTTCCGCGTACAGGCGGCCGATCCGGGCGGCCTGGTGGGGCGGCAGCACGCGGTAGGTGCCGACCACTTTCAGCGTGTCGAGGTCGCGCACCAGCAGGTGATCGCAATAAGCATCGAAGGGATCGACGTCAAGGCCGGCAGGGCCGCTCACGGCGGCGCCCATTTCATCGGCGAATACGCTGTAGCGAAGGCGCTGCGCTTCACGCAGTTCGTCCTCGGTGCGCGCCCACGCGGCGCGCAGGCGGAATTCGGAGGTGACCGTCTCGGCCGCGCGCGGCAGGCGGCGGCGCGACTGGTCGAGCGGCAGCGAAGCGAATGGGAGCGTAGGCGTCGGCAGATCTCGCATCAGGCTTTCCTGGTCGTAAGGAAGGGAACGACATGGTCGCCAATGTAGTAACCGGCCGTGACGCTTGGATGGCGAATCGGTGTCAATTCGGTGACATGTCGTCCAGCTGACTTTAGCAGAAAGTCCGAAGAAAGATACGATCGTGCCCCACTCAGACCAGATCGGGCGAAATTGCCGCTCTTAGCGTGGCCTGTTCGCCCGCTTCGCGGGATCGGCTCTGCAGCCAGATCAGGCCACCTTTCTTCAGCGACCAGCCCTGATCGCTGCCGGCCAGCAGACGCGCGGCCACCTCGCCCAGCGTCGGCTGATGGCCCACCACCACCACGGTCGGCGCGATGCCGTCGGGCCAGCCCGCGGCAGCGAGCACTTCGGCCACGCCGCCGCCCGGCGCGAGTTCGCGCACGGTGCGGTACTGGTCGGTCAGCGCCTCGACGGTCTGCACGGTGCGCGCGGCGGGACTTGCCAGGATCACGGCGCTGCTCTCGAGGCGCAGCCTGAGCCATTTGGCGACCGCCTGCGCGTCGCGGCGGCCCCGCGCGGTGAGCTGGCGGGCGAGATCGCTCGCGGCGTAATCCTCGGCTTCGGCATGACGCCACAGAATCAGATGCATCCGGATAGCCCTCGTTCGACGATGCTCGGAACGAACATCCTAACGCGCACTCGATGACATCTGTACAAGGGATTGACCCAAGTGTGGCGATGGGGCACAATCTCCGGCTCGTCGGAGCGTAGCGCAGCCTGGTAGCGCATCTGATTTGGGATCAGAGGGTCGTAGGTTCGAATCCTATCGCTCCGACCAAAGGAATCAAGGGGTTACATGCCAAAAACGTGTAACCCCTTTTTCTCTATTCGGTCCATGTAACCACCATGTAACCCGATCCAGCCTAGATCAATCAACATTGATCCATCTCGGCCGACCAATTTCCCCGCAGCTCTCCTCCCGCTCGGAACGATCCAGTCAAATCTCGATGTGCTTCCAGGGTTTATGGGGCCGGATACTCGATTTGGGAGCGGAGCGCGGTCCAGGAGCTGCGACGCCAAGGTCACTCACCGCCCCAAATATCGAAGACCAACGCTGTGTTAGCCCATACACAGATGATGCAGCAGTACCTGTGCCTCATCTGACAAGGACCAGCGCACAAAGCTACGCCAAGACCTACGCCTGCGCTTTTGTGGATGGACCCTACCGACCCATTGCTGCCGTTAACGCCTCGTGGCTCGATGTCCGCTGTGCAGCGATTGCGACCCGTCGCGAGCCGTGCTCTGTCTGGCCGCTCCCGGCGAGGAAGCCGAGGTTCGGCCAAGCCGCCCTCTGCCCACCCACTGGGGGGTCTGCAGACGTGAACTCTGCGCCGCGCCCCTAGACGACCGCCCCGATTCCAGTTCTCGAAATACGTCAAGAAGGCAAAGGCCTAGCGCTCTGTCGGGAGCCGTGTCCGGCGTAAAGCCAAGGACTAGCTCGGCTGGCCAAACAGCCTTTCGTACAGCCAGTGGGTACTCCTTGAATCGGTTGTAGTTCTCCATCAGATCGAAAATCTCGCGCGCGTACCACCCGTATCTCTGCTCAAGCTTGAACGCCTCGATGTGCGCTAGAGCTTCATCATCCGGAGGCACGAGCGCAAGCTGAACATCTGCGACCGTGCCACCGATCTTCGCCGGAATGGGCAATCCTGTGCTGGCGAGTATCAGGCAGATTGCCTATGAGGTTGAGGAAACGCTGCGCGAGAAGGTTCCACGGTTGAGGCCCTGGTAAGCGGACTCCGGCTTTTGTAGCCGGGTCGCTGCGCAACTGGTCGGTGACGATCTTCCGCGGCACCGGGTTTGAGCGCAGGATCCGTCTGAAGAAACGCTTTGCGGCCGCCTTGTCGCGCTCGTTCTGTAACAGCACGTCGAGCTGCTCATCCACCGCACGCCACAGCGCGTACGGCTCGCCGCGCAGCTTCACGAACATCTCGTCGAGGTGCCACGTCGTGCCCGGTCTGAGGCACACGGCCTTAGCACATTGCGCAAACTGCGCACCGAATCGGTCACACCAGTTGCGCACCGATTCGTATGTCACATTCACGCCGCGCTCGAGCAGCAGTTCATCTATATCGCGCAGGCTCAGGTTGAAGCGGTGGTACCAGTGCATCGCGCAGTTGATGATCGCTGCCCGGAAACGGTAGCCGTGAAATGAGCAGCGGGTCTTTGTCATCTGACCATTCTAGCCGCCTGCATCGCCAATTTGACATTGCCCTTCAGACCCATCCATAGGGGATTCCCTAGATTCAGGAATTTACCGTTGACGGAAATAGTGAAATATTTCACTATTTCCGTCAACGGCACGAAGTTGGGAGGGTTGAGCGTCCCCGACGCGCCTTACAAACGTTACGTTTTAAGCACTTTTATAACTCCAGAATCCCATGCATTCCAGCCCTTCTTCGAGACCCGAAGCACTACCCTCGAATTCGCGTCGCGGGGGTCGGCCTATGGTGGGCCGGCCGCGAACACAGTCCGGGGAACCGCTCGGCATCCAAACGCTTGGAACTGGATTGAACATGCTGAAATTAGTGTCGGAGCATGGCGCGGAGATGGCGCTATCGAGCGTCGCTCGGCGCACCGCAACGACGCCAAGCAAAGCCCATCGATACATCGTCAGTCTCGTGGAGCACGGGATTGCGCAGATTCTTCCCCTTGGACAGACCGGGGAAACACAAAGGCAAACCGTCACGACTCATCTAAACAAGATTCGGTCAGATCTGAAACTCAGCCATGAATCGCTCCAGTTCACCGACGCAAAGTAACCCCGCAATCCGGACAAAACCTATGCTTGTCCCACCGCAACAGCTAGTTCAAAACACTCAGGATGATGACCGGGACATCTGCGAACTCTGGCACGCCTTGGATGTCGGCATATGGCACGGCATGGCCTGCCGCTGCAGCGGTGCAGCCTCCCCCTCTCTTTGTCGCGCTGACATCGAGACGACCCTGCTTGAGTATCTCCAGATGCGGTACGAGGGGCTGAAGCGAGAAACACTCTCCGCGGTCGTTCAAAGCAGACAAAACGTAAGCGAAGGCGAGTTCATCCAATGGCTCACGTTAGTTCTTACGCGTCAGGATGTCAGCTCGCAAGACCGCGAGTTGCTCAGATCCGATCTCTTGACGTTTCTCCGTTCACTGCAGCGACCTCGAGGATTTGGCTACAAGTCGGATCTGTAGTGAGCTCAGATTTCTAACGCCCTATAAGACACGGTATGGATACTTCCCACTTTCCGCCAGATAAAGTGAAATATTTCACTTCAAGCAAGGCGACCCATCCTTGCCTGTTCTGGAAGAACAGGACTTAAGTAAAAAGGCATTTATATGAAAGACAAAAGCACCGAATCGCGCGCACGGGGCTCCGAGCTCGGCACGTTGCGCTTGGCCGTAGACATCGGCGGCACCTTTACTGACCTCGCCGCATTCGACGAGGCCGGCGAGCGCTTGCATTTTGGCAAGGCACTGTCGACGCATGGCAGCCTAGTGGACGGCATCCGCCATACCGCAGAAGACGCAGGCGTGGCATTTAAGGATGCCTATCTCTTCCTTCATGGCTCCACCATCGCGATCAACACGCTTCTGGAGCGCACCGGCGCACAAACCGCCCTCATCACCACACGCGGCTTCCGTGACGTCTACGAAATCGGTCGCATCAATCGCCCCGATGCCTACAACCTCTTCTTCGTCAAACACAAGCCACTGGTAGACCGCTCCTGGCGCGTAGAGGTCAACGAGCGAATGATTTCCGATGGCTCCGTTTTGGAGGCCTTGGACGAAGAACAGGTAAAGCAAATCGCTCGCGATCTGCGTGAGCGCGACGTCCAGTCGGTTGCAGTCATGCTGCTTCACTCGTACCAGAACCCCCAACATGAACAGCGCGTTAAGCAAATCCTCGAATCCGAGCTGCCGAACGTCTTCTTGACGGCATCGCACGAGCTGACGCAGGAGTATCGAGAGTTTGAACGAACTTCGACCGTCGTCGCGAATGCGTACGTAGGTCCGACCGTCCAAACCTACCTTGGCGAACTGGAAACGTACCTGGAAAAACAGAACTTTCCGGGAGACTTCTACGCCGTCCAGTCGACGGGCGGCTTGTTCCCCGTTTCGGACGCTCGGCAGTACTGCGTTCGAATGCTTGAATCCGGACCAGCTGCGGGCGTCATCGGCACTCAAGCACTCTGTCGCCAGCTAAGCATGCCGGATGCAATTGCATTTGACATGGGGGGCACCACAGCGAAGGCCGGCGTGATTCAGGACTATACGCCGCTGACGACAAGCCATGCACTGATTGGCAGCTACGACCGCGCACTTCCCATTCAGATTCCGATGATCGACATCTTCGAAGTCGGCACAGGGGGCGGCAGTATCGCAAAGCTCGCTGAGGGCAACGCTCTGCGTGTCGGTCCGCAGAGCGCGGGCTCAATGCCAGGCCCCGCCTGCTATAACCGCGGAGGCGAATTTCCGACGGTCACCGACGCAAACCTCCTGCTGGGCCGACTGGATCCGGATCACTTCCTGGGTGGCAGCATGCCCCTCAATCGGGGAGCGGCAAATGCCGCGATGACAAACAAGGTAGCCGCCCCACTGGGCATCGACGCCATCGAAGCCGCGGACGGGGTGCTGCGCATTGCCGTGACGGCCATGTCCTACGCAGTGAAAGGCGTCACAACCGAGCGCGGGCTGGATGCTGGCAGCTTCGCGATGGTCGTCTATGGGGGCGCAGGCCCGCTGCACGCGTCAGCGATCGCAAAGGAACTCGGTATCAAGCGCGTATTGATTCCCTTCGCGCCGGGTCACTTCTCCGCCTATGGGATGCTCTTCAGCGATCTCAGATACGACTACGTGCGGTCCTGCTTCCAACGCCTTGCGTCGAGCGACTTTGCTGCGATCCAAGCTATGTACAAGGAAATGGAGGACCGCGGCGTGCAAGCCATCGCCGCCTCTGCAGTGGTACCGGATCAAGTCAGCATTATTAGGTATGCAGATATGCGATACGTAGGCCAAGAACACGCAGTCACCGTCGAACTTCCCGTCGACGTTTTCGAAACGGAAGACCGCGCCCAGATCAAACGAAAGTTTGACGAAGTCCACCTGCAACGATACGGCACGTCTGCCCCGGAGGAGTCGGCCGAACTGGTCAGCTTGCGCTCTACCGTACTTGGTGTCATGCGCAAGCCGCCTCAGCAAGCTATTGCTGCCGGCTCGGAAGCGCCAGCGGAAGATGCGCTGGCACGCATCAAAGATGTCTATTTCCGTGAAGTCGGGTTCGTAAAGACACCGGTGTATTCGCGCGTAAAACTCCAGCGAGGCAACCGCATTGACGGCCCCGCCCTTATCGAAGAGCACGCCTCGACGACCGTGCTTCACCCTGACGATAAGCTGGTCGTCGATGCATTCGGGAATCTGGACATTACCATCGGGAGCAGCAAATGAACGTGCAGAAAGAAGTCGACGCTGTAACGGCCGAAATCGTACGAAATGGCATCATTGCGGTCACAGAAGAGATGAAGATCAATCTCACCCGCACCGCTTACAACATGATCATCTATGAGGCACTGGATTTCACAGTTGGCCTTTTCACGCCTGAGGGTGAAACTATCTCGATCGGACTTGGTTTGCCAATGTTCATCCGAGGTATGTCAGAAACCGTCAAGGCCAAGATCAAGCACTTCGGTATCGAGAACATCCATGAAAACGATATTCTCATTACCAACGACGCGTACATCACGGGCAGCCATCTGAACCATGTCACGCTGACCATGCCTGTCTTCCATGAAGGCTCTCTGGTTGCCTTCACCTGCTGCATGGCGCATTGGATCGACGTTGGCGGATCGATGGGCCATGTCACCACCGACATCTACTCGGAAGGCATCCAGATTCCGATCCTGAAGTACCAAAGCCAGGGCGTTGTCAATCAAGATTTGGTTGATATCATCCTGATGAATGTACGGCTGCCCGATCTTGCCATCGGAGACCTGCGTGCGCAGGTCACAGCGGTCGTCACAGGTGAGCAGCGGTTCCTGGACCTGGTCCGTCGCTACGGAGTGCCCCAGATCCATCAGTCGGTGGCTGCGATCATGGACCACACAGAGGCAGCAGCACGCGCGCACACTCTGACGATTCCGGACGGCGTGTACGAGGCTACGTCATTCATGGATGATGACGGCATCAATATTGGTACGCGCATTCCCGTCAAGGTCCGTGTCGAGGTCACCGGTGACGAGATGACGATTGATCTCTCCGACGTCAGTCGTCAAGTCAGCGGCTTCTATAACTCCGGTATCACCACCGGCATCGCGTGCGCCCAAGTCGCGTACAAGTGCTTGACCACGCCGACGGAATACCCGGTCAATGACGGAAGCTTCCGATCGCTGAAGGTCATCATGCCCCCCGGTCGTGTCGTCAGCGCTACCCGTCCGGCACCGATGCGCTGGTGGATGACGTTCCCCATGACCGTCATCGATACAATTTTCAAGGCGCTCGCTCCGGCTATCCCGGATCGAGCAATCGCCGGCCACTACGCCGATCTGGTCGCCGCGACGTTCCATGGCATCAATCCACGAGATGGCCGATTCTACATCGGTGTATTTGGCCCGCCGGGTGGCGGCTGGGGCGCCAAGAAGTCTGAGGATGGCGTATCCACCACCATCTGCATCAACGACGGCGACACACACAATAGCCCTGTGGAGCAGGCGGAAGCCAAGTATCCAGTGCTCGTGGAGAAATACGAACTGAACCAAGACAGCGGTGGTGCTGGCGAGCATCGTGGCGGTCTCGGCGCAAACCTGGTTTTCCAGGCCTTGGCCCCAATGGCCGTCGACAGCACGATCGAGCGCATGCATTGCCGACCGTGGGGACTGGAAGGGGGGCTCGATGGCGCAGGAAATCGGGTCAGCGTTCGAGTGAACGGAGAATGGCGCACGGACATGCCTAACGCAAAGTTGCACGGCCACAAGCTCCACAAGGGCGATGCCTTCCTTCTGCAGTCGGGAGGTGGCGGTGGATTCGGCGACCCGTTGCGTCGCGACTTGACCAAGCTCGCGGAAGACATACGAGAGGGATATGTCAGCGCCGAGGCCGCTGAGCGTGACTACCAAGCAGTCATAGACCAAAACACCGGTTTGATCGATATCGCCGCTACGCAACGCAAGCGTGCAGCGCCAGCCCATTAATCCTCCAATACAAAAGAACATGCAAACGTTCAACCTTCTTACGTATGAAACCGCCGACTCGACTCGTCCTGGCGTCTCCGTTGGCTCCAAGCTCTATGATCTGAACGAATTACTTGGAAGCACGGAGTATCCGACAACTTTGTCGGTCGTTCAGTCATGGGACAAGGCGGCCAAACAGATTCGCGACCGCCTCGAACTCTCCCCCACACCACTTGGCGAGTTGAACGACTTTGTTCTCCGAGCTCCAATTCGCCCGCAAGCGGTCTATTGCGTCGGCGCAAACTACCGCGCGCACGTCAAGAATATGGAAGCGGCCAACAAGCTTGACGTCGAGGTTCTCGACGGCACGCTTACGCCCTGGTTCTTTCTCAAGACCAGCCACACGATCACCGGTCCTGGTGATGTCGTGAACCCCTGCACTTACCTCGACTGGGAAGGTGAACTCGCCGCGATCATTGGCAATCCCGCGCGAAACGTTGAGGCGGCTGACGCCCTGAAGTACGTCGCTGGATACACCGTGTCCAACGATCTTTCGGCTCGGGATTTCATGTTCCGGGACAAATCCGATCCCCAATCCCCTTTTTATTACGATTGGGTATCTCAAAAAAACTTCGACCAATCGTGCGCGATCGGGCCGTGGATCGTTCCGGCGACCGCTGTGCCAGATCCTCAAAAGCTGTCACTGGTGACTACGGTCAATGGCAAGGTACGTCAGAACGCCACAACTAGCGACATGATTTACACGCTGGCGCAGCAGATCTCTTTCCTGTCAAACCGATTCACACTGTATCCGGGCGATCTGATTCTCACAGGCACGCCTAACGGCGTCGGGATGGAGACTGGTGAGCGTCTGGCGACGAGCGACATAGTGACCGTCGCAATCGACGGAATTGGCGAGCTGACCAATACGATTCGCTGATGTTCCAGCTTCGACGCTCCCGGGCGTGCCAAGGAGTGTCGAAGCTACGTGATTTCTTACTTGGTGGCGCAGCCCCTTCTTAGTACCTTTCGCTCGTAAGCGCTTCCCCAGCACCGTCTGTTCATGAAGGTTCATAGGCGGCAATCTGATTCCCACCAGAATGTAGTGGGAACCAGAAAAAATGGAAATCAAGGCGCAGGGCCGCCGACGAGGCTCCAAGAATTACACGAATGAGTTTCGCACGCAGGTCGTGGCGGAAACACGAGACCCGACCCGTTCACTGGCGGAAGTTGCACGCGCGCATGGGTTGAACGCGAATCTCGTGTCGAAGTGGCGTCGGGATCAGGAGCAAGAGGCGACGTCCGCATCCGCGCCAGTTGAATTATTCCTGCCTGTTCAGATGGCATCACCGCCGATACCGGAACCGGTCAGATCATCCGGGCTGGTCATCGAATGTCGTGGCGTGCGCGCGTGTTTCGAAGGCAAGCCGGAGTCTGATGTCCTGCGGCTTGTGCTGACAAGCTTGCTGGATGTGGGTTCGTGATGCTGGGCCTTCCCGCTGGGCCGCGGGTGTGGCTGGCTGCTGGTGTGACCGATATGCGTTCCGGCTTCAATAGCCTGGCCGCGAAGGTGCAGACCGTGCTCGAGCGGGACCCGTTCAGCGGACACGTGTTTGTGTTCCGCGGCCGACGCGGCGATCTGGTCAAGGTGCTGTGGTGGAGCGGTGACGGCATGTGTCTGCTGATGAAACGGCTTGAACGCGGCCGCTTTGTCTGGCCGCGTGCGGATGGGGGCGTCGTCAGCTTGAGCCAGGCGCAGTTGTCCATGTTGCTGGAAGGCATCGACTGGCGGCAGCCGGTGCGCACGGCGGCGCCGACCTCAGCGTTGTAAACCCGCCCACCGGCGCGTAGACTGCGGGCATGACGACGGCGAACGCGTACCCGGACGACATCGAAGCGCTCAAGGCTCTACTGCTCGAGCGCGATGCCCGCATCGGGCATCTGGAAGACGTGGTCGAATCGCACAAGGCGGCGACGGCAACCGACAAGGCGGAGATCGAGCGTCTCAAGCTGCTGATCGCAAAGCTGCGCCGCATGCAGTTCGGCCGCCGCTCGGAGAAACTGGACCGCCAGATCGAGCAGCTCGAGCTGCGTCTGGAAGAACTCGAGGCCGACGAAGGCGCTGCCCCCATCGAGATTCCCAGGACGCCACGCACGGCACCGGAACAGGTACAACGCAAGCCGTTGCCGGATCACCTGCCGCGCGAGATCCAGATCCATTGGCCCGAATCACGTGAAACCTGCACGGCGTGCGGTGCGCCGATGAAGCAGCTTGGCGAGGACGTCGCCGAACAACTCGAGTATGTGCCGGCGAGCTTCCGGGTCATCCGCCATGTGCGGCCGAAGCTGGCATGTTCATGCTGCGATCACATCGCCCAGGCTGCTGCGCCGAGCCGTCCCATCGAGCGAGGCATGGCTGGCCCGGGACTGCTGGCTCACGTACTGGTCGCGAAGTTCGCGGATCACCTGCCGCTCTACCGGCAGTCGGTGATCTATGCGCGGGAAGGTGTCGAGCTGGATCGCTCGCTGCTGGCGAAGTGGGTTGGTCACACTGCGGCGCTGCTGCAACCGCTCGTCGACGCACTGCGTCGCCACGTCATGGCGGCGACGAAGCTCCATGCCGACGATACGCCAGTGCCGGTGCTTGCGCCAGGGAACGGCAAGACCAAAACCGGACGCCTGTGGGTGTATGTGCGTGACGATCGGGCGTCCAGCGACGCCGCTCCGCCGGCCGTCTGGTTTGCCTATACGCCGGACCGCAAGGGCATCCATCCGCAGCAGCATCTCGAATCGTTCAATGGCACGTTGCAGGCCGACGCCTACGGCGGCTACCAAGCGATTTACGAAACGGGACACGTTGCCGAAGCAGCATGCTGGGCCCACGCACGGCGGCAGTTCTACGAATTGCATGCGGCTCGCCCAAATGTATTGAACACCGAGGCGCTGGAACGTATCGGCGCGCTCTACAAGGTCGAAGAGCAGATCCGTGGCAAACCGCCCGATGAGCGGCGAGCGCACCGACAAACTCGCGCCAGGCCCTTGCTCGATCAACTCCATGCGTGGCTGAGCGCCACACTGGAGACGCTCTCGCGCAAATCCGACACGAGTCGGGCGATCCTCTACGCGTTGAACCGGTGGGAAGCGCTCACGCGCTACTGCGACGACGGGCATCTCGAAATCGATAACCTGCCGGTCGAGCGCGCGTTGCGCGGAGTGGCTATCGGGCGCCGAAACTACCTGTTCGCCGGCGCGGACTCAGGTGGGGAGCGTGCTGCCGCGATCTACAGCCTGATCGGGACGGCCAAGCTCAACGGCATCGATCCCGAGGCGTATCTGCGCGTCGTGCTTGCGCGCATTGCAGACCATCCGATCAACCAGGTCGAAGGCCTGCTGCCCTGGAAAATGACCACCCCAGCATCGTAAGGCGATAATGCCGCTGGCTTCCCGTTCCCCGGAGATCAGATGGCGAAATCGTTCCAGCGCTTTACCCTGCACGTGCAGCTTCAACACATCGAGCCGCCCATCTGGCGTCGGATCGAGGTCGAAGGAACCGAGTCACTGCGCAAGCTGCACCATATCCTGCAGGCGGCCTTCGGCTGGGAAGACTCCCACCTGCACGACTTCCTGGTCGACGGCATGACCTACGCCATGTTCGAGGTCGATGACGTGCTGGACTTCGCTGATCCGGGCACGACCGCCGATGACCGCAAGGTTCGACTGCAGAAGGTCCTGAAACCTGGCTCACGCTTCCTCTACCGGTACGACTTCGGGGACGGGTGGGATCACGCCATCGTCGTTAAGAAAGTGGAAATCGTTGAAAGCGAACCGTGGGGCGCGGCCCAGGTCATCGATGGTGCTCGCGCGTGCCCGCCAGAAGATGTGGGCGGCCCGCCTGGCTACGACGCGTTCCTGAACACGCTATCTAACGATCCGAATAGCGAAGAGGCAGAACATTACCGAAACTGGGTTGGCCCCGGCTTCGATGCCGATCGGTTCGATCTGCGTGCTGCCAATGCCACGCTGCTGCGCATGGCATCCAATCGTTGGGGAAACCGGTAACTCACGCCGTCAAGACGGTATCGGCCCCACGCTTACTTTCGCTCCGACCAACGGCGTTTTTCTCGCCTTATAGTGAAATATTTCACTACTTTGGGAATGGATGTTCCCGCAAAGAAGCGTAGATATGGACCAACACAGAAGCGCTGGAGAAAAGCGCCGGAGGAGACATATGAAAAAATACATCGCGCTCATCGGGTGCGCCGGCCTGTACTCGATCGGGCACGCTCAATCGTCGGTGACCATTTACGGGATAATCGACAATGGGGTGGCGTACTTTGACAGCCTTTCCACATCGGCCAAACTGCCCGGCCACAGCCGAATATCTGCCGATTCCCCGTTCGCACTCTGGGGCTTCAAGGGCAATGAAGATCTTGGGAACGGCCTGTCCGCGACGTTTGTTCTTGAGAACGGCTTCAATGGCTACACCGGCTCGTCCTTGCAGGGCGGCCGCCTTTTTGGCCGCCAGTCCACTGTAGGCCTCACATCGCGGGACTATGGCTCCGTGACACTGGGACGGCAATATGACATCGGCTTCGACTACGTAGGTACGCGTTCGGCTTCAATTCAATTCATGGGCGTGTACGGCGCTCACATTGGAGACAATGACAATATGTTCTCCTCTGTCCGCTTGCAGAACTCGGTCAAATATCAATCTCCCAGATTCGGCGGATTCGATTTTGGAGGTATGTACGCTTTCAGTAACCAGGCGGGCAATTTTGCGAACAACTCCGCGTACAACTTCGGGCTCCGATACACGGGGAGTAGCTTCGCCATTGGCGGCGCGTACACGAAGATGCGCTCCCCGTCGGCAGGCCAAAGCGCAACCGACAACCCGGGAGGCGCCCAAGGCGGCGAATATGTAATTGGCGCAAGCCAAATCTTCGCAAGCGCCGGATTCGTGAATGAGCAGACCATCGCGCGCCTCGCCCTCTCATACTTTTACGGGCCAGGCACCTACAATCTGGTGCTGAGCGAAACGCGCTACACGTACGCCGATGCTAGCAGGTTGAAGCTACACAATTACGAACTGAACGCCCGATACGCCCTCAGTCCGGCGTGGTTTGTCGGTGTTGCCTATATTTTCACCGACGGCAACGCTACGGGGGCAGCGAATAGCAGCGGCCTCTTTCAGGGCAACAATCCGCAGTGGCATCAAGTGGATGCGGTCATGGGATATCAGCTTTCGAAGAGAACGTCGGTACTGCTAAAAGGTGTGTATCAGGTCGCGGCCGGATCAGGCTCCATCGCGGCCATCAACCTCTCTGGTTATGTTTCGGGCTCGAACCAGAAGAGCATGTCGATGATGTCGCTGGGGTTACGACATATTTTTTGAAGAGTATTTTGAGCTTTAGACGATCCCGATAGAGCCCAAGAGATACGCACTCTTCCGGAGGGCGTAAATGCACGACAGCCCGCCAGGCACGCCCTCCGTCTAACTCACCGGCCGCCTTGCGAATCCGCTCTTGCTCACCAGTGTTTCCATGGTCTCAGTCAGCGCCGCAATCACGGCGGACTTTGCCGCAGCGCCCGTTTTCCCCGGCGGCATGCCTTGCATGATCGCCGCAACAAGTTCACCTTCTCTGCTAAACAATGGCAGCACTGCGGCAGCGCCTGGCACGATGGCGTCTCGAGTCCAGTACACTGCCTCGCTCCGAACGCCCGACACAATCTCCTCAATCTGCTTCTGAGTCGGAAAAGCCAGTTCATCTGCCGCAGCGCTCTCGCGCTCATTGGCAACGAGCGCTTCGGTATCCTGCCGAGGCAGGTATGCGAGGAAAACCCTGCCCGTTGCAGACCCGACCATCGGTACCGCCGTACCAACCTTTAGGCGCACCGGAAGACTATGCAAGCCATTTTCGACTCGAATAAGCGTGGGGCCGAGGTGGGTCCAGACGTAGAGGGCTGTCGTAAAGCCAGTCTTAGCCGCAAGGACAGGGACGATCTCCTGGATGATAGCCAGCGGATCGAACCGGTTAAGCGCCGACATTCCGATCTCCACCGCGGCCGGCCCGAGATCATAGAGGCCATTCGCAGCAGACTGCCGCAGCATCCCGCGTTGCACCAAGCTCACCAGATACCTGTGAGCTTTACTCGGAATCAAGCCAGTCCTTCTTGCAATATCACTCAAACCAATGGCTGCGCCATTGCTTGTGATTGTGCTGAGGATGTCCAGGGTGATCTCAGCCGCCTGAATACCCAAGGAATCGCCGCGAGGTTGCTTGGTGGGCCGTCCCAGTGTTGGTTTTGCTTTGACGACATTCGGCACCGTGGGCCCGGACGACGTCGCGCTCGTCTTAGCGATTTTGCTCATGTACTGCTCCATAGAACGATCTCTGATGTCCGTCGGCGGCAACGATAGCACGCTGCAGACGTGGCCTCAGAACAAGGCCGACCCACGCATCCAGAAGCGAAAATTCACTGGACTGAACGAGTTCCGCCGGACGGTCGAACACAGAAGTGGAATGACGCGGAAGGCCCCCTAACGACGACAGGGAGCGGCATGCGCAGTTTAACCGACAGATTTGCCCCCCTCGGCGCCTTCGCTGAACTCTGCAATACTGGTAGTTCCCCTAGCTGCACCGCATGTCGCGAGGACATAAGCTCCCTACCAAACAGCTGCTTTCACAATTTTAAGTGAAATATTTCACTTCACTGCAGGAGACACATGCGAGCGAACGATCTTCCCCCTGGGCACGAGTCAAGCGAGACACTGCAGACACGTGTTGCCCTCATCTCCGCCCGGCTTGAGCGACTCCCCTTCGGAGCTGGTCATGCAAAGGTTTTGTTTGCCGCGGGTTCCGCCCATTTCTTCGATGCGTTCGATGCACTGACTATTGCATTTGTTCTACCTGTGCTGATGCTCTTGTGGAAGCTGACGCCAGTGGAAGCCGGGTTGCTGGTCTCTGCTGGCTACGCAGGTCAGATGGTGGGAGCTCTCATCGCAGGCGCCGCCGCCGAGCGCTATGGGCGGGTACGCACGCTACGTTGGATGATCGCTCTGCTCGGGTTGTTGAGCTTCGCTTCCGCTTTCGCATGGAGTTATGGCGTTCTGATTCTTCTTCGCGTCGTGCAAGGCCTCGGCCTGGGTGGGGAAACCCCGGTCGCCGCCACCTATATCAACGAAGTCAGCCCAGGGCGGATCCGCGGAAGAATCGTATTTGTCTTGCAGTCCACATTTGCTTTGGGAACGCTCCTGGCGGCCATCGTCGCAGTCCGGCTGATTCCCCACTATGGATGGCAATCGATGTTCTTCGTCGGCACATTGCCCGTGCTCGTGGGAGTAGTGTTGCCACTGCTTGCCCCTGAGTCGCCGCGATGGCTCGCGTCGCAAGGTCGGATTGACGAAGCCGAGAGCATCGTTAGCGAATGGGAGACGACTCGGGGCCCCCAGCAAAATACTATAGATCCGAAGTCGCTCGTGATCAGCAACCTAACGGTGCAAGAGAAGAGTTCCTTTGCCGCTTTGCTCGCACGAGGGCTTCGCACTCGCACTGTGGGCCTGTGGGTCTACGCTTGTTGCACATCCCTGGTGATGTATGGAATCGCTGTGTGGATGCCGACCCTGTACAAAACGGTTTATCACGTGCCCGTCGATCTCGCGTTGAAGTACGCCCTCTACGCGAATATCACCGCCTTCATCGGTGCGATCTCCGGAATCTTCATCATTGATCGTCTTGGCCGGCGCAAGACGTTCTTGATCGGCTTCACAGGCGCCGCACTCCCCATGGGTTACCTGGCCTTCTTCGGTGCTGGGCTTCCTGTGGAAACTGTTGCGGTGCTTGCCCCCATTAGCTATCTGTTCATCTGCTATCCGATTGCCGGTCTGTATGTGTATGCGCCCGAGGTCTATCCAACTCACATGAGGGCAATCGGCGCGGGGGCTGCAAGTTCATGGCTGCGGATCGGCTCGATCGTTGGCCCTTCCATTATGGGCGCCCTCCTCACCTACTACCGCGTCGAGTACGTCTTCGGCTTCCTGTTTTTTGCTGCGGTTGCCGGCGCCCTAGCGATCCTACTGACAGCCGTTGAAACCACGGGAAAGCAGCTCGAGGAAATCGCTTAAACATGGCGTGGATAGCGACTAGCAGTGCGCCCAAGATCAACCAGAGGAGCGCACTCCGGTCGGACACATAATCGCATGGAGAACCAATGAAATCGATCGCATCCCTGCGGTAGTTCAGCATCGCGCGGCCGATAAGGTCGGCGTCCTTCATCACCACGCATTCATGGCTCGCGATATGGAGGAGATACGCAAGTTTTACGAGGACGTGCTTGGCCTCCCGTGCATGGCCAGGTCCGACCTTTAACACCCTTCGGATTTTGTCGGATCATGGATAGGTTTCTAAGCATACAAGCGTTTGTCGGCGTAGCCCATGCCGGTAGTTTCGTTGCTGCTGCCAGGGAATTAGGCATTTCGAAGTCCGTCGTTTCGAGCCGTATCGCGCAGTTGGAAGAGTTCATTGGCGCGCCGCTTTTCATTCGCGACACACGCAACGTCAGCCTGACTCTCGGAGGTCGTCGTTATCTGACTCAATGTGAACAATGGGTCAGTCACGCGACCGACCTGGTGGAAGATATGCGTGGGATGCTATCGTCGTTGTCAGGGTCGCTCCGCATTCACGCGCTTCCCGGCTTCGCAATCGCGTATCTCGGCGATATAGCGGGGAAATTTCAGGAACGCTACCCTGAGGTAAAGCTCGATCTCGTTGTTGACGACGGTCTCGTTGATCCAGTCAAAGATGGCTTCGACTGCACATTGCAAATCTTCGAGCCGGTTTCGGATGCGCTTGTGGCGCGACGCCTATTCGCATGGCGTGGGGTGTTTTGTGCGTCACCCCGGTACCTGTCTTCCCAAGGCGCACCTAGCTCCCCTATCGAACTTGGATCGCATCGGCTTGGTCTGTATTCGCGCTATCCAACAGAAGATCGATGGACCTGGTACGACGGTGAAAACCGGATGGACGTTGAACTCGTCCCGTCATTGCGCTCAAACAGCGTCAAATTGCTCACGGACTATGCTTCCGGTGGATATGGGATCGTCTACGTGCCAACACTGATCGCGCATGAGTTTCTCCTGTCTGGAGAACTCCAGCCCCTGCTGACAAAATTTCAACTACCTCGATACTGGCTCTATGCCGTATATCCAGCGCCGTACCGGACCAAGAAGATACTGCAGATTTTCCTCGATATGCTAGAGGGCCGACCGGGCGAAGACGCCCCGTGGGATGAAGAGTTGATCAAGCGCGGCATCCTTGCACCACAGCCCCTCGAAGGCACTTCCCCGCTCTGAGCTTGAACTCGCAGTTCGAACCGACCTGATTCTACGCTGCTCCATGTTGGCGAAGCCTCTGCTTAGCCATCCGTCGCACCGCAGCATCACTCCATTTCCATGGACGCCGCGCACCACCTTGCCCGCGAAGCGCAGGCGATGGATCCGCCGAGGCCGGCAAATAGACGTCCGTCTTCGTCCGGGATTTACCATAATTTCGAACGCACACGATGTAGCCCATTCGACCACCACCATCTAGGTTTCCCCGCATAACAAGATCGACGATTGGCTGGTTGGTGATCAATTGTCCGCGAATCGCGCACACAGTGTCTGGAGCCCTCTGTCTTGTACGGAAAAGCGGCTGAACATAGGATTGATCCTGCAGAACAGACTACCACTACACGATTACATGCAGAACGCCGCATGCCAATGAGCAGCGTAGAGGCAAACTGCCAAATTTAAGATATGGAGGCATGTCATGAGCGCATCGAATGCAGCAATCCGCCAGCACCACCACATCACCCTGTGTACCGGTGATGCTCAGGAAGACTACGATTTTCACACCAAGATTCTCTCCTTGAAGAGCGTCAAGAAGACCGCGCTCTACGACGGCACTCATCCGATTTATCACCTTTATTACGGAAATGACCACGGCGAGGAAAGTACCCTCATCACGTGTTTCCCGATGCGCCAGTCAGGTCGCAAGGCACGGAAAGGAACCGGTCAGATTAACGTGCTCTCGTTGTCCGTACCGGTCTCATCTCTGTCGTTCTGGCACCAACGTTTGAAAGAATATGGTATTGCATGCGTCGAATTCGAGCGCTTCGGAGAGCGAGGGATTCGTTTCTACAATCCCGGCGGTATCGAATACGAACTTATCGGCATCGCGGACGACAACCGCAGGCCGTATTCTAACGGTGAAGTACCGACCGATCTTGGCGTTCGCGGCACTCATTCCATTACGGTTAGTGTTCCGACCATGACGCCATCCGAGGAATTCATGCAGTCGGGATGGTCCGCGCGACTCTTGGACACAGACGGAAGCTATGCAAGATACGTTTTCGGTGACGGTGGTCCCGGGAAGATCGTCGACTTCCGAATTGATCCAGACCTCTCGCCGGCAAGCTGGACTTACGGAGAGGGTATTGTCCATCACTGCGCTTTCCAGGTCGACGGCTACTCTGAGCAGAACGACGTCAAGGCTCGTCTTGAAGGGCTCGGCTTCACCGACACGTCTGAGCGAAAGGACCGTGGGTACTTTGAATCTATCTACGTCCGCACCCCGGCCGGTGCATTGTTCGAAGCGACCGTCTCGAAGCCGGAAGGTTTTACCATTGACGAATCCTACGAAGACTTGGGAAAGACCTTTAAAGTGCCCCCCGCCTTCGCCGCACGCAAGGAAGAGATTATGGCCTATCTCCAGCCGTTGAAATATTGAACCCAGAACCGACGGATCATCCATGAATCCTATCTGGAAAAGCCTGCCAGATGGCACGGCACTCCACCACTTCGGCGTGCCGCTTGCCGAAGCGCGACTGGCGGTAATCGTCATACACGGACGGACGCAGACGCCGGGTGATATGTTCGAGGCGATTGTCGGCAAACTGAATCTCAGGAAGGTGGCCTACATCGCGCCGGCAGCATCGGGAAACAGCTGGTACCCGAACTCGTTCATGGCACCGCTGGAGTCCAATCAACCGCAACTTGATGACGCAATCGCTTCGCTCGCCACAATATCGGCTTCGTTGTGCGATCAAGGCTTCGACTTGGACCGCCAGGTTCTGGTCGGTTTTTCACAGGGAGCGTGTCTAGCAACAGAGTACCTGTGGCGAAAAAAGGAGCGGTATGGAGCACTCGCGGCGCTGACGGGAGGTCTGATCGGGCCACAAGACATGCACTGGGAAGCGTCTGGAAACGCGTTTTCGGCAATGCCGATGTTCTTTTCGAACGGAGATCAAGACCAGTGGGTCCCACTTTCGCGCACATTGGAGAGTATTCAGGTCATGCGGGCGCATGGCGCACAGATAATTGAGAAGTGCTATCCAGGAAGACCTCACGAGGTTTGTGCAGACGAGATTGGGCATCTGCAGCGAATGCTTGAGGGTATTTTGGAAAAATGTGGCGTGGCCTAGATAGGTCGGCCGCGAGGTTGCATGGCTAAGAAATTGGACCAAGCTTTCTCGCGGTCGGTTCGACGTGCCAGCTACCGCCTCAACCGTGACGTATTTTATTTTCGCGCGCCGCAGCTATCCTTGCGCACAAATCCGTACGCAAGCGGCTTAGCCGCACGATGATGAAGCCATGCCTTACGTCAACTTCTACACTGGATTTGAAAATGACCTCCGGATCGTTAATCGACGTCCACCATCACGCACTCCTTCCGTCCATTGTCGGTACTCCGAAAATACCAAACGTCGACATTCCGATCTGGGACGCCGATTCGAGCGTGAGAATGATGGACAAATTCGGCATCAAAGCTGCCATTCTTTCCCTCAGCGCTCCAGGAATTCCACTTAACGATCAGAAAGAGGCATGCCTACTGGCTCGGCGCGTCAACGAGCATTTCGCATCGATCATCGAAAAATATCCCTCCCGTTTCGGGGCCTTTGCTGCGTTACCTATACCGTTCGTCGACGAGGCTGTTAGGGAACTGGACTACGCCGTCAACCAGCTTGGACTGGACGGCGTCGGACTGTTCTCGAACTATGCAGGGTCGTATCTCGGCGCTCCCAAATTTGACCCGATTTTTGAGTTCCTCAATGACAAATCGGTGACAGCGCATATCCATCCAACAATGGCGTACGGGAGTTCGATCGACACTTTCGAATTGCCACCATCGCTTTTCGAATTTACCTTCGATACGACACGAGCGGTTGCACAACTTGTATTCAATGGTGTCCTTGGGAAGTACAAAAAGCTCAAGCTAATTGTGTCCCATGCCGGTGGGACCATCCCTTATCTGGCTAAAAGACTGACGTATGGCATTGCAATCCAGAAGAGCCTGACGAACAGGCAGCCGGCGGATGTGATCGGTCAGCTCAAATCCCTTTACTATGACACTGCTGTTTGTGGCAACCCGCACGCGCTTTCATGCTTGAGCGAACTCGTAGGGCCAGACCATATTCTCTTCGGAAGTGATTTTCCTTATCTGCCTTTGGAAGTACTCGAGGAGAACCAGAATGGCTTGATGACGTACGACGGATTTACCAGAGAGGATCTCGAAATCATCGCGCACGGCAACATCTCGGCGCTGTTCCCTGCAGCAGCCAAAAGGTTTGGGTTGCCAGTCATGGCTGCCGCGTAGATGTCCGCGATGGCTTTCCTGATACCGCCGCGCTCGCGGCGGATATCACGTACCTTCCCCTTGTTGTCCTGGATATTTGAATCGTGTCCTATAGCGCTGAGTCTCCCTTACCCTCGTTCGAATATCAAGGCTTGCCAACACGCGTGATTTTCGGGTCCGGAACGCGTAGCTCGACTGCTGACGAAGCCGAACGCCTGAATATGCGCCGCGCTCTTATTCTCTATGGGCCCGTTCATACCGATGTCGCAGCGCAATTACGAGAGCGACTGGGAGCACGTGCGGCATCTGAATTTGCCGGGGCGACGATGCACACGCCGACATCGGTGACTGAGGAAGCGCTCACAATCGTCGAGGCAATGAAGATTGATGGAGTCGTTGCAATCGGTGGAGGTTCGATGACTGGCTTGTCCAAGGCGATTGCGCTCAGAACCGACCTCCCCCAAATCATTCTTCCCACAACGTATGCAGGGTCGGAAATGACTCCGATCCTTGGTGAGACTAGCGATGGTCTGAAGACTACTGTGCGAAGCGCAAAGGTACTGCCGGAGACGGTCATCTATGATGTAGATTTAACGATTGATCTCCCAGTTAAACTTTCTGGTGTTAGTGGAATGAACGCGCTTGCGCATTCCGTCGAGGCATTGTACGCACGCGACCGAAATCCGGTCATTAGCGCTCTCGCCATCGAGAGTATTTGCGCTCTCGCAAGGGCGCTCCCCGCGATCCGACTCGAAGCGAGCGACAAGGTTGCTAGGTCCGATGCACTTTACGGGGCTTGGCTGGCTGGGATTTGTCTTGGGTCGGTTGAAATGGCACTCCACCATAAACTGTGCCACACGCTTGGGGGAATGTTTAACCTCCCGCATGCAGAGACCCACGCAATCATCCTGCCACACGTGCTTGCTTACAATGCGTCCGCCTTGCCAGCGGTAACCCAACGCTTGAACAACGCCCTAAACGTCACCGATTCTGCGCGTGCACTTTATATGCTTAACAAGGCAAGTGGCGGCCCGCTTGCGCTTTCTGAAATCGGCATGCCTGAGAGTGGAATTAATCATGCGGCGGATCTCGCGATAATGAACCCATATTGGAATCCTCGGCCAGTTGATCGAGGTGAAGTGTTTGATCTATTAAAAAATGCATATTTCGGAAAATCGCCGAATTTAACACGCGTAAGCTGATAGATGAGTTGTTCTGCGCAGCCGCTTGATCCGCAGATTCAGTTCCAGTTCGCGATAGATGCGATAAACGCGTTTGTGATTCCAGACGAAGCCCTTCACGTTGCGCAGGGACAGGAAGCATAGGCCAAAACCCCAGCTGCGCTGGTTATGCGTGAGCTTCACAAGCCACTCGGCGATCACCCCGTTTTCTGGGCAGCGCTTTGCCTGGTAGCGGTAGCAGGTCTCGCTCAGCCAAACGCCTCACAGGCCGCCCGTACGCTCATCGCCCGATCCTTGACAGCACGCATGGCCATCTCGCGCCGACGAGATGGCCTCACCACTTTTTTTCGAGCGCCTCACGCACCACTTCGGCCTTGATTCGTTCTTCGGCGTACATCTTCTTGAGCCTCGCGTTCTCCGCTTCAAGCTCCTTCATCCGGGTCATCAGCGCCGCGTCCATGCCGCCGTATTTCGAGCGCCATTTGTAGAAGCTCGCGCTGCTCATCCCGTGCTCGTGGCACAACTCCGGCGCGGGTGTTCCGGCTTCGGCCTGTTTCAAATTCCCGATGATCTGGCTTTCCGTGAATCTGGACGTCTTCAGGCAAAATTTCCTGTCGATCCTGCTGCTAGCATCTACCTTGAATACCCGTTAATTCTTGGGACTACCGTCGACCGGCGCAAGACGCCAGTTCTGGATGACATGCCGCTCGTCACCGAGCTGCGAGAGCTGGTTGCCGACCTGCCCACGTACGGCTACCGGCGCGCATGGGCGTTGCTGAGGCGAAGCCGGGACGCGCTGGGTCAACCTCGCGTCAATGCGACGCGGGTGTACCGCGTCATGCGTCGCCACGGGCTGCTGCTCGAACGCCGAGCTCGTCACGCCCCATCGACGCGTCGGCACGATGGCAAGGTCGCGGTGGACAGAAGCAACGTGCGCTGGTGCTCAGACGGTTTCGAATTCCGCTGCGACGACGGGCCTGAGGCCGATCACGACACCCGCCAGAAGTCTGCAGAGCAATCGGATAGCCAAGAGCTTCGTCAAAACGATGAAGCGCGATTACGTTTCGTGGATGCCCAAGCCCAACGCCCGAACGGCGCGGCAGAACCTGGCCATCGCGTTCGACCACTACAACGAGTCGCATCCGCACAGCGCCTTGAAATACTGCTCGCCGCGCGAGTTTTGCCAACAGGCAAATGCTCCAATCTAAGCGTGACCGCGTGTCCGGTCATGCAGTGCGACGCCCCCGTATGGCGACGCCTGCGATCTCAGTTGCGCGACACCGCAAAGCGGAACCGGTCAAAAACCCAGCAGCGGAATGACTCCCTTCAATACGAGCGTTTGACCTTTCGCTTTGTTGCGCGAGTACAAATCTCGGTCGTAGGTAAGCGTCACGGGAGCCACTCCTGCAACCAGGTAACGAATGGACAACCCTGCGGCCACGTTTTGGTAGCGGTTGCCGTCAAGCACCCGCTGCAAAATGTCATTGGACGCGACGTCGCCAATCTGATCGTTGGTAAATTGATGGCTGGCCATGACGGAGCCGGCCAATGCCCACCGTTGCGTCAAATAGCGACTATAGGCAATTTCTGCGTGGATGACCTGCCCGGATTTATAACTTGCCCCGGTCGGGTTGACGGCACTGAATTGACCTCTGTTGTTTGTAAAATGATATTCGTATTCAAAATGAGCAGAAAAATCCCCCTTGTTACCCTCGAGGTAGTGGGTGAAAAATATTTGCGGCATCCACGTTGCGTAATTTCTACCGAGATTGACGCTCCGGGTAGGGTCATAAGAGGCAGTCGGCACGGCGAACGTCGTTGAAAACCCCACCGTACCGTTTGCCAGTTTCCAGGCAAGTCCGAACGGATCAATGGCGAGATCCCCCCAGCCGCTAACACGTGTCGTCTGTCCTTTGTATCGAAATTCGCTGTGAACGTATGTCGGAAAGACCTCGAAAGCTGCCCAATCCGCCCCAAACAGCTTCAAGCCAGGCATCCAACTGATCCGGAACGTATTGAATTGCGTGGAAACTTTCGCGCCGGGCAATGCGTTGTTACCATGATTATCGACAATCTGATTCGAATTATTGGCACCGAGGTAATTTATCCACCATAGCCCGCCAGGTGGAGGTAAAGCAAAATAGCTTTGCCCGTCAATACCGAATGCCGCATCGCCCACGGATTGCCCACCCTCAAGCGCGCACGCCGGCCGCGCAGCAGCCAAGCTCAGGGCTGCCGCGACAGCAATTCCTGTCCTCATAATCTCCTCCATCGTGTTTTTAGCGGCAGTCTTTGCGATCGCCGTCTTTCAGTACTACCTATCGTCTCCTCCGCTGGGGGTGCGGGTACTGCAAGCGTTATCTATTTTTTTGCAGATCCAGCGCCACGTCCACGATCATGTCTTCCTGACCGCCCACCATCCTGCGCTTGCCAAGTTCAACAAGAATGTCGACGGTTTTCAGGCCATATTTCCTTGCCGCGGCCTCGCTATGACGAAGGAAACTGCTATAAACACCGGCATAACCTAGCGCAAGGGTTTCGCGGTCCACACGCACCGGGCGATCCTGCAGCGGCCGCACTATGTCGTCGGCGGCATCCATGAGCCGATAGAGATCGGTGCCGTGATTCCAGTGCAAGCGGCTGATTGCAGCAATGAAAACTTCCAGTGGTGCATTACCGGCGCCAGCGCCCATGCCAGCCAGACTGGCATCGACGCGGTCACACCCCTCTTGAACCGCGACGATGCTGTTGGCCACGCCGAGGCTGAGGTTGTGATGTGCATGGATTCCTGTTTCCGTCTCGGGCCGCAGTACGGCCTTCAATGCACGGAAGCGATCACGAACGTCGTCCATACTCAAGGCACCACCGGAATCGACAACGTAGCAGCAGTTCGCTCCGTAGCCTTCCATGAGCTTCGCCTGTTGAGCGAGTGCTTGCGGCGTAGTCATGTGACTCATCATCAGAAACCCGACGGTGTCCATGCCAAGCTTGCGTGCATATTCGATATGCTGCCTCGAGATATCGGCTTCGGTGCAATGCGTCGCAACACGAACGATACGTGCGCCGGCTTCGTAGGCGGCTTTCAAATCATGCACGGTTCCGATGCCCGGCAACAACAGCGTCGCGATCCTGGCGTGCTTCACTACACTCGCAACCGCCTCGATCCACTCCAGGTCGGTGTGCGCGCCAAAGCCATAATTGAAGCTGCTTCCTCGCAACCCGTCGCCATGCGCGACTTCAATCGAATCGACCCTGGCGTCGTCGAGCGCTTTAGCAATGGCCTTGGCGTGTTCAATGCTGTATTGATGACCGATTGCATGACTCCCGTCACGCAGCGTCACGTCGGAAATGTAGATCTTCTTATCCATGATATGTCCTTACGCCAGCCGCGTGACCAGAATGCGCTCCGCCATACGCTCCGCCGTGCGCAATGCAGCGCTTGTCATGATGTCGAGGTTGCCGGCGAAGGCAGGCAGATAGTGTGCGGCACCTTCCACCTCAAGAAATATGGAAGTCTTGAGTCCGAACGCTTTCTGATCAACACCGGGAATCCGGATTGCCTTATTCGGTTCGATCCGATCGAACTGGACTCGCTGCTTCAGGCGATAGCCCGGCACGTAGCTTTGAACCGCATCGACCATGCGTTGGATCGACGCCGCGATCACATCCTCGTCGGCGAATTCGCTGAGCGTATAAACCGTATCGCGCATAATCAGCGGCGGATCGGCAGGATTCAGGACGATGATTGCTTTCCCTGCTGCGGCACCGCCAATCACCTCGATTGCCTTTGACGTCGTCTCGGTAAACTCGTCGATATTGGCGCGCGTACCTGGACCGGCGCTCTTGCTGGAGATCGAGGCAACAATTTCCGCATAATGTACGTCCGTCACTCGCGAGACGGCAGCGACCATCGGGATGGTGGCCTGGCCGCCACAGGTGACCATGTTGACGTTCGCGGCATCCAAATGCTCGTCGCCATTGACTACCGGAACGCAATATGGGCCAATTGCTGCCGGTGTCAGATCTATCATGCGAATACCGGGCTTTAACTGGCGAAGCAGTGCATCGTTCCTGACATGCGCACCTGCCGACGTGGCGTCAAAAACGATATCGATGTCGCGAAACACTGGCAGCCGAGTTAAACCATCAACGCCATCATGCGTGGTTGCCAGGTTCAGCCGGGCGGCGCGCGCGAGCCCTTCCGAATCGGCATCGATCCCGACCATCGCCGCAGCTTCGATATTTCGCCCGTACCGCAGTAACTTGATCATCAAATCCGTGCCGATGTTGCCGGACCCGATGATTGCAGCCTTGACTTTAAGTGAAGGGGATTTCATTCGAGGGAAGCTCCCGAGACGGTAAAACCAACACTACCAAGCCCCCCAATGACGGCATGCACCCTGCTTCCGGGAAGCAGGGTCGCCATCGGTCCGAGAGCACCGGTCAGGACGATATCTCCCTCACGCAATGGGTCGCCGCGGCGGGACAAGGTGGCGGCCAGCCAGGCGGCGGCCTGCAGCGGGTGGCCCAGGCAAGCCGCACCGGCACCTACCGACGCGACCTCGCCGTTCAGTTCGAGCACCATGCCGCAATTGCGCAGATCAAGTCCGGCAAGAGAATGTGGAACGCGACCCAGCACGAAATATGCCGAGGACGCGTTGTCGGCAACCGTGTCGGCAAAGCTGATCTTCCAATCGGCGATCCGCGAATCCACGATTTCAAGCGCCGGCAATGCGTAGGCAGTGGCAGCCAGGACATCGAGGAAACCCGCATCGGGATTGTCGAGATCGCGATTCATGACCAGGGCGACCTCGGCTTCGACTTTGCCTTGTAAGAGCGAAGCCTGCGAGACACAGCCGCCGTCGTCGATTTGCATATCGGCGAAGAGCGCGCCGAAGTCGGGTTGATCGACGCCCAACTGTCGCCGCACTGCCGGTGAGGTCAGACCGATTTTTCGGCCAACGAGCCTTCGGCCTTGTGCAAGCCAGTATCCAGTATTGATTGACTGAATGGCATAAGCCCCATCCACATCGTCTACTGCCAATACTTCACGCAGCGGCGCTATCGGTCCGTTGCGGTAGGCTTCGCGAAGGTGACGCGCAGCATTATTAATTTGTTCGTTATCCATAATTATCTGGAATAAGATACGCCGAAGGGAGACAACCGCGCGGCGCTACCTCAGGTAGACGGGCCGGTCAGGAAGTTTTCTACGACGCTGTTGAATTCAGCTGCGCGCTCCCACTGGGTCCAGTGGCCACTGCGCGAAAAGACGTGCAAATCGGCGTTGGGCATCAGGCGCAGGAGCAATAAGCTGGTATCCCACGGCACGACGCGGTCGTCGCGTCCATACACGAGCAACGTCTTCTGCTGGACTTGTTCGACCCGGCGCCAGAGGGAAAACATGCGCTCGGTGCGGATCTCGCGATGGATCATCAGTTCCGGCGCAATGCTGGCTTCGTACCGGCTGTCGATGAATTCGGGCGTAATGCGCGACTGATCGAAAATCATCGAGCGGATGAATGCCTCGAGCTTGTCTCTGCTGGGCCCTGTTCCCTGGTAGTAATTGACCAAATGCTTGGCGCCTTCGGTGGGCAAAGGCGAGAACATCGCCAGGGAGCCTGCCGTCCCCATCAACACCATTCGATCGACCGATTCCGGTCGCGCCAAGGCGAGCTCGAGTGCGATGGTGCCCCCCATCGAGTTACCGACGAAATGTGCTTTTTTGATGTCGAGCTTGTCCAGCACGGCGGCTAGCACCTCGGCGTACCACCCGGTATCCAGGAAGCCGTCGGCCGGCTTATCCGATTTGCCGAAATGCGGCATGTCGATGGCGAGGACACGAAAGCGGGCGGCGAGCGTCGGCAGGTTTTCCCGGAAGTTGCTCCACGCGGAGGCACCCGGGCCACCGCCGTGCAGCAAGACGACGACATCTTCGCCAGTTCCGGCTTCGTGATAGTGAATAGTCATGTCCAGCACCCGCGTGGTACGGGACGTGCTCTCTGCAGTGAATCGAGGTGATTTCATTTAGCGTTCGCGCTCAGGTGGAGGAAACAGACGGTTGTGCATCATCCGTTCGCGGGCGGGGCGGCGGATTGAACGTGTGTCCCCAGATACTCGGCTTCGGATGATGCGTGACATGCCAGATTTCGTCATCGATACGCACGCCACCCCACCCTATCTCGACCGCCCAGCCGGACGGCGTGAGTACGTAGAAAGAAAAAACGCGATCGTTGGTATGGCTGCCGAGGTCCAGCAGAATGTGCGCGCCGGCTTTTTTAGCCCGCTCGTAAGCCAGGCCAACGTCGTCCAGGTTGGCGACTTCGAGCATCAAATGGTTGAAGCGTCGACCGACCGGGAAGTTTCCAAGCGCCAGGGAGTGATGGCGCCGATTGACGTGAAAGAAGGTCAGATGCCCGGCGTGTGGCAAGCCAGGGACGTGGAGGTCGTTGTAGTCGCTGATCTTGAAATCCAGTTTTTCGCGGTAAAACTGGACTTGCGCCTCGTAATCGGATGCAGCGTAGACGACATGCCCGAGACCTTGCGGACCCGTGACGAAGGAACCGCCCCCGACCGGCGAGCGAAACGGATCGTGATTGACCTCGGTAGCGCCATAAAATACTTCTACGGCGTTTCCATCTGCGTCCCGAAACTGAATCAGTTCCAAGACTGCGCGCTCCTTCGCCAGTTCCGCCCCCCCTTCCCAAAACGCCACGCCCTGCGCTTGCAACCGGGCGCGAACATCCTCCAGGGTGTCCGCGTTAGAGGTTTCCCATCCGGTATAGCGAAGATCATCATCGTCGCCGCGATGGAGGAACACTCGCCGCTTATAGGAGTCGGCTCTCAGCACGAGCGAACCGTCCTCGAGTGCCTCGCCGAGTTGAAGACCCAACACTTCCGTAGCGAAATGACGCCATGTATCCAGTCTAGACGCAGTGAAACCGACATAGCCCAACGCGCGAATTAGCGACATCGAATATCTCCAAGTTTGATGTTCTTCAATTAGTTGCCGAAGCGCGCGGGCAGGCCGCGCCCGCCCGCTACCGAACTCAAGCCGCGCACACCGAGCCCGCCATCGGCCTGAATGATGGCGCCCGTGATCGGGGCACCGTCATGCCGGGAGGCCAGTAACACGTATGCTCCGGTGTATTCGTCCGTGCCGGGTAAACGCGCTAGCGGCGTCCCGGATCGAGCATATTCATCCATCGGCAGGGTGCGAATGGACTGGTCTGCTTGACCGAGTGCGCGCGGGCCGCGCAAGTCGGACGCGATCGCGCCCGGCGCCACGGCATTTACGCGCACGTACGGCGCCAGCTCATAGGCCAACTGGCGAACGAGGCCCACTGACGCGTGCTTGGATGCGGTGTACAGGGGACCACCCCCGCCGGGGTAGAACGCAGCGTTGCTGAGCGTCAAGATCGCACTGCCACGCGAGCGAAAAAGCGCCGGCGCTGCAGCCTTCATGCCCATCAGATGTCCCTTCGTATTGACCGCGAAGACTTCGTCGAAAGCCGCATCAATGGCGTCGTCCGGGAGGTCCACCAACGCGACGCTGTAGTCCCAGATGCCGGCGTTTCCAATGAAGGTGTCGAGCCCGCCGAAGCGCTCTGTCGCCAGCTCGACCGCCCTGTAGTTGTCTGCTAGGCTGCGAACGTCTCCCGCATGCGTCGCTACGCGATCACCGAGATCCCTGGCGAGTGCGCCGAGCGCATCCGCATTGCGGTCGAGCACCGTCACGCATGCGCCTTCTGCAATAAAGCGGTCGACGATAGCTCGTCCGAGTCCGGAGGCGCCGCCGGTGACGAGCACGCTATTGCCTTCAAGCGGCTTCATGTGCCAATTCCTTTTCGAGTTTGCGAAGATCCGTGCCCGGATCGCGAAGTGCGTCGATACTCGGCGAGAGGCCGCGCGCAATCAATCTCATCGCAGCACGCACGTCGTTCGGTCGGTTCAGCGTAGACGCAGCGGCAAGCCGGCCGTCACGAACGTAGAAAACCGTTGCGCGGCCGCTAGCCAGGTCACCTCGAATCACCGTTTCATCTCGGGCGCTCGATAGGCCACACCCTTCGACGTGATGCTCATACTGATCCGTCCAGAACCATGGCAGTTCGTCGTACGGTTTCCCGAGGCCTAGCATCGATCGCGCTGTAGACACGCCGTGGTCATGTGCATACCGCCAGTGCTCCAGGCGCCCTGGACCACTCATGTATCGCGTCTGGTGACGCGCCACATCGCCCGCTGCATAAACGTTCGCTAATGACGTTGCTCCATATCCGTCGACCACGATCCCGTTGTCGACTACCGCCCCTGCCGCGTGTGCCAGATCCACGGCCGGCACGATGCCAACGCCGACCAGCACCATATCGGCCTCGAATCGGCGACCATCGGAAAGCTCAACCACGACGGTCCGGTGGTCACCTGTCATTTGCGTCACCAATGCCTTGGTGTGGATTCGTACGCCCTGCTCCTGGTGAATGTTGGCGATTGCCTGGTCAAGCGGATGCGAGAGGGCGCGAGTGAGGCAGCGGTCTCCGGACTCTATCCAATCGACCTCGCAGCCGCAGCGAATTGCGCAGGCAGTGACTTCCGCGCCAATGAGGCCGCCCCCTATGACCGTGACGCGCGCGCCTGGCTTTAATCCTTCGCGGATAGTCTCGGCATCGCCGGCATCGCGGACATAGTGAACTTGATGGAGGTCTCCCCCAGGAATCTGCAGGCGCCGCACCCGACCGCCAGTTGCAAGAAGTATCTTGTCCGCACGCAATTCCTTCCCGCCATCCAAGACGACGGTGCTACGTCGGACGTCCAGTTTCTCCACCTTTCGATTCAAGCGCAGATCGATACGTTGTTCGGTGTAAGTTGCCTCTGGCACGATCAATGGCGCCTGCCCGGTAAGCAGGAGGTCTTTCGACACGGCAGGCCGCTCATATGGCAAGCACTGCTCAGCACTGACAAGCGTCACGTCACCATCGAAGCCGTTCTGCCGGAGCGCGAAAGCCGCTCCGACGCCGGCAGCGCTCGCTCCAACGATCACATAGTGCGGTTTCATGAGGAAAGCTCCTGCGCTACTGGCAACCCGACCAGAACATCACCTTCCTGCACCTTGACCGCGTAGGTGACCAGGGAATCTTTGGCCGGCAGCGACCGTGCCTTACCTGTACGAATACAGAACTTGGCAGCGTGCAACGGACACTCGATCATTCCGTCTTCCACAAATCCATCCGCAAGCGAGGCAACCGCGTGCGTGCATGTGTCCTGCGTCGCAAAGAACCCGTCCTGGAGGTGATAAATCGCGATGGGCCCTGCTGAAGATTCGATCTTCAACACGTCGTCGCAGTCGATCGCCGACGCATCACAAGCCTTGATCCAAATTACGCCGTCTGACATTGCAACCTCAGAAAAACATGGTGAGATTGTTGGAAGGCATCACCGATTGATCGCTCATCAACCAGCGCTCGGTGATTTGCCACTCGCCTTGGTCCGATCTGCGCAAGACGTCCTGGCGTTGCCCGGAGAACACACACGGCGCTTCATCCATTCGGGAGACGTACACCATGAATGCGCAAATCGCCTTGATTTCGTTCGACTGCTCGCCTGGAACGATCTGAACGTTGGAGATGAAATGCCGCGAGCGCGAGCGCGGGTCCTCCGACCAAGCGGTACCGCTTCGGATGCGTCGCACGCGGAGCTTCAGGCTCTCCAGGTTGTCATCGAAGATCTTGATTTCGTCTTCGACCTTGAACCTCTTTTCGTCGCGCCGGAGCCGGTCCACGCGTAGCGGCATCTCATACACGATATCTTCGGCCAGCAACGCGAGCCACTCTTCGTACCGACGCTCGTCAAGCAACCGCGCCTCGTGATACATGAACTGCTCGATTTCCCACTGCAGTTGCGGCCCAGGTTGAACGACCTTGGTCAGGCTAGTCATGGCGGTGGCCTCCACAATCATTGGTGCAACCTTCGTCGTCAACCGGACTGGACTCCAGTACGGTATTCGGCGTCGTCAGCAGTTCCAGCCAACGCCGATAGAAATTCCGCGAACCGGCTTCGCTACAGTCGATATCGGTCTGGCCCGGCCAACCCTGCAGTTCCCCGGACTCGCCCATCTGTATGTTGAGTTGGGTGCGCCTTGCCATTACTCCGGAAAGCGGACGTTGGACGTCCACCCAGTTCGCGGTGTCATCTTGCTCAAAAATTCCGGTAGGGCCGAAGGTTCGCGCCGTCATCGCTTTCCGGGCGGCCCGCACTTCTTGAGGCGCGTCTCGATCGATGAGCGTCCATGCCCAGATCTCGACCTCGTTGGGGCCACGCGGAACCCATGAGCGCAACGTTCGATGTCCATGCAGGTACCCGGTCGACGGGAAGAAATTAGCGAAGATCGGATAGGCGGATCCAAGTGTCTCGCCGTAACGCTGGATCGACTGCACCTGTTCATTCTCGAGCACGTACTTGCCGAACTCGGGCGTCCCGGTGGTGAATGCAAGTGCGGTAACCATGTCGTGCCCTATCAACATCCCGCCACCGTGACCGAGAGGATTGCTGAACGCGCGGCCAGGCACAAACGGGAATGACGGCGCATCTTCGGGGGTCAGCGCAGTGAGCGCGGACGAATGAGAGGTCATGAAATGAAACGAGTCACTGGCAAACTGTTCGGCGGCAAGCTTCCAGTTGCCACGCACCCGCCATTTGTAGACGCCGCCGTAGGCCTCCATTCCACCTTTGGTACGCGCGAAGTTCAGATCGAAATAGTGCGCCGCGTCGCCAAGCGATTCGCGAAAGCCAGGCGCTTGCGCATCCCAGCATCCAAACACCAAGCCATGGTGGATCTCCACCTTCGGCACGCGCCGCGCACTCCACTTTCCTTTATCCAGTGGCTGCCGATAAATCTGTTCCTCCATCGGAATGGAAATGAGCGTGCCGGCAGTGTCGTAGGTCCAGCCGTGATAGGTGCAGGTGAAATTCTTCGTATTACCCGATTCGCCGCGGCAAAGGGCGCCTCCGCGGTGCCGGCATTGATTCAGAAAGGCTGCAATGCTTCCATCTGGCTGCCGAACCACAATGACGGGATCCTCGCCCATAAAACTGACGAAATAGTCGCCCACTTTAGGGATCTGACTTTCCGGGCAGAGCAGGAGCCACGACCGCGCAAAAATACGCGTCAGCTCGAGTTGATAGACATCTGGATCGGAATAGATCGAGGAATGCAGGACTCCGTCGTCCGGACGCACCAACTGTCTTATCCTGGATTCCAACGAATCCATCGCGGAGCCATCGATAGGGGGACGCTTGATCATAGATTTCGCGTTAACGTGTATTAATGTATGAATAATGGATGACGCGTTTCGCGATCCTCATCAACGAAATCCATCGCCGGAAGACGGGACGCTTGCGCATGCGATACGAATGGAACGGCCGGCCCTAGCTCTCGAGCCGAGATATGGATGTGCGGGTACACATGATTTGTCTCCTGGGGCGATTGGTTCGTGTCTGTATGATCCGGCGGCGCACGGTGTTTACGTTGTAGGTCCATTGTGATCCGTGACACGTGGACCACCATCGTCCGTCCGTATCTATTTCTTGATCGAAAGTTTCCAGAAGCTGCTGCTTTGCAGCACAGTAGGGCCGGGCCTACCAATTCACACCTGCCGGTCGCGGCGCCTTCGAACAGACAAATAACCTGCATGATTGGTCGCTGCCGATGGCGCGGGGCCGACATCCATCCCGTAGATGCGAGCACGCGACGCAGCGTTGCCCCGGCACACTGATCTAATGCAAACTAGCGCCACATATGTTTGGAGACAGGTGCCGACCGAGCCGCACATCCCGAATCGTGCGAATAATGGTGATCGGCCCACGGAGACACGTCATGGGCAGTGAGTTTCACAAAGACGATATAGTTGGCAATCCAGATAACTACCGACCCGCAGCACTGCCCGACGAGATACTTCGCATGATCCGTTTGACGGGGGTGATACAAGCGTCGGTGCATTTGACCGCCCCATGGGGTTGCAGTCTTCCGCACGAACACGATGCCGTCATCGTCTATATGGTGCTGAGCGGACAGTGCGTCGCCTATACGATGGACAAATCGGAAGTGATGAGGTTATCGACCGGTGATGCGCTACTGGTTCCAGAGCGATGTTCGCACGCAATGGCGGACTCAATGGAATCACCGCTGGTTTCTCTGGAAAAATTGGTGTCGAATGAATCTAAAATCGCCGAAAGCGCAGACGCCTTTCTTGCCGGCTTGTTCAGAAGTGACACCAACTACGGCGGGGGCGGCAGCAGGACCCGGATTGTCACATTACGGTTGTATATAGATAAGCGTTTTCCCAGCGCAATGCTGAGAGGCTTGCCCAAGCTGGCACGTTTGCCGGGCTTTATTTCACGTCATCAACTGTTCATCGCGCAACTCATCAGTCAAATCGCATTCTATGGCATGCAGGGATTTACAGGCCAGGCGGTCGCAACCAGGCTGGCCGAGACTATTCTGACCATTTTCATTAAAGACTATCTTGATCACAATGCCTGGCGCGGCGAAAAATCTCGCCTGGCTCTCAAAGATCCATTCCTTTCCAAGGTGCTTGGGGATATTCACCTGCATCCGGAATACGAATGGAGCATCTCCAGACTGGCGGAAAGGGCCGGCCTGTCCAGGTCTGCTTTCATCAAGCGATTTGTCAAGGCCATCGGGCAGACCCCGAGCGAATTTATCACCTATTTAAGAATGATTCGAGCCGCCGAATTTCTGGAGACAACAAATAATTCGGTTGCGCAGATTGCCGCCGAGGTTGGATATGGATCCGAGGCGTCATTTGCCCGTGCTTTTCATCGTTGGAGCGGAGTGACACCAGGGGCGCTTCGACGTAAAAAAGTAGCGTCGTGTCTTCATGACGAACACCGGTAGAGCTGACCTGCTCTCCACGTTAGTCTTACTATGTCAATAAATCCGCATTGACCGCAAAGCAAAACGGACATCGCTGGAGTCGGTGCGCGATGTAGGCAGCGATATACCAGCGCAGCGTGGTGATGGAACCAGCCACGTGGCGCTGCGCGCGCTGGGGACCCGCGTGGCACGTAATCCGCGGGCAGGCAGGTTGAGCCCCTACCGAAGGACGCCTCGACAATCACCACCTGTACCGACCCAGTGAAAACCTGCTCAAGTCATAATGGATGAAAAAGACGATGAGCACGAAGATGGACGAAGACATCAAACGATGGACGGCCAAGCGCAAGAGCGCGCTGGTGATGGACATCATTCAGGGCAAGACGACGGTTGCCGAAGCCAGCCGAACCTATGACCTGTCGCCCTCCGAGGTCGAGAACTGGGTGGACGACGGCAAGCGAGGCATGGAGAACGCGCTTCGCGCCAATCCGCTGGACGTCAAGGAGCAGTACGAGCGGCAGATCAAGGAGTTGCAGGAGGCCTACGGCGAAGCCATGCTGGAGTTGCGCGCCAGAAAAAAATTGCAGTCCCTGCTGGGCGAGGACGAGAAGTGATCGAAACGATCCACCAGGGACTGAAAGAAGAAGGCGTTGTCGTTTCGATTTCCAAGCTCTGCAAGTGGTTCGATGTGCCGCGCCGAACCGTGTATTACCGGCCAGTCAAGGCAGAACCCGTCGTGCAGGCGCGTTTCTCGGAACCGATCAAGGCCATGATCGAGGAGTCGCCATCATTCGGCTATCGGACAGTGGCGCACCTGCTGGGCTTCAACAAGAACACGGTGCAACGCGTGTTCCAGTTGATGGGCTGGCAAGTGCGCAAGCGGCCAGTTGGCTTTCGGCCACGGGTGCAATCGATGCCATCGGTTGCGCTCAAACCGAACTCGCGCTGGTCGACCGACATGTGCCGTATCTGGGCGGGGCGAGACGGCTGGGCAACCTTGGCCCTGGTCATCGATTGCTACACGCGCGAGTTGCTGGGCTGGCACCTGTCCCGAAGCGCAAAGGCGACGACCGCGGCCAGCGCGCTGGAGCACGCGTTGATTGCTCGGTTCGGCACGCTGGGTCGAGTATCGACGCCATTCCTGTTGAGGAGCGACAACGGCCTGGTTTTCACGAGCCAAAAGTACACGAAGCTGGTGCGCGATTACGGCCTGAAGCAGGAGTTCATCACGCCGCATTGCCCGCAACAAAACGGCATGGTGGAGCGAGTGATCAGGACGCTGAAGGAGCAATGCGTACACCGGCAGCGCTTCGAATCGCTACAGCATGCGAGCCGCGCCATCGCCGACTGGATTCAGTTTTACAACCACCGGCGAGCGCATCAGTCGCTGAAGATGAAGACCCCGGCCGAGGCGTTTGCTTTAGCCGCTTAACCTGTGCAGGTTTGGCTGGGTCATTACAATCGCGTCGATCTTCCTGTCTTGTTCCGACAAGTGCGCCCTCACTTGCTCGTCGCTCGCGTCGATGCGCGCCTCGATCTGCTTGAACCGCTGGTCCCCTGCCCGCAGACGGCGCTCGACGCCGTCGTAGATTGGCGTATCAGCGATCAATCCCCCGAAATGAAAAAGCCGCCCGAGGGCGGCATACCGAAAGCATGTTGTGGTCAATTCAGGCCCACTGCGCCTGGTCTCGCGTCGCTACTGATGCGGCGCGCTGTGGCGTGAACCCTCCTCATTTGTCCACCGTATAATTCATCGTCGATCGCTCGAAGCACTGAGCCCAATGCCACAAAAAAGAGAATCCAACATGAGAGTCGCCGTCGTTTCAAACTGCCAAGGTGAAGGTATTTCGAAATGCATTCGGGCAATGAACGGGACGCTGGATGTCGAATATTTTTTCGTCTCCAGGATGTGGGATGGCACTGCAGATTTTCTGACTATTCAGCGTGACTATGATCTGTTGTTCACGCAAAAGATGCTCGAGCCACACGTAGCTGCGGAGTACGCGCACAAAGTGCATTATTTTCCGAGCTTCACGTTCACCGGCTTCCATCCCGATATGACGTATGCCCGCGCCGTCCTCGGCGATGGGAAGGTCGGGACGGTTGCCACTCCGCTGTCGCATTACAATTCGGCGCTCGCGTTGCATGGCTATCTCCGCGGCTTGACAGTCGACGAGATCGTTGCCTCATTCAACCGCGACACGTTTTTGCGGCTCGGCTATCTCGATGCATGGGCACCGGCAAAGAAAGCGTTCCTCAAGGAAGCCGATGAGATCGGTCTACCGCTCGGTCCGCATTTCGAGAAATGGACCGCGCAGGGTTGCTTCATGCATACGCTCAATCACCCCACAATTTCGGTCATTGCAGACGTCTCCAAGGAGCTTCTCAAAAAAGCCGGGATCGAGATTCAAAGCGAAAATCCGGCGCGCTATGTTATAGACGATCTTCGCGCGATGCCCATTTGGCCGATATATCCGGAGATCGGGAAAGAGCTTGGCCTCGACGGTGACTACGCGTTCAAGAGGCACGAACCCTACGGAACGATCGGCCTTCGACAGTTTGTCGAGGATTCTGTCGCCGTTACGCGGAATTCGAGCGCCACACGATCGAGCCGCTGAACTTTAGCCTCGCTGAATATGATCACCTGCTTGGGCTGACCGCTCACGCAGACGCGGCCGAGCCCGCCGGCCAGGTCGAGCGTTCCGCAGGCGGGAATCCGTATCGCGGCCTTCCTGCCTTCCATTTCTGGAAAAGTGCAGTGGCAGAGCCGGCCGCGGAGGATGTCGATCCAGTGTCGCCGCCCCGATTCACCATCGAAAAGGAACATAGGGTCGCGACCGCTGGAAGCTGCTTCGCCCAGCACATTGCGCGCGCCTTGGGTGACAACGGCTTCAATCATCTTGTGACCGAAGCAACGCCGCCGGGGCTCGACCCGCAAGCAGCACGGGCTCGCAACTTCGACGTCTTCTCCGCGCGCTACGGAAACGTCTACACGGCCCGACAGCTGACGCAGCTAATCAAACGGGTCAGCGGAACGTTCGTGCCAACGGAACAGCATTGGAAGCGCCACGATGGGCGCCTCGTGGACCCCTTCCGGCCGCAGATCGAGCCCGACGGCTTTGCCGACCTGAGCTCATTGGAGCGCTCGCGCGACGAGCATTTCGCTGCAGTCCGCGCCATGCTTACCCGGATGGACGTGCTCGTATTCACCCTGGGGCTCACGGAGTGCTGGCGCTCGAAGGATGACGGCGCTGTCTATCCGCTCACGCCCGGCGTTGCTGGCGGCAGCCCGGACCCGGAACGCTATGAGTTCGTCAATTTCACGGCCCGCGAGGTAGTCGCAGATCTCCAGGAGACTATTGACCTGCTGCACCTCATCAATCCATCGGCGAAGATGATTCTGACGGTTTCCCCGGTGCCGTTGGTCGCAACGTTCGAGCCACGCCACGTGCTGGCGTCCACGACATACAGCAAGGCGGTACTGCGCGTCGCGGCGCAAGAGATCCGTGAGGGGAACGACTACGTCGAGTATTTCCCGTCCTACGAAATCATCACCGGCGCGCACGCTAAGGGAGACTATTTCGAGGGCGACCTGCGATCGGTCACCGCTGCGGGAACTTCGCACGTGATGCGCCTCTTCATGCGCCACTACGCGTCCTTGGCGCCGTCGATGCGCGCAGATCCAAGCGCAGAGAACACCATCCAAGCGCACCGGAAACTCGCGAGCGTCGTCTGCGATGAAGAGGCCATCGCCAACTTCGAGATGCCTTGACGGGCCGCGCCTCAGTAATGTGAATACCACGTCGTGGTCGCACCGCGGCGGATGAAGCCGTGGCCGGCGCCGGCAGACAGCGCTGTGGCGGTCGGCGAGACACTGCCCGAGGCCGCCGAGAGCGTTAGCGCTGTGACGGCTTTAGGGGACGTGAAGCGCACGAGCGAACCGTCGTAGGCGGTACTGCATGCGGGCTACGTGATCGTTAGCGCGGCGAGCGTTCCTGCCGGATCGATCAGATCCATCTACGTGTCGCTCGCAATCGCGACCGTTGCGCCGCTGGCCAGCGCGCTATACTTGTCCGCGATCATCCAATCACTACGACGATCTCGGCACACGCGGCAGCCCCTCGCTCTCGCGTCGCGATATCGGGAAAATTTCAATCAGTCATCCTGATCGTCTAGTCTTTGTTTGGTCCGAATCGAGACGACGATTCGGAGCGACTCAATCCGCCGAGATATGCAGAAAAATCACCAAGAACGCCTCACGAAAATCGCGAGCCCACTCGATTATTAATCTAATTGCCAATCGATATACGCTCACGCCGCACCACCATCTGAATGAACGAATCTGGTCAGGCGGGACGCGTTTTACGCGCCCCGCCTGACCCAATCAAAACAACAACGCCACTACCATCCGTTCAAACCACCACGCCCGAATGCCGCTCGTCCCGAGCCGAAGCCGAGCCGGCAGCACCACCCACCTCCAGCCGACACAGCTCCGCCAACACATCAAGCCGCCGCCCTGGCTCGCGCACGAACGGATTCGTCTCGTCCCACGCATACCCTGCCAGCACCGAGCAGATCATCCGCTTCAACTCGGGCGACTTGTCCTCATAAAAAACCACGTCCTGCAGTTCCCCCGAATACCAGCGCTCGACAAATGCCCGGAACGTATCGACCCCTTTGCGCAACGCGGCACCATAGTCACGCGCCCAGTCCACCGCCTCGCCGTGCCACTGCCGCTCCAGCGTCTTCACGGCCAGATGCGCTGAACGCAGCGCGATCGTCACGCCCGACGAGAACACTGGATCGAGGAACTCGCCGGCATTGCCGAGCAGCGCATAACCGGCGCCGTGCAGCTGCGCGACGTTGGCCGAATACCCGCCGATATGGCGCACCGGCATCAGGAACGGCTTGTCGCCCACCAGCCGCGCGAGCGTCGGCTCGGTGCGCAGCAGTTCGCGCAGCGTCGCCTCGCGCTGCGCCTCCGGCACGTCGAGGAACGCGCTCTCGGCCACGCAGCCCACCGACGAACGCCCGTTCGCAAGCGGAATCATCCAGTACCAGACGTCCCGCCGCTCGGGATGCACGGCTACGCAGATCTTGTTGCGATCGGTCGAGCCGCCCGGCAGGCGATCCTCGACGTGCGTGAAGATGGCCGCGCGCGTCGGCATCCCGGTGGGCGCCTCCAGGTCGAGCAGGCGCGGCAGTACGCGTCCGAAGCCGCTCGCGTCGAGAACGAAGCCGGCCTCCACCACGTAGTCGCGGCCCGCCTCGTCAAGCACGTCGAGCCGCGGCCGAACGCCCGGCGTGAACGCGCGCACGGTGTGGCTGAACCGCACCTCGGCGCCCTGCGCGGCCGCGCAGCGGATCAGCAGGTCGTCGAAAACGGCACGCTCGACCTGGTAGGTGGTGCCCCAGCCCGGCGTGAGCTTGTCGCGAAAGTCGAACGACGACACGCGGTCACGATGAACGAAATACGCGCCGTTCTTGAACTGGAAACCGGCCTCGACCACGGCCTGCAGCATGCCGGCCTCCTCGAGATACTCCATGCTCTGCGGCAGCAGGCTTTCGCCGATGGAAAAGCGCGGGAATTGCTGGCGCTCGAGCACCAGCACGGAGCGCCCGGCCTTGCGCAGCAGCGCCGCAGCCACGGCGCCGGCCGGCCCCGCGCCGATGATCGCCACGTCCACGGTGTCCTGCGTCGATATTGTTTGACTCATGTCCATAACCTGTTCTTCGAAGCGGTTCGCGGCGATGAATCTTCACGCCACGATTCCGTGATGCCACTTACAATGGCCAACCGACACATAACGCATACCAACGAGAGGCCATGTCGTCATTCCATACGCACGCCGCCAACTACGTTCCTGAAACCGCTTTTGGCATCTGGTTCCTGCGAACCCATACCTGGGAGCATCACGTCCTGCGCGTCGCGATCAACGATCTCAAGCGGCTTCTGCCCGGCCCGCTGCCTGCCGCGCCGGTGATCCTGGACGCGGGCTGCGGCCAGGGCAAATCGTTCGCACTGCTGGCGGCCGCGTTCATGCCAGTCCGCATCGTCGGCGTCGATTTCCATCGCGAGTCGCTCGACCACGCGGCCGAGGCGGCGAGCCGCTGCGGCACGGCCGTCGACCTGCACGAGGCCGATTGCGCGCAACTGCCGCTCGGCGATGCCAGCGTCGATCTGGTGTTCTGCCATCAGACCTTCCACCATCTCGTCGATCAGGAACGCGCGCTGGCCGAATTCCGCCGCGTGCTGAAACCGGGCGGCCTGCTGCTGTTCGCGGAATCGACGGAAGCCTACATCAAATCGTGGGTGATCCGCCTCCTGTTCCGCCATCCGATGCATGTTCAAAAAAGCGCCGACGGCTATCTCGCGATGTTGCGCGACGCGGGCTTCTCGTTCGGCGCTCGCAACGTCTCGCTACCGTATCTCTGGTGGAGCCGAGCCGCCGATTTCGGCCTGTTCGAACGGCTCGGCCTGCACCACCCGAAGCCGGGCAGGCGCCGCGAAACGCTCGTCAACGTGGTCGCGCAAAAGCACGCCTGACGCTGCCCGCGCGCCGCGATACGATCGCGGCGCGCGGGCGATGCATCACTTCTTCAACGTCACCACTTCCCCGGTCAGCGCCACGCCGGCCATGATCGCGCCGGCACCGCAGGTGAACTCGGTCGCACTCGCACGCAGGTCGTTCTTGTAGTTGCTCTTGATGTCGATGACGGCATTGCCGCCTTCCTTGCGAGCGCGCTCCTGCAGCGCGATTACGGCCGACAGGAAGACGTGCTGGCAGGCCTCGAGATCGGACTTGCCGAACGCGTTGGTCTTCTTGTTGGTAGCAAACTCTCCCTGCCGCTTCACGACGACCGGATGCGGCTGTCCGGCGAAGTACAGCGAGACGTCGTCACCAACCTTGCCGGCGCCGGTCTTCAGCGCGTCGTCGATCGGATAGGTGCTCACCGAGTTGCGCGCCTGCGCCTGCGAGACGGCGAGCAGCGCGACGGTGGCCGTGACAAACAGCATGCATTTCTTCATGGTCATCCCCGGGCGGTCGGTTATCGGGCATCGAGCAGCACGACGTCGCCCGACACCGCGATCGCGCCGGCGCTGCCGCTCACGCCGCAGGTGAAGCTGGTCTGCGAGTCCGAACGCGTCTCGTGGAAGCGCGTCGTCACGTTGATGACGGCGTTGCCGCCGTGCTCGGCGGCGTAGGCCCGCAGGCGGCCCAGCGCCTCGTCGAGCGCCTTGTTGCAAACCTCCTGCTCGGCGTCGGTGCCGCGCGCGAGGCGCACCGATTCAGCGTGCACGCCGATCTGCTTCTTCACGCCCGGATGCGCCTGGGCGCCGAAGTACAGCGTCACGCCGCGCGTGTCGGCGGTGGTGGCACCGCCCGTCAGCGGCAGCGAACGCACGACGGTGCCGCAGCCCGCCAGTATGGCGGTCGCGGCCAGGATGCCTGCCAGATGTCGTTGATGCTTCATCATGCTTCCCTCTCTCCTGTTCTCGGTGGTGTGGTATCGGTATGCGTTGTCATGCGCCATGCCAGGCGTCGAACAGCAGGCTCGCGCAGCTGCCGCCGAAGCCGAACGACACCGACATCGCGCGCGCGATGCGCGCCGCGCGCGTCTCGCGCACGAGCGGCACGCAGTCGAGCGCGGCATCGAGCTCGCCGCGGGTGGCGCTGCCGGCCACGAAGCCGTCGCGCATCATCAGCAGCGTGTAGATCGCCTCGTGGACGCCGCTCGCGCCGAGCGGATGCCCGGTCAGCGCCTTGGTGGACGAAAAGGCCGGCAGCGCGGCGCCAAACACGGCTGACAGCGCGTTCAGCTCCTCGAGGTCGCCGAGCGGCGTCGAGGGCGCGTGCGTATTGATGTAGTCGGGCAGGCCGTCGGGATCCCGTGTAGCGTCGTCGAGCGAGGCGCGAATCGCGCGCGCGATGCCGGCCGCGCGCGGCGTCGCCATGCCGCCGTGGTCGGTACCCTGGCCGAAGCCGCTCAGCTCCGCGTAGATGCGCGCGCCGCGTGCGAGCGCATGGTCGAGCGATTCGAGCACGACGATGCCGGCGCCCGAAGCGATCACGAAGCCGTCGCGGCCGGCGCCATAGGGCTGCGAGGCGAGTGCGGGGGTGTCATTGAAGCCGCGTGAGAGCGCCCCCATCGCGTCGAACATCAGCGTCATGTTGTCATGCAGCGCCTCGCTGCCGCCTGCCAGCACCACCTCCTGCAGGCCGCCGCGAATCAGCTGCAGCGCCTGGCCGATCGCCAGCGTCGAGCTGGTGCAAGCCGACGACGGCGTGTAGGCCACGCCTTCGATGCCGAACAGCTGCACCACGCCGGCCGACGCGGTGCTGCTCATCGCCTTGGGCACCACGTAGGGCGGCGTGCGGTCGAGGCCGCGCGCGCCGGCGATCTCCATCGCCTCGTCGTAGGCGCCGATCGAGCCGATGCCCGAGCCGATGATGGCGCCCGCGCGCGGCGAGCGCAGCGCCAGCGGGTCGAGCCCGGCGTCGTCGAGCGCCTTGCGCGCCGCATGCGCGGCGAAGCGCGCCGTGTCACCCATGAAGCGCTCGTGCTTGCGCGCGAACGGCGGCTCCGCCCGGACCTCGGCGGCCCCGGCCACTTGGCTGCGAAAGCCGCGCGCGCGCCACGCCTCTACGCGCGCGAGGCCGGTGCGGCCCTCGCGCAGCGCGGCGGCCACCGCGTCGAGTGTATTGCCGAGGCACGACACGATGCCGAGCCCGGTGACAACCACGCGCAAGCCCGTGCTGACGGTGTCGACGGTGACCATCAGGCGTCGGCGCGCCGGAACACCAGCGACGTGTTGATGCCGCCAAACGCGAAGTTGTTGCTGACCACGTACTCGGCGTCGATCGCGCGCCCTGCGCCGACGATATGGTCAAGCGGCGCGCAGGCGGGATCGACGCGGGTCAGGTTCAACGTCGGCGCGTACCAGTTGCGCTTCATCATCTCGATGGTCCACCACGCTTCAAGCGCACCGCAGGCGCCGAGCGTATGGCCGACGTAGCTCTTCAGCGAGCTGATCGGCACGCGTTCGCCGAACACATCGTGAGTGGCCTCGCTCTCCGCCACGTCGCCGCGCTCGGTCGAAGTGCCGTGTGCGTTGACATAGGCGATGGCGGCCGCATCGAGCCGCGCGTCCTGCAGCGCCATGCGCATCGCCACCGCCATGGTGGCGGCGGTCGGCTGCGTGATGTGCGCGCCGTCGGAATTGCAGCCGAAGCCGACCACCTCGGCATGGATCGTCGCGCCGCGCGCGCGCGCATGCCCGTATTCCTCCAGCACCAGCGTGGCGGCGCCCTCGCCCACCACCAGCCCGTCGCGCGCCGCGTCGAACGGGCGTGGCGTCAGCTCGGGTGCGTCATTGCGCGTGCTGGTGGCGTACAGCGTGTCGAACACGGCCACCGCCGGGCCCGACAGTTCCTCGGCGCCGCCCGCGAGCATCAGCGTCTGCTTGCCGGCCGCGATCGCCTCGTAGGCATAGCCAATCGCCTGGCTGCTCGACGCGCAGGCGGACGAAGTCGGAATCACGCGGCCCTTGAGATCCCAGAACAGGCTGACATTGACGGCCGTGGTGTGCGGCATCATCTGCACGTAGCTGTTCGAGGTGACGTCGCGCATCGAGCCGGTTTCGAGCATCGCGCCGAACGCGCGGATCGGCTCGACCGAACCCGACGACGACCCATAAGCGACACCCATGCGCCCGTCCTTGATCGACACGTCCTCGGCGAGGCCGGCGTCGGCCAGCGCGAGCTCGCTCGCGCGGACCGCGTACATCGCAACCGGCCCCATTGAGCGCGTCTTCTTGCGCGGATAGTGCGCGGGCGCGGCGAATCCGGCCAGCGGACACGCGAGCCGCGTGTGCAGCGACTCGAAACGATCCCATTCGGCCATGCGGCGCACCGCGTTGCGGCCGGCCCGCAGGCGCGCCTCGACCTCGGCCCAGGTCTCGCCGAACGCGGTCACGCCACCCATGCCCGTCACCACGACTCGCTTCATCAGATCATCCCGCCGTTCACGCCGATCACCTGCCGGGTCAGATAGGACGCGGCGTCCGACATCAGGAAGCCGACCACCGAGGCCACTTCCTCGGGCCGCCCGACGCGCCCCATCGGCACCGTCTTCAGCGCGTGTTCGAGCGGCAGGTCGTCGAGCATGCCGGTATCGACAAGGCCGGGCGCGACGCAGTTCACGGTCACGCCGCGCGACGCCAGCTCGACGGCTAGCGCCTTGGTGGCGCCGATCAGGCCTGCCTTGGCCGCGCTGTAGTTGACCTGGCCTCGATTGCCCATCACCCCCGACACCGAGGCGATGGTCACGATCCGGCCGCCCTTGCGCAGCCGCACCATCGGCATGGTCAGCGGGTGAACCACGTTGTAGAAGCTGTCGAGGCCGGTTTCGATCACGACGTCCCAGTCGTCCTCGGACAGTGCCGGGAACGCGCCGTCGCGCGTCACACCCGCGTTGCAGACGATGCCATAGTAGCCGCCGTGCGCGGCCACATCGGCCTCCAGCAGCTCGCGGCACGCCGCTCGATCGCGCACGTCGAACTGCAGCAGGCCGGCCGTGCCGCCCTGCACGGTGATTGCCTCGACCACGGCCTGCGCTTCGGCCACGCCGCCGCGGCAATGCACGGTCACGGCAAAGCCGTCTTCGGCCAGACGCAGCGCGACGGCGCGGCCGATGCCGCGGCTCGAGCCGGTCACGAGAACTCGCCGGGTCATGATTGAAGGCTCCCTTCGATGAAAGTCTGAAAATCGTCAGGCTGATAGACCTTGACGACGGCCTCGGCGCAGCACACGCCGCCGAGATGGATCGCGCAGTCGTAGGCGCCGTGCCCGGCCTCGCTGCGCAGCAGCTCGCGGGCGGTAACCGACAACGTCGCGCCGGCCTCGAACGCGAAACGGTGCGCGCGATAGCCGCTGGTGCCGAGCAGCACGCCCGGCCGCGCGCGGCCGCCCTCGCGCATCGCCAGCAGGCCGACGTGCGCGGCGATCGCCTGCGCCATCAGCTCGATGCCGATCCAGGCCGGCATCGCGCCTTCGCGATCCGCGTACCAGGCGTCGGCGCGCACGCGCGCGCGCGCCTCGATGTCGAGCGTCGTGCATTGCACGATCGCGTCGAGCAGCAGCATCGTGTCGCGATGCGGCAGCACGTCCAGCACATCGTGCAGCGGCACCGCCTCGGCGGCCTCGGGTTCCTTCGGTTCAAGCGTGTCCATCTCAGCGTCCCAGGATCAGGCTGGCATTGCTGCCGCCGAAAGCGAACGAATTACTCATCACGTAGCGCCCGCGCGCGTCGCCGCCGAGGCGCCGCGTACCCTGTACCAGATCGAGCGGCGGCAGCGCCGGGTCGGCCTCGCCGTCCCAGACGTGAACCGGCAGCGCGAGATCGCGCGCGAGCGTGAGCCAGGCGAACGCGAGTTCGGTCGCGCCGGCCGCGCCGAGCAGGTGGCCCGTCATTGGCTTGGTGCCGCTGGCCGGTACGCCGTCGGGAAACACCCGCGCCATCACCCGCGCTTCCATCGCGTCGTTGTGCTGGGTGGCGGTGGCGTGCAGGTTCACATAGCCGATCTGCGTGGCCGTCACGCCCGCGTCGGCCAGCGCCTCGTCGAGCGCGAGCCGTGCGCCGTGCCCCTGCGGGTCCGGCGCGGAAATATGGTGGGCGTCGCTCGACTCACCGGCGCCGGCCAGCCGGATCTCGCCCTCGTCGCGGCCCATCACGAACACGGCGGCGCCCTCGCCGATGTTGATGCCGCGCCGGTGGCGGCTCATCGGATTGGTGCGCTCGGGGCTGACCGATTCGAGCGACGCGAAGCCCTGTGTGGTCAGCTCGCAACGCGAATCGGCGCCGCCCACCACTACCGCGTCGCAGATCCCGAGCCGCAACAGCCGCCGCGCGGCGGCGAACGCCTTGGCGCTGGAGGTGCAGGCCGTCGACAGCGTGTAAGCCGGCCCCGCCAGCCCGAGCGCTGCCCGGACGAACGGCGCGGCGGTGCCGATCTCCATCTGCCGGTAGTCGAAGCCGGGCGGCATCGCGCCCTCGGCCGCGCGTCGCGCGAACGCCTGCTCGGCGGCCTCGATGCCCGAGGTGCTGGTGCCGATCACCACGCCGACGCGGCCCGGGCCGTGGCGCGCGACGGCCGCCTCGACGGCCGGCGCGACCTGTGCAAGCGCGGCCAGCAGCAGACGATTGTTGCGGCAGTCGTAATGGGCGAGCGCGGCGGGCGGCGCCAGATCGAGAAGCGCGGCGACTTGTCCTGCGAACGGCGCGAGCGCGGCGGCGGTCCCGGCGATTCCGGCGACGGCGGCGCCCTGCGCGACGGGCCGCGCGGCGAGCGCCGCGTCGGCACCGCGGCCGAGCGCGGCGGCGATCGCGTCGATGTCGGCGCCGAGCGCGTTGATCATGCCAAGCGCATGCAGATAGACGGGTGCGTGCTTCATGAGCCAGCCTCTTGATGTCGGGATACCGCCAGCGGCGCGAACAGCACCGAGAACACGATGCCGAGCGCGAGCGTCGTGCCAAACGCGCGCAGCGCCGGCATCGCGCTAGCGCCGAGCATGCCGAACGACAGCAGCGTGGTGGACGCCGACAGCAGCACGCCGGTCCAGACCGCGCCGAGGTTCGCCGCTTCGCGCTGGCAGCCCTCGCGCAGGAACACCGCGTAGTTCGCGCCCACCCCGAGCACCAGCATCAACGCGAGCCAGTTGAACAGCGTCAGCGGCATCCGCCAATAGCCGAACACGGCAAGCGTGAGGCCGATCGCGAACACCACCGGCAGGGTCGTCACAATGCCGCCGCGCAGGCCGTAGCGCCAAGCCAGCAGCGCCCCCACCACCACCAGCGCACCGCCGAGCCATAGCGCGCTGTCGAGCCGATACGCGCCGAACAGTCGCGAGACGCTCGCGGCCTTGTCGACGAACGTGACACCGGGCACGCGTTCGGCGCAGGCCGCGAGCGCCGCGAGACTGGCCGCGTCGACTTGGCCTGGAATCGCCAGCGCCGCATAGCCCGAAGCCGGCGCCGACACGTCGAACGGCCCGAGCCACAGATGCCGGAACGGCGCGGACCAGCTCGCCGCGAGCCAGCCGTCGACCGTCAGCGGCGCCCGCGCGGCGCGCGCGAAGCCGTCGATCCAGGCATCGGCGATGGTCTCGCGGAACCCGGCGCGCAGCAGCAGCGCGCGCAGCGCGTCGGGATCAGCGAACACTTTCGAGGCCAGCAGCGCGCGATTGCGCGCCTGCCGCTCGGCGGACGGCACGAAGTCCGCCACCGACAGCAGGCTGGGCGCCCTGTCGAGCCGGCTGACCTCGGCGGTGAGCGTCTCGGCGTGGCGCAGCACTTCCTCGGGCGTGCGGCCCTGGATCAGGAAGAACTGCGAGACGTTCGGCACGCCGACCGCCTCGCGCACCGCCTGCTCCTGCTTCACCAACCCGGCGTCGCGCTGCACCAGCAGATGGATGTCGTCGTCGCTTTGCAGGCGGAGCCAGCCCGGCACGGCCGCCAGCGTCAGCAGCGCGGCGGCCAGCGCCGCGCGCCGGCCGGCCAGCAGCGACTGCCAGCCGGCCAGCAGTCGCGCGACGCGCGCGAACAGGCGCACGGGCGAACGCCGCGACGGGCGCTCCAGCATCAGCGGCAGGAAGCCCGTCACCGCCGCGAACGCGGCGGCGATGCCGATCATCGCGAAGCAGGCGATCTGCGCGAGCACCGGGAACGGCACCCACATCAGGATCGCGTAGCCGAACAGGCTGGTGGCAAGCGCCACGGCCAGCGACGGGCGCACCGCCGCCGCGCCGCGCCACGGCCGCCAGCGTGTGCCGTCCGACAGATAGACGACGAAATACTGGATCGAATAATCGACGGCCTCGCCGATCAGGCTCACGCCGAACACCAGAGTGAGCAGGTGCAGCTTGCCGAACAGCAGCAGCGTGACGGCCAGCGAGCAGGCGATGCCGAACGCGGTCGAGACGAACGCGAGCACCAGCAGGCGCGGCGAGCGGAACACGCCGAACAGCAACAGCGCGATGCCCGCCAGCGAGACCGCGCCGATCAGATGCACGTCGCGCTCCGCGCTTGCGCGCGCCGCGTCGGCATAGAACACCGCGCCGGTGCGCACGACGCGCACACCGGGATAGGCCGCGCCGAGCGCGCCCTCGGCATCGGCCAGCGCCTGCCGCACCGCCTGCTGCACACGCGTTTCGTAGGCCGAGCCGTCGAGCGAGGCCATCACCAGCACACTGGTGATGCCGTCGCGATGCGATACCAGCATGCCGTCCTCCAGCATGAGCTTCGAGGCGGTGAGCGGCAGTCCGGCCAGCCAGTGCTGGAGCCAGCCGAACGGATCGTCGGCGAGCGCGGTCGGCAGCGCCTCGACGGGCGGGCCGTAGAGCCGCCGCGCCAGCGCGTCGGACAGGCTAGCGGTGTCACCGTGGGCCAGCGCGGCGACGTCGGCGTCGGTCAGCAGGCCGAAACGCGCCGGCAAATAGGTGGTGGCGATCCGCGACAGGTCGAACGGCGGCACCTCGACCGTCGCCGAGCGGAACGCGTGGCTTTGCGCGAGTCGCGCGCCGAGCATGCGGGCGGCGGCCTTCGCGCGCGCCGCGTTGGCATCGCTGACGAGCAGCACGGTGCGCCCGCCGAGCGCCTGGCCGAGCGCGCCGACGGCCCGTTCGGCCACCGGATTCGCCTCGCTGGCGGGTAGCAGCGCGAGCAGGTCGGTCTGCAGCGGCGACGGCCCGGCCACGAAGCGCCAGGCGCAATAGCACACGGCCGCGAGCGCGACCAGCAGCCATGCCGCGCGCCAGCGCCGGTTCCGCAGCCGACTGGCCGCTGTCGCCACGTCGTCGCGCGCCATGTCCATCAACGCGCCTCCAGCCAGCCGCGTTCAAGCGCGGACGGCGCGTCGACGCGCGTCGTGCCGCTGAACTCGAGCATCGTCTGGTTGCCGTTCGCGTAGTCGATGGCGAGCGTGCGCAACGTGTCGCCGCCGCTCATCTGCAGCACGCCGAGCGCCTGCTGCAGTTGCGGCTGGTTGGGCCGCAGCGTCATGCGCCAGCGCGCGGGCGTGCCGGCCACCGTCACGTCGAACTGCGAATAGAGCGCCGACAGGTCGCCCGCGAGCAGGCCGCGCATCATCCGCGCGACCTGCGCTACGCCGCGCCCGCCGCCGCTGCCCGTGGACCGCGGCTGGCCGTTCGCGTCGATCTCGCGCACGCCGCCGTCAGTGATCACGTAAGTGGCGCGATACGGCGTCTCGATGCGCCAAACGATGCCGGCGGCGCGGTCGATCAGCATCGAGCCGGTGCTGACGAGCGGCTTGTTCATCGCGGCGAGCGTCTGGGTCTGCGTGAAGCGCGCGCGCAACGTGCCGGCCCGGGCCAGCCGCCCGGTCACCTCGGCCACCAGCCCCGCGTCGGCCATGTGCGCGGGCGACCGGTCGGCCGGTGCCGGGTTTGAGCCTGGATTCGGGTTCGGGCCGGCAGCGGCAGACCCACCAGCCGTCTCGGCGCCATGCGCGACGCCGCAGCCAAGCGCGGCGCAAACCACCGCTGCCACGAGCGCGCCGAATCGGCCGCGACCTCCCCGGCTTATACCCATTGCGCCTCCACGCGCTCGATCAGCGCCGGCGGCGAAACGAACTGGGTTTCGCGCGTGGCCGCCTCGACCGCGAGCTGGACCGTGTAGCCTTTGGTCAGCCGCTCGCCCGACGCGAGATCGACCACCTCGTAGCCGATCTTCAGGCGGTTCTCGAATTCGAGCAGCGTCGCGCGCACCTCGAGCCGCTGGCCGTAGGTGGCGGGCCGCACGAATTTCAGATGCGCCTCGACCACCGGCCATAGATAGCCGGAGGCCTGCATCGCCGGATAGTCGTAGTCGATCGCGCGCAGTAGCGCCGCGCGTCCGCTCTCGAAATACTTCAGGTAATGGCCGTGCCAGCAGACGTTCATCGCGTCGACGTCATGGAACGGCACCTCGACGCAGGCGGCCGAGCTCAGCACGGGTCGGGCCGCGTTCACGCCGCCTCCGCGCCGATCGGCTCGCAAGCGGCCAGCCGCGCGGTCAGCGCGCGCAGCTCGGCTTCGAGCGGGCGGTCCTCCTCGACCAGCGGCGAGGCCCGATCGATCTCCGCCACGAAGCCGCGCAGCGCCGCCGGCAGCGGCGTGTCGGGCGCGATGCGCCGGCGCAGGCGCACCGCCTGCACGGTGGCGAGCGTATGCGCGGCGGCCACCTGCTCGGTCAGTTCGAGCACGCGCAGGCAGTCGCGCGCCGCGATGGTGCCCATGCTGACCTTGTCCTGGTTGTGCGACTCGGTCGAGCGCGAGAACACGCTGGCCGGCATCGTCAGCTTGAGCGCCTCGGCGGTCCAGGCGGAGCTGGAGATCTGCACAGCCTTGAAGCCGTGGTTGATCGGCGCACGCGCGGGCGGGGCACCCGTCAGGTTGCGCGGCAGGCCGTTGCTGAACTTCTCGTCGACCAGCAGCGCGAGCTGGCGGTCCATCAGGTCGGCGAGGTTGGCCACGGCGGTCTTCAGCGCGTCCATCGCGAACGCGATGTGGCCGCCGTAGAAGTTGCCGCCGTGCAGCACGCGGCCGTCGTCGGGATCGATCAGCGGGTTGTCGTTGGCGCTGTTCAGCTCGTTCTCGACGTCGCGGCGCACCCAGCTCAGCGCGTCGCGCGCCACGCCGATCACGTGCGGCGCGCAGCGCACCGAATAGCGGTCCTGCAGGCGCCGCGACTGCGAGGCGTCGCTACCAGCCAGGTCGTCGCGGATCCAGGCGGCCGCCTCGGCCTGCCCCGCGTGCGGCTTCGCCTCGAACAGCGTCGCGTCGAAGTGCGCGGCGCGGCCGTCGAGTGCGACCGTGGTCAGTGCGGTCAGGCGCGCCGCGATGCGCGTCAGGTGGTCGGCGCGCGCGAACGCGAGACAAGCGAGGCCCGTCATCACGGCAGTGCCGTTCATCAGCGCGAGGCCCTCCTTCGGCGCGAGCACGAGCGGCGCGCGGCCAAGCGAGCCCCACACGGCATCGGCCGCGTGCTCGCCGCCGTCGAAGCGCACGGTGCGCTCGCCGGCCAGCGCCGCCGCGACGTAGGAGAGCGGCGTGAGATCGCCGCTCGCTCCCACCGAGCCCTCGGACGGGATGCGCGGCAGGATCCTGTGATTGACGAGATCGGCGAGCCGTTCGAGCAGCAGCAGCCGCACGCCCGAGTAACCGTAGGCAAGCGAGGTTAGTCGCGCGGCGACGATCGCGAGCGTCTGCGCGTCGTCGAACCACGCGCCCATCCCGCAGCCGTGGTAGCGCGTCAGCTGCAGCGGCAGCGCCTCGACCAGTGCGGGCGGCACCTCGACCACGCAGGCGTCGCCGTAGCCGGTGGTCACGCCGTAGATCGTGCCGCCGCCAGCCAGGTAGTCGCGCAGCCACGCGGCGCCGCGTTCGATGCGCGCGCGCCAGGCCGGCTCCTCGCTGAGCGCCACCGGCGCGCCGCGCGAGATCGCGACCACCTCCTCTATCGACAGGCGCCGGCCGCCCACCACCACCGGCTCGTGCGCCGCCGTGGCCTCGGCCTCGGCCACGGTGGCCTCGTTCAGATCATGCTCGGCCACGTGGCTCTCCATCGGGCCGCGCCCAGAAGTCGAAGAAATTGAACCATTGGTAGGGTGCCTTGCGGCAGTAGTATTCGAGCCGCGACGCATAGCGCTGCGCCCATTCGGCGACATGCGTGGCGCGCTCGCGACGCGGCAGCTCGATGCGCTCGGCGAACGGCTCGAAATAGAGCCGGTATTCCGCCCCTTCCTTCAGGCAGAAGAACAGGTAGACGGGGCAACCGAGCGCGTGCGCGAGGATGTAGGGGCCTTGCGCGAACGGCGCCTCGGCGTCGAGAAAGCGCGCGGGCACGGTCTTGCCCGCGTCGTGGGGCGGCACGCGGTCGCCGACGATCACCAGCAGCTCGCCCGCGTCGATGCGGGCCTGCATCATCACCGCCGTGTCCGGCCCGAAGTCCGATACCTCGACCAGCTGCTTCGTGAAATCGGTGTTGGCGCCGGCCAGCACGCTGTTGAAGCGCTTCGCGTGCTCGGTATAAACGATCGCGGTGACCTTCGCGTGCGCGTCGCGTCGCGCCAGCGCGCGCGTCATCTCCAGGTTGCCCAAATGCGCGCCGATCACCAGCGCGCCGCGTCCGCTCGCGGCCAGCGCGTCGAACGCGGCGGCGTTGTCGAAGCGCACGCGCAGGCGGTCGGCGCGGCCCGACCAGGCCACGAACTTGTCGAAGCCCGACTGCGCGAAGCTCAGCATGTGCCGGTACGCGCTGCGCCAGCTCGGCCTTGGCTGCGTGCCGGTGTCGTCGGCCGCGACGAGACGCTGGAAATAGGTCTGCGAGGCGAGCCGCGCGGCGCGGTGCGTGAGCACGAAGTAGCCAACGATCGGATAGAGCCAGACCGAGGTGAAACGCGTGCCGAACCAGCGGCAACTCAGCGCGAGCAGTGCCATGCCGGCGCGGCTGCCGCGCTCGGGCATGCGCCACCATGAGCGCGTGCGCGCCGCCGTGCCGGGATCGCCGCGCTTACCGGCGAGTCCGGCGAAACGGGTGAAACGAATGAAACGGCGCGCCAGCAGCCACGGCGCGCGCGCCAGCATGCCGAACACCAGCCGCGTGTGGCTCGCGCTGATGCGCACGTTGTCCCACAGCACGTCGAAGTGCGAGACGCCGTCTTCCGGATAGACCACGCGCGTGGCGATCGCGCGGAATGGCAGCCCGCGCCAGTGCAACCGCACCAGCACCTCGCTGTCGAAGCACATGCGCGTGGGCAGCCGCACTTCGTCGATCAGCCTGCACACCGCGTCGATCGGATAGAGCCGGAAGCCGCACATCGAATCGGCGATGTCGAACGACAGCGTCTCGATCCAGACCCAGACATGCGTCAGGTAGCGCCCGTAGAGCCGCGCCTTCGGCACGCTGGCGTCGAAGCGCGGGCGGCCGAGCACCACCGCGTCGGGTTCGGCGCGCGCGGCCGCGACGAAGGCCGGCACGTCGACGGCGTCGTGCTGGCCGTCTGCATCGATCTGGATCGCGTGCGTGTAGCCGGCCGCGCGCGCCGCGCGAAGCCCCTCCATCACCGCCGCGCCCTTGCCGCCGTTTTGCGGCAGGCGCAGCAGCGTCAGGCGCCCCGCGTAGCGTTCGGCCAGCGCGGCCAGCGTGCCTTGCGTGGCGGCGTCGCTGCCGTCGTCCACCACGATCACCGGCAGCCCATGCACCATGAGGCGCGCGAGCGTGCCGCCGATCGCCTCGCCGTGGTTGTAGATCGGGATGACGATGCAGATCGCATCCGTCATGCCGCCTCCGCGTAGACAATCGTGCCCGAGGTGCAGTCGCGTTCGCCGCGCCGGAACGCGAAGCGCACGCGGCGCCGCTCGGCGTCATGCGCGAGGCTCAGCACGAGCACCGCGCCGGGCAGCACGGGGGCCTTGAATTTCAGATGATCGATCGAGCGCACCGCATGCGGCGCGCCGATCTCGCCGCCCGCCAGCCGCACCGCCCAGTCCACCTGCACCACGCCGGGCAGGATCGGGCAGCCCGGGAAATGCCCGACGAAATGGACCAGCGACGGCGGCACGCGCAGCTCGGCGTGCCAGCCCCGCGCATCGCGCCACTCGGCCAGCAGTTCGTAGCCTTCCGGAGTCGGCGCGAACGCGCCCGAGACCGCAGCGGCCGGCAGCTTGCCGCGCGCGTCGAACGGCATGGCGAGCCGGAAACGCCAATGGCGCGGCAGCGCGGCCGCGTCGAAATAAGTGCTCAGCTCGTGGCGCAGGCTCGCGGCCAGCGCGAGCCGCCCCTGCGCGAGCAGCGCCTCGCGGCCCGCCTCGCTGAGCACGGCCACCACCCCCACGCGCTCGCGCGAGGCGCCGTCCACCACCGTGGCCGCGGCCTGCGCGACGAAGCGGTGTTCGATGATGCGCGCCTCCAGCTCGGGCAGCGATACGCGCTTGCCGTCGAGTTTGACGACGCGGTCGAGCCGCCCCGTCAGCGCGAAACGACCGTGCGCGTCGAAGCACACCGAATCGTCGGTGCGGTGCCAGCCGTCGTGGCCGAGATGGGCGGAACGCAGGCGCAGCGCGCCGTCCTCGTCGCGGCGCACCGCGATGGCCGCGAACGGCTGCCAGCTGGCGTCGAGATCCTGGCGGCGCCAGGCGATGCCGCCTGTCTCGGTGCTGCCGAAGATCTCGAACGGCGCGGCGCCAAAGCCCGCCGAATACGCCACCGCTGCCTCGGCCGGCAGCGCGCCGCCCGACGAGAAGAACAGCACGGGCGCCGCCGACGGTGCCACGAATCCCGGCAGTTGCGGCCAGCGCGCCAGTTGCGATGGCGTCGAGACCACGATCGCGGCGCCGCAGGCGGCCATGCGGGCGCGCCAGTGCTGCGGCTCGGACGACAGCGCGCGATCGAATGCGCGGCCTGCCGCGAGCGGCCAGAACAACCGGAACAGCAGCCCGTAGATATGGTGATGCGGCACGCTCGACAGCGTCACGGCCGCGCCGATCCGCGCGCCCCATTCGCCCTGCAGCGTGCGCACCTCGGCGTCGAATTGCGCGAGCGTCTTGCGCACCGGCTTGGCCGCACCGCTGCTGCCCGAGGTGTAGAGCGTGATCGGAGCGTCGGCTGCGATCACGCGCGATGCGGCCGGCACCGGCGCAGAAACCGCCGCCGCGCCGGCTTCGAGCGCGGCGAGCCGACCCGCGTCGAGCAGCAGATCGTAGGCCGGCGCGAGTTCGACGAGATAGGCCGGCGCCGCGCTAGCCGGGATCACGGCCTCGCCGCCCGCCGCCATCACGGCGAACAGCGCGCAGGCGAAGTCGTAGGGATCGTCGCTGCAGATCGCGACGCGCCACGCGCCATTGCCGTCGCGAGCGTCGCGCTCGCCCGCGACGAGTGCATCCGCGAGCGTGGCGACGCGGGCGCGGAACCCGGCCAGCGTCAGCGCCTGGGCACCGTCGCGGCACACCACGGTGGCGCCGTCCGCGTCGGCATGCAGAAGCTCGTGCAGCGCGATCATGCAACGCCCCCTACCCGGCGAGGCAGCACGAACGCGTGGCGCCACAGCCACTCGCCCGCCAGTAGCGCGCCGATCAGCGCATAGACGATCGCGCCGTTGTAGAGCGACCAGGCGGCCCGGCTCCAGTACAGCGCGGTATAAACCGAGAACGCGCCATTCAGTGCGAAGAACGCGCACCAGATCTGCGTGACGCGGCGCGTGTAGCGACAGATCTCCGGCCCCGGCTCTGGGTAGCGCAGCCGCGCGAACTTCTCGATCATCGACGGCCCGCGTAGCAGCGTCGCGCCGAACGCGGCCAGCAGGCCGGCGCTGACGAAGGCCGGATACAGATGCAGCAGCCGCTCGCTGTCGGTCGCGGTAATCGCAATCGACAGGCAACCCAGCATCGCGGCCACGCACCAGTCGAGCCACGTGAGACGCCGCAGCGCCGCGGCCACCGAATTGCGTCCGGCACCGCAGCGCAGCCACAGCATCAGGATCAGCAGCCCGCCGAGGCAGCGCGGCGACACGCCCCGCCACGCCAGCAGCATCACGAGCGGGTAGCCGAGCGCAAGCGCGACGCGCACGGCCACGCCGCGCGGGCGCATCGCGCCGGGCGCGGGCGCGCTCATCGCGTACACGCGAACAGCGTATGCACGGCGGCGATCACGTCGCCCACCGTGCGCACGGACTTGAACTCCTCCGGCTTGATGCGCTGCCCCGTCATCTCCTGCAGCTTGATGGCGAGATCGACTGCGTCGATGCTGTCGAGATCGAGTTCCTCGAACAGGTGCGTCTCGGGCATCACGCGCGCCGGTTCGATGCCGAAGTTCTCGTTGAAGATGGCGCGGATGCGCTCAAGGATTTCTGCGTCGGTCACGAATCACTCCCCGTTGGCCATGACGATCCGGTTCGCTTCGCGCGGCGCCTGCTGGCTCGCGATCAGCGCGGCCAGCGTGTTGATCGAGCGGAAATGCTCGCGCGTCGAGGCGTCGTTCGCGGCGATCGTCAGATTGAATTGTTTGCGCAGCATGATGCCGACTTCGAGCGCGTCGACCGAATCGAGGCCGATGCCGTCGGTCGTGAAGAGCGGCACGTCATCGCCGATATCGTCGACCGTCATGTCCTGCAGGTCGAGCAGATCGATCAACAGTCGCTTAATTTGCAGCTTTAAAGTATCCATGCTCGAACAGATGCAGGGTGATGTGCGCCTCGACCGACCGTGCGATCTCACGGGCGGCGAGCGGCGTCGCGGCGGTCTCTCCGGACAGCCGATCGGAGTCGATCGGGTCGAGCACGTTGATGCGCATGCGAAACGCACGCGGCGGCACGTGGTACCAGCGCAGCGCCTTGGTGAACACCGGCGGATCGCAGTCGATCAGCACCGGCTGGATTGGGCTGCCCGACTGCAGGGCCATGTGGGCGAAGCCGCGCGAGAACGCGTGCAGGCGGTTTGCGCCGGGGCTGCGGGTACCTTCCGGGAAAATGATCATGGTGTAGCCGGCCGCCAGATGCCGCGCGCCGGCTTCGACCAATTCCAGGGCGTCGGCGTTGCTGACGTACTCGGCCGCGCGCACGATGCCCCAGAAGCACGGGTTGCCCCAATGGCCGCGCTTGACCACGCAGCAGGCCTTCGGCGTCAGCGACAGCAGCACCATCACGTCGAGCCAGGTCGGGTGGTTGGCGACGATGATCGAGGCGCGCCGCTCACGCAGCCGCGCCGCGCCCGTCACCTCGAGCGTCATCACGCCGGCGCGCTGCAGCACCGCCACCAGCAGGCGGAAGAAATGGTGGATGACGAACGTCACGGCGCGCCGGCGCGAGTCGCGGTGCGGCCACAGCGCGCCCGAGAGCATCACGGTCAGCGAGAACAGAGACCCGCACAGTGCGAAGAACGCCAGGCCGAAGCCGGTGGCGAACAGGCGCCAGCCATAGTCAGGCCGCGTGGTCATGCCAGCTCCATCGCCAGGCGGCGTCGCTGCCGCGCCAGCTGGCGTCGCGGCGGTCTGACAGGCAGCGTCGCAGCGCCGCGCTCTGGGTGGCTTCGACCTCGGCGTCGGCCCCGCCGATCGCAGCGGCGGCCCCTGCCATCGCCCCGACCGTCACCTCGCAGCGCAGGTAACCGCGCGCGCTACGCGCGTCGAGCAGGATCGCTAGCGCCTCGCTCTGACCGATGTCATCGTGAGCGGCGTAGATGTCGCAGGCGGGTTCGTGAGCGTAGACGAGCAGCACGGGCGGCGCGTCCGCCGGGTCGGATTCGGCTTGGGCATGCGCTTCGAGCAGCGCGTAGCCGAGCGTTTCACTGCCCGCGGAGAGCGCGGTGGCGGCCGAGCGGTCGCCGCGCACGATACCGAAGATGCCGCTGGCGGCGTTGAGGACCGACAGGCCGAATGCCGTCGGCGAGACCGGCTCGCCGGCCGTGATAGCGTCGAGCAGTGTGGTGGTGCGGATCAGTTCGCCATGGCGCGAGGCAAACACCATGCGCAGCGCGCCGTGCCCGTCCGCGCAGTCGTGGGCCGCCTGCAAGGCGAGCTTCGACAGCCGACTGAGCCGCCGGCGCACCATCGGTTCGATGAATTCAACCCCCGCCACCTCTGTCGTCGAAATCGACGTCCATCTGGCGATTGGCATGGTCCAATGCAAATCGGCCACTTTTGCACTCGTTAAAGTTTTTGTCGAAACGTCTTGTATTGCCGATCGACACGGACCGGAATCGCGTTGTCACGCGTTTCCACCATGGCCCGCATGTCGATCTATTTTCTTCAGTGGTTCGCGAGGGAGCCGGCCCCGCCGCCTTAACGCGTGCCGAACCGGTCGTTCCGGCTCCCCGTGACACACTACTGGCGGTTCGGCGGTATCGCCACCCGGAATCTCAAGATCCGGCGTTAACGATTTCCCCGCATGCAAACATGCCGCACGACACCCGCGTGCGGCGCGAATTCTAACAGATGCCTACTTGAAAGCAATCACCTGAAACCCGATAAATACCAGACATGGCGCGACAATACGTCTTCCCGACAGGTTCCTCGCTCAAAAGGAGTATTCCGCCGCCGCTCATCACGCTGACATCGGGGAACCACGGCCGCGAAACGATCGATGACACCGGCCTATGCGAGGGCATGGCGCCCTCCGCGTCTTGCGGAAAAACGACAGGCGCCGGCCATGCTCTGCTGGATTCCCTGACTAGACCCCCTGATGCGAAGCCCCCGCCGGATCGGCAACGGCGTTTTCGAAGCGCCGCTCCGGATGCATGCGGAACGCGCAGACCACGCCGATCGCCATCAGCAGCATGCTGCCGTAGAACGGCAACTGCCAACTGCCGAAGCGGTCGATCAGCACGCCGCCGATCACGGGCGAGACGATCGCCGCCGCCGCCGAGCCGGTATTCATGATGCCGCTGGCGGTGCCCGAGAACTCCGGCGCGATGTCCATCGGGATCGCCCACATCGGCCCGATCGTCATCTCGGCGAAGAAAAAGCCGAGCGCGAGGCAGCCCATCGCCGCGTACACCTCGTGGACGAACGCGAGCGGCACCAGCGCCAGCAGCGTGCAGAGCATGCAGATCGACACCATCGTGCTGCGCGCACGCGCGAGGCTGCCGGTGCGGCGCAGGATGCGGTCGGTGACGATGCCGCCCGCCGTGTCGCCGATCACCCCGGCCAGGAACACCACCGACGAGAACAGCGCCGACTTCTGCAGATTCATGTGGTAGTAGTGGAGGAAGAACTGCGGAATCCAGCTCAGGAACAGCCACAGGGTCCAGCCATAGCAGAAGTAGACGATCGTCACCGGCAGCATGCGCCGCGCCAGCGCGCCCCAGCGCAGGCCCGTGGCGCGCGGCTTCGGCGCCGGCAGCATGGCCAGCTCGGCCTCGGTGATGCGCGGATGGTCGCGCGGCTGCTCGGTATAGGTGAGCCACCAGCCGAGCACCCAGCACAGGCTCAGCGCGCCGCACAGGTAGAACGCAGCGCGCCAGCCGAAGCTGGCCATCACCGCCACCACGGCGGCCGGCGCGAGCGCGTTGCCGACCCGCGAGGCGGCGTGCGTGACGCCCTGCGCGAAGCCGCGCTGGTCCTTCGGCACCCAGCGCGTCATCGCGGCGGTGGCGGCCGGGAACGTGGCGCCCTCGCCGAAGCCGAGCAGCAGGCGCGCGGCGAGCAGCGAAACGAGCCCGCCCGCCATGCCGGTCAGCACCGTCGCCACGCCCCAGACGGCGCCGCAGAACAGCAGCGTCTTGCGCGCGCCGAACCGGTCGCTGACCCAGCCGCCGATGATCTGGAACACCAGGTACGGATAGGCGAACGCCGAGAACACCAGGCCGATCTCGGTGTGGGACAGGCCGAACTCCTTGCCGAAGCCGACTGCCGCCGTGCTGACGTTGACGCGATCGAGGTAGGTGATCAAATACATGACGCACAGCATGACGAGCACGACGTTGGTCGCGCTCGTCAATCGATACCGTTTCATGTGAGTCTCCCGAATTGGAGTGTGGGTTGCCGCAGCGTTACTGCTTGCCCCGCGTTCCTCGCGCGTGGGCCGACCTCCCTTGCTGGCGTCATGGCGCGCCGTCGTTTCGATCACCTCGCCGCCGCGCGGGGCGCAGCCGTCCCCGACGGCCCTCGCCCGCCCCGCCCGGCGGCCTCGTTCAGGCTGCGGACTGCAGCGGTTCGCGCACCGCCTGGGTGGCCAGGTAGTCCATCGCGGCAGGCAGGCCGCTGCCCGCGAGCGGCACGCCCGCGATGCGCAGCCCCATCTCGCAGCCGGCCAGCGTGGCCATCAGCGTCAGGTCGTTGCAGTCGCCGAGGTGGCCGATCCGGAACATGCGGCCCTTCAGCTTGCCGAGCCCGGCGCCGAGCGACATGTCGAAGCGTTCGTAGATGAGCTTGCGCACCGCGTCGGCATCGACGCCCTCGGGCATGCGCACGCCGGTCAGCACCGGGCTGTAGACGGCCGGGTCCGCGCACTGGATCTCCAGGCCCCAGGCCCGCACCGCGCGGCGGCTCGCCTCGGCCAGCCGCAGATGGCGCGCGAACACGTTGTCGAGCCCCTCCTCGGCCAGCATCTCCAGCGCCTCGGAGAGCCCGTACAGCAGGTTCGTGTTCGGCGTGTACGGCCAGTAGCCGCCCTTGTTCATCTCGATGATTTCCGCCCAGCCCCAGAAGCTGCGGGGCAGCTTCGCGTTCGCGCTGGCGGCCAGCGCCTTCGGCGAGACGGCGTTGAAGCTGATCCCCGGCGGCAGCATCAGCCCCTTCTGCGAGCCGGACACGGTCACGTCCACGCCCCACTCGTCGTGCCGGTAGTCCGCGCTCGCGAGCCCCGAGATGGTGTCGACCAGCAGCAGCGCCGGGTGACCGGCCGCGTCGATCGCCGCGCGCACCGCCGCGATGTTCGAGGTCACGCCCGTGGAGGTTTCGTTATGGACCACGCAGACGGCCTTGATGCGGTGCTCGCCGTCGTCGCGCAGGCGCGCCTCGATCCGGTTCGCATCGACGCCGTGGCGCCAGCTGTCCTCGCCGTCGCGGCCCAGGAACTCGGGCTTGAGGCCGAGGTTCTCGGCCATCCGCTTCCAGAGCGTCGCGAACTGGCCGGTCTCGTACATCAGCACCGCGTCGCCGGGGCTCAGCGTATTGGCGAGCGCGGCTTCCCAGGCGCCGGTGCCCGAGGCGGGATAGATGATGACCGGCTCGCGCGTCTTGAAGACCGCCTTGATGCCGTCGAGCACCTTCCGGCCAAGCGCGCCGAACTCCGGCCCGCGATGGTCGATGGTCGGATAGCTCATCGCCCGCAGGATGCGGTCGGGCACCGGGCTCGGCCCGGGAATCTGCAGGAAGTGGCGGCCCGACGGATGGAAGTCCAGCTTCAGCATGCTTGCTCTCCTTTTGAATTTTGCATGCAAAAAACTATATTCTTCTCGATGGTCACCCGACAACTCTTGCGCGCATGTGGTTTACCCTCGGGATTCAGTGGCGTATTTGTCGTTATCGGCTCATGTAAAATCACCACCAGATTGCCACAAGTTTTTTGTATGCAAAATAAGCTGATCGATCCCGTAGCGAAAACCGTCCTTCCGCCCGTCGAACGGCAGCGCCTGCACGACACCGTGGTCGAGCATCTGCGCAATTTCATCGTCGAGGGCGCGCTCGAGCCGGGACAGAAGCTCAACGAACGCGAGATCTGCGAGATGCTCGGCATCTCGCGCACACCGCTGCGCGAGGCGCTGAAGGTGCTCGAATCGGAGGGGCTGGTCGATATCGCGCCGAACCGCGGCGCGTCGGTGTCGAAGATGAGCGAGGCTGAAATCCGCGAGACCTTCGAGCTGATGAGCGGGCTCGAGGCGTTCTCGGGCGAGCTGGCGTGCGAGCGCATCACCGAGGCCGAGGTCGACGAGATCAAGGCGCTGCACTACGCGATGCTCGCCTGCCGGGCGCAGCACGATCTGGCCGGCTATTACAACCGCAACCGCGCGATCCACGACTGCATCAATCTCGCCGCGCGCAATGCCGCGCTGCGCCAGACCTATCTGGCGATCAACCGCCGGCTGCAGGCGCTGCGGTTCCGCTCGAACTTCGAGGCGGCGAAACTGGATCGCGCCGTCGACGACCACGGCGAGATGATCGAGGCGCTCGAGGCACGCGACGGCCGGCGCCTCGCGGCGATCCTGCGCCGGCACCTGCTCGACAAGCGCGACGCGGTGCTGCGGCTCGATGCCGGCGCGCAGTCGAGCGCGGGCGCGCCGCCGGCCTGAGCGGCGCTCGTCCTGTTGCATTGACGGCGTTACGCCGTGTCCTCATTGCGTCTGCATGACCGCGCCGGTCACGCCAGCCAGGCGGGAGCGTGTGGCACGGTCGCGTTCTGCTCGATGTCGTGATTGACGAGCAGGCGCGCACCCTCGGCCGCCAGCAGCGCGTCGATCCGGTCCATCGACGCCACCGAGCGCAGCGCATCGGCATTGAAGGCCGGCACGCAGCGGCACCGGAAGTTGTAGCGGTTGTGCGCGACGTCGCCGCTCAACACGACGCGCCCCATCTCGGGCAGGTTCAACAGCAGCGAACAATGGCCCGGCGTATGGCCCGGCGTGAATACGATGCGCACCGCGCCGTCGCCGAACACGTCGTGGTCGCCCTCGATCAGGCGCAGCCGGTTGCCGCGCAGTGATTCGTACAGTTCGGGCCGAAAGCCGAACGCGCCGGGATCATCGCCGAACATCGCGCCGTATTCGGCCTGCTGCACGACCCATTCGGCCCGCCGGAACAGTCGGCAATTGCCGACGTGATCGTAGTGCGCGTGCGAGAGCGCGAGCGTGCCGATCTCGTCGGGATCGACGCCGATCCCGGCCAGCTGCGAGGCGATCGTCCGGCCCACGGTGCCGCGGATGCCGTGGGCGATGACGCGGCCCGCCGGCTCGTCGATCAGGTCGTCCTGGGTGCCGGTGTCCCACAGCATCCACCGCCCGCGGTGGAGAATCAGATACGCGTTGCAGCTCAGCGTCATCGGCTTGCCGACGTTGACGCCCGGCGAATAGATCGACGCGTCGTCGACCCGCGCGATGCCGCCGTCGAGCACGTAGAGCCGCTCGATGGTCGCGTCATGGTTCATGATCGTCTCCCCTCTTCGTGTCGTCCGGATCCGCGCAGATGGACGGCCAGCTCGCCGAGCCCGTCGATCGCGGACACCACCGTGTCGCCGGCGCGCAGCCAGCGACGCGTCTCGAGCGGCCCCGGCTGCCCCCAGATCACGCCGGGCGGCGTGCCGGTGAACATCACGTCGCCGGGCTCGATCGTCATGATGCTGCTGACGTAATGGATCAGGTCGCGGCAATCGAAGATCATCTCGCGCGTGTTGCCGTCCTGACGAAGCTCGCCGTTGAGCCAGGTTCGCAGCCGCAGATCGTTCGGCTCGGGGATCAGGCCCGCGGGCACGAGCCATGGCCCGAGCGGCGCGAAGCCGTCCGAGGTCTTGCCGGCCATGAACTGCGTCGTGAGGTTCTGCAGCGTCCGGGCACTGAGATCGTTGCCGATCGCGTAGCCGGCCACCGCGGACAACGCGTCGTCCTTCGACAGGTCCCGGCAGCGCCGCCCGAACACGATCACGAGCTCGGTCTCGTAGTCGAACGCGTGGTCCATCCGGGTGGGGAGCTCGACCGTGCCGTCGTGATGATTGAGCGCATTGGCAAACTTGCCGAACAGCGGGGGCGCCTTGGGGATCGCGGTCTTCGTCTCGGCGGCATGGGCCTGGTAGTTGAACCCGACGCAGAGGATCTTCTGCGGGCGCGTCACGAGCGGTGCGAACGCCGGCTGCGCCACCTCGAACGCCCCGGCGGCGCCCTCGCGCCGCAAGCGTGCCACCAGCGCGGCGACCTCGGCGGCCCGCTGCCGCTGCAGCAGCTCGTCCATGTCGCGCGGCACCGGCAGCTGAAGCCGCGCGCCGGCCAGCGCGAGATTCACGATCCGGCCGTCGAGTTCGGCGCCCAGCGCAGCGGCGCCGCCGATCCGCAAGTTGGCCAGCTTGAGACCCAGTTGCGCCACGTCCAGGTCGGGATGGTCCATGTTCGATCTGCACTCCTGACAGATTGTCATACAGGGAAATGAGAGCCGGATGCCCGGCCCGGCGGCTGGACGAAATGGCAAATTTGAGAATATATCTTCGATAGTAGAACGTCAACGATCAATGAGGACCGGGCACGATCGGGCCGATGGCGCGGGCTTACTTGTCGTCGCGGCAGGAAATGACGAGGTAGTAGGCGCAGGGCTTGCGCGAGCGATTGCTGAACGCATGCTCCTGGCGCGCCTCGAAGAACAGCGTATCGCCCGCCGACAGCGCGATCTCCCGATCGGGCAGTTCGACCACCAGCTCGCCTTGCGCCACGGTGACGAGCTTCTCGGTGCCGCTGCGGTAGGCGGGCATCATGCCGGTGGACACGCCGGCCGGCAGCCGGTGCAGCAGCAGCTCGACCGCGCTGCCCGCCATCGACGGCGACAGGATGTGGCGCTCGAAGCCCGTCTCGCTGTCGCGAAACACATGGCGCTGATCGTGCTGCACGACCACCACGGCCTGCCGGTCCTCGACGCCGCCGGTGAGGAAACTGAGCGTGGTGTGAAGCGCATGCGCGATCCGCTTCGCCACGCCGATGGTGGGGCTCTTCTCGCCGCGCTCGACCTTCGAGAGCATCGCGCGGCTCACGCCGGACCGGACCGCCAGCGCCTCGAGCGTCAGCTCGGCCCGCTCGCGCAGCGCGCGCACGCGACGCCCGAACTCCAGGTTCAGTTCGTCCTGGTCGTCGGCGGGATCGAGGGCATCGGCGGGGTCAACGCGGTGGATCATGGATCGGGATGGATGGCGGCGTGAGCGGATCGGGGAGAGTCTAGCGTATCGTCGCCATCGGCTCCCGCCCTGCGGGCGATGCGGCGGCACTCGCAACGGGCCGAAGACGACGCCCGCACCCGGCACATGACCCGCCCCACCCCGACACCGCGGCGCACCATCGCCGCTTCGCGAAGCCCCCGCGCCGGCCTTCCGCGCTGCAAAACGCGCCGTTCGCGCAGCGCATCATCTAGCGCGGGCCGAGCCTGCCGCAGTAGTATGTGAGGCCCTCACTGCCAGGGGCTCCCGGGGACGGCGCGCAACGCCGTCAACTCGTCAAAAATACCGACCGGGATCGAACCACAGCACGCATACGGAAAAAATGACCGCCACCGCCGCAGTCGATCAAACCGCGTTCCGACGCATCATCCAGCGCAACATCGCCCTGCCGCTGGGCATGGGCATCGTGACGGCCGGCGTGTTCATCGCGCTGGTGTTCTATCTGGTCTCGACCATGAGCTGGGTCGAGCATTCCGAGCGGGTGATCGGCGACGCCAACGAGATGCTACGCCTCGCGGTGGAGCGGGAATCGTCGCTGCGCGGCTACCTGATCACCGGCAACGAAAGCTTTCTTTCCCCCTACGAACTCGACGACGCGCGCTTTCACGCCGAGATCGAATCGCTGATGACGCTGGTGGCCGACAATCCGCCCCAGGTCGAGGCGCTGCGGCGGATCCAGGCAATCCAGGAGCGCTGGAACCGCTACTCGGGTGAAATCATCGATCTGCGGCGCAAGAACCTCGACTACCGCGCCCCCGTGCAGGCCGGCCGCGGCAAGCTCGAATTCGACGAGACGAGACGCGAGTTCGGCTCGTTCCTCGACGTCGAACTCGCGCTGCGCCAGCAGCGCAGCGCCGCCGCGAAGAGCCTGACCTCGACGCTGGTGGGCATCTTCCTGCTGTTCAGCGTGCTGGTCAGCGGCGTGCTCGCGTGGCGCGGACGCCGCGAGCTGCTCGACCTGTCGCGCACCTACGACGGCGTGCTGCGCCGGCAGGCCGAACAGACCGAGGTGCTGCAGCAGCAGGTGTGGCTGCGCTCGGGCCAGCGCCTGCTGGCCGAGAAGGTGGTCGGCCAGGGCAGCACGGCGCTGGTCGGCCTCGCGATGCTCGATTTCCTCGCGCAGTATCTCGACGTGGTGGTATCGGCCGTCTACGTGCGCGCCGCCACCACCGGCGAGCTGTGCCGCGTGGCGGCGCACGGCTTCAACCACGAGCACCAGAGCGCGGGCCGCAACTTTCGCGAGCCCGAAAGCCTGGTCGGCCAGGCGGCCGCCTCGCGTCGCACGATCGTGTTGCGCGACGTGCCCGACACTTACCTGACGGTCAGCTCGGGGCTCGGCGCGAGCCAGCCGCGCGGCATCGTGGTGCTGCCGATCCTCAACGATGACGCCGTCAACGGCGTGGTCGAACTGGCCTTCATGCGCGAGATCGAGCCGCGCGACCTCGAACTGCTGGAGCTGATCGCCACCAGCATGGGCGACTTCCTCGCTGCGGCGCAGTATCGCGAACGCCTGCAGGAGACGCTCGCCGAAACCCAGCAGCTCAACGAGGAGCTGCAGGTGCAGCAGGAGGAGCTGCGCGTGTCCAACGAGGGACTCGAGGAACGCGGCCGCGCGCTGACCGATTCGCAGGCGCGGCTCGAGGAACAGCAGGCCGAGCTCGAACAGACCAACGAACAGCTCGAGCAATACGCACAGCGGCTCGAACGGCAGAAGGCCGAGCTCGTCACGGCGCAGGAGGCGCTGTCGGCCAACGCCGCCCGCCTCGAACAGTCGAGCCGCTACAAGTCCGAATTCCTCGCCAACATGTCCCACGAGCTGCGCACGCCGCTCAACAGCTCGCTGATCCTCGCGCGGCTGCTGCAGGAGAACCGCGCCGGCAACCTGACCGACGAGCAGGTGCGCTACGCCGAGACGATCCACGCCTCGAACAGCGACCTGCTGGTGCTGATCAACGACATCCTCGACCTGTCGAAGGTCGAGGCCGGCCAGATCACGATCGAGCCCGAGACGGTCTCGCTGGAAGCGCTGATGCAGTCGCTGCGCGAGACCTTCGAGCCGATGGCGGCCTCCAAGGGCCTCGCGCTCACGCTCGAACGCACGCCGGGCACGCCCGCCACGCTCGTCAGCGACAGCCAGCGCGTGACGCAGATCCTGCGCAACCTGCTGTCGAACGCACTGAAGTTCACCGAACACGGCGAAGTGTCGCTGACCATCTCGGCCGACGACGCGGGCATGGTGCGCCTCGACGTGCGCGACTCCGGCATCGGCATCGCGCCCGACAAGCTCGAGCTGATCTTCGAGGCGTTCCAGCAGGCCGACGGTTCGACCAGCCGGCAATACGGCGGCAGCGGCCTCGGCCTGTCGATCTCGCGCGAGTTCGCGCGACTGCTGGGCGGACGCATCGGCGTGGCGAGCGAACCGGGCAAGGGCAGCGTGTTTACGCTGTGGCTGCCGCTCGATCCGGTGTTCGCGGTGGCGCCGAGCCAGGCCACCGTGACGGTCGCGCCGGTCGACATGGCCGCGCCGCCGGTGCCCGCCGCCAGCGCGGAACCGCGCGCCAGCTACGTCACGCCGGCGCCGCATGCCGCGCACGCGGCGCTCGCGCCTCATGCGCCCGCCGCCCCGCACCGCGCCGCGAACGACGCCGAGAGCCGCGGCGCCGCGCCGATCGCCGACGACCGCGACGCGCGCCAGCGCCCGCACCGCCTGATCCTCGCGATCGAGGACGATCCGGTGTTCGCCGCGATCCTGCGCGATCTGGTGCATGAACTCGACTTCGATTTCGTCCACGCCAGCGACGGCACCTCGGGCATCGCGCTGGTGCGCGACATGCAGCCGACCGCCGTGCTGCTCGACATCGGCCTGCCCGACCGTTCGGGCCTGACCGTGCTCGAATGGCTCAAGAGCGACACGCTCACGCGCCACATCCCGATCCACATCGTGGCGGCCACCGATCATACCGAGAAGGCGCTGCACCTCGGCGCGGTCGGCTACACGCTCAAGCCCACCGCGCGTTCGACGCTCGAAGCGGCGATCCGGCGCCTCGAAGGGCGCCTGCAGCAGCACGTCAAGCGCGTGCTCGTGATCGAGGACGACACCGCGATGCGCGAGAGCATCCGCGTGCTGCTGGAGGGCGAGACCACCGAGATCGTCGCGGTGGCCACGCTCGCGAGCGCGCTCGAACAGCTCGCGCAGGGCGGCTTCGACTGCGTGGTGACCGACCTCGCGCTGCCCGACGGCACCGGCTACGACCTGCTGGAGCGGCTCGCCGCCGACGCCGCGCGCCCGGCGCTGCCGGTGATCGTCTACACCGGCCGCATGCTGTCGGCCGACGAGGAACACCGGCTGCGCCGCTACTCGAAGTCGATCATCATCAAGGGGGCGAAATCGCCCGAGCGGCTGCTCGACGAGGTCACGCTGTTCCTGCACAGCGTCGAATCCTCGCTCGCGCCCGAGCAGCAGCGCATGCTGCGCACGGTGCGCCAGCGCGACAACGCGTTCGAGGGCCGCGCGATCCTGCTGGCCGAGGACGACGCGCGCAACATCTTCGCGCTTTCGCACGTGATCGAGCCGCTCGGCGCGAAGCTGCTGATCGCGCGCAACGGCCGCGAGGCGCTCGACGTGCTGGAGCGCGGCGAGGATGTCGACCTGGTGCTGATGGACGTGATGATGCCGGAGATGGACGGCCTGACGGCCACCGCCGAGATCCGCCGCAATCCGCGCTTCGCGCACCTGCCGATCATCGCGCTGACCGCCAAGGCGATGGCGCACGACCGCGTGCGCTGCCTGGAGGCCGGCGCGGACGACTACATCTCGAAGCCGCTCGACGTCGACCGGCTGCTGTCGCTGTGCCGCGTCTGGTTCCGGCAGCGCTGATGCAATAAGGCACCGCATGCAATCCCGTCCGCCCCTCGCCCCGTCGCGGCACACGGCCGATTTCGATATCGAGCTGACGCTCCTGCTCGAGGCGATCTACCAGAAGTACCAGCACGATTTCCGCCACTACGCGCCGTCCTCGCTGCGCCGCCGCCTGAGCCAGGCGCTGGCCGAGTTCGGCCTGCCCACGCTCTCGCAGCTGCAGGACCGGATCCTGCGCGACGAGACCGAGTTCACGCGGCTGTTCCAGTACCTGACGGTGCAGGTCAGCGACATGTTCCGCGACCCGCCCTACTTCCTCGCGCTGCGCGAGCACGTGCTGCCGCTGCTCAGGACCTATCCGTCGATCAAGGTCTGGGTGGCCGGCTGCAGCACCGGCGAGGAGCTATGGTCGCTGAAGATCCTGTTCGACGAGGAAGGGCTGACCGAGCGCACGCTGTTCTATGCCACCGACATCAGCCCGGACGCGCTCGCGCGCGCCGAGGCGGGCATCTACACGCTGGACCGGATCGCCGGATTCTCGCGCAACTATCTGGCCGCGGGCGGCAAGCGCTCGCTGTCAGACTACTATCACGCGGCCTACGGCGGCGCGCGCTTCACCGGCTCGCTGCGCGAACGCGTGGTGTTCGCGGATCACAGCCTGTCGACCGACGAGGTGTTCCTCGAGGCGCACCTGGTGTCGTGCCGCAACGTGCTGATCTATTTCGATCGCGCGCTGCAGGATCGCGCGCTCGCGCTGTTCGAGCGAACCCTCGTGCGGCGCGGCTTCCTCGGGCTCGGCAGCAAGGAAAGCCTGCGCTTCTCCGCGCTGCAGGAGGCGTTCGGCGAGTTCCGTGAACGCGAACGCATCTACCAGAAACGCTAGCCACCATGGCCCTGTCCCTCACGCCTTGCCTGCCCTCGGGCGCCGCCCGGAGCCGCGCATGAACCGCCCGCCGCCGCCCGCCACCACGGAGCACCCGTCCGGGCCGGCCGGCGCGCGCGCTTTCGAGGCGGTGGTGATCGGCGCGTCCGCGGGCGGCATCGAGGTGCTGAACGTGCTGCTGCCCGCGCTGCCGGCCGGCTTCGGCGCGGTCGTGCTGATCGTCACGCATCTGCCGGCCGATTCGCCGAGCCATCTGGTGCAAACCTTCACCGGCCGCTGCGCGCTGCCCGTTATCGAGCCCGATGCCGGAGAGCCGCTGCTGCCGGCCCATGTCTACGTCGCGCCGCCCGCCTATCACATGCTGGTGGACGACGGTCGCACCGTGGCGCTGTCGATCGACGCGCGGGTGCGGTTCTCGCGGCCGTCGATCGACGTGCTGTTCGAATCGGCCGCCCATGCCTACCGCGAGCGGCTGCTCGGCATCCTGCTGTCGGGTGCCAACGATGACGGCACCGCCGGCCTCGAGGCGCTGCGCGCGCGGGGCGGCACGGCCTGGGTGCAGGCGCCGGATTCGGCGGCCTCGCCGTTCATGCCGCGCACGGCGATCGAACACCACGCCGCCGACGAAGTGCTTTCCCCCGCCGCGATGGCCCGCCGGCTCGCGGACTTGCCGGTTTTCTCCTGATTCATTCCATGACCTCAGTCAACATCCTCATCGTCGACGACGTCGTCCACAACATCACCGCGTTGCAGGCGCTGCTCGCGCGCCACGACGTCGAGCTGCTGGTGGCCAACTCGGGCACGGCGGCACTCGACCTGTTGCTCAAGCACGAGGTCGCGCTCGCCATCCTCGACGTCAACATGCCGGTGATGAACGGCTTCGAACTCGCCTCGCTGATGCGCGGCAGCCCGCGCACCTCGCACGTGCCGATCATCTTCCTCACCGCCACCGCCGAGGATGCCTCGCGCACCTTCCGCGGCTACGAGGCGGGTGCGGTGGATTTCCTCTACAAGCCCGTCGATCCGATGATCCTGCGCTCGAAGGTGGACGTGTTCGTCCAGCTCGAACAGCACAAGCGCCTGGTTGCCGAGCAGCTGCAGACCACGCGGCAGCTGCTCGAAGCCAACGAGATGCTGATGGCGGTGCTCGGCCACGACCTGCGCACGCCGCTCGGCGCGGTGCTGGCCTCGGCCGAATACCTGATGCGCGATCCGTCCGGCACGCAGACCGCGGCGGTGGCCGCGCGCATCAAGAGCAGCTCGCTGCGCATGGCGCGGATGGTGCATCAGCTGCTCAATCTCGCGCGGCTGCAGGGCGGGCGGCTGCGGCTGCAGACGCGGCAGGTGGAGCTGGCCACGCTGTGCCGCGCGGTGGTCGACGAATTCGGCGGCACCGCCGGCAGCGAGCGCATCGCCGTGGCTGCGCGCGGCGACACTCACGGCGAGTGGGACGCGGACCTGCTCTGGCAGGCGGTGTCGAACCTCGTCAGCAACGCGCTGCATCACGGCGAGCCGAGCGGCACCATCGTCGTCGACGTCGACGGCGAGTCGCCCCACCAGGTGCGCCTCAAGGTCAGCAACCACGGCGCGATCCCGCCGGCCGTCCTGCCCCACCTGTTCGAGGCGTTCGTGCCGGGCGCGGCCATGAAGCAGCCGCGCGACGGCCTCGGGCTCGGCCTTCACATCGTGCAGAAGGTGATCCAGATGCATCGCGGCTCGGTGCGCGCGCTGTCGGAAGGCGCGGGGCAGACGGTGTTCGCGGTGGAACTGCCGCGCGCGGTGAAGGGCACCGCCTGAGCGCGGGCGGCCCGGCCGCCGCGTCACGTCGATCCGGCCCGTCCGCCCGGCCCGCGAGAGCGGACGGGGGGACGGTGTTGCATCCTTGCAGCGACTCTTGCCCTAGCACTCCCACCCCACCCCGGACAGGGTCATTTCGTAACATCAAATAAAAATAATTATCATTCGCATTCATGCGCCGAATGCGCGATGGATCCTGGCCGAGGAGACCGCCATGCAGATCGCCGCCGGCCTCGTCTCGACGCTCACGCGGCAATCGCCGCCGCGGCACGCCGTCGCCCGCTCACCCGAACCCATCCACCGGAGTCATCGATGCCGTACACCCTGCCCCCGCTGCCGTATGCCTACGACGCGCTCGAACCGCACCTCGACGCGCAGACGATGGAGATCCACCACGGCAAGCATCACCAGACCTACGTCAACAACCTGAACGCGGCGCTCGAAGGCGCGGGCCTGCCGTTCCCGCCCGTCGAGGAACTCGTGGCCGGCCTCGCGTCGCTGCCGGAGGCCGTGCGCGGCGCGGTGCGCAACAACGGCGGCGGCCACGCCAACCACAGCCTGTTCTGGAGCGTGATGTCGCCGGCCGGCGGCGGCCGTCCGCAAGGCCGGCTCGCCGCGGCGATCGACGCCGAGCTGGGCGGCTTCGACGCGTTCCGCGACGCGTTCACGAAGGCCGCGCTGACGCGCTTCGGCAGCGGCTGGGCCTGGCTCGGCGTGAGCCCGCAGCGCACGCTGGTGGTGGAAAGCAGCGGCAACCAGGACAGCCCGCTGATGACGGGCAACACGCCGATCCTCGGCCTCGACGTCTGGGAGCACGCGTACTACCTGAAGTACCAGAACCGCCGGCCCGACTACATCGCGGCGTTCTACAACGTGGTGGACTGGGTCGAGGTGGGCCGTCGCTACCAGGCCGCGCTCGGCTGAGGCGGCGCCTGCACGGCGCTTTCAGCGCTTGCCATGAGCGGGCGGATGCGGTATCAAATCCGAAACATCCCGACACCGTTCCCGCTCATGAGAAAGTCCAGACAGGAGGCGGCCGAAACCCGCCAGCGCATCGTCGAGGCCGCGTCGCGGCGCTTCCGTGAAAAAGGCATCGAAGCGACCGCGCTGTCCGACGTGATGGCCGACGCCGGGCTCACGCACGGCGGGTTCTACAAGCACTTCGCCTCGAAGGACCATGTCGTGCTCGAATCGCTGCAGCTCGCCACCGATTCGATGCACGCCTCGATGTCGGCCACGCTCGAGCGCTGGCCCGGCAAGCGCGGCATCAACGCCGCGATCGAGCAATACCTCTCCGAATCGCATTTCCACGACATCGGCTGCGACTGCACGTTCGTGTCGCTGGCGAGCGAACTCGCGCGCCGCAGCGACGACGTGCGCGACGCGGCCTCGGCCGGCATGGTCTCGCTGATCGAGCTGTTCACGAACGGATTGATGACGGAACTGACGCCGGCCGCGGCCCGCAAGCGGGCCACGGTGATCGTCTCGACGATGATCGGCGCGATGACGGTGGCGCGCCTCGTCAACGACGACACACTCGCGGCGTCGGTGTTGCGCGAGGCGCGCAAGACGCTGCAGCAGTAACCGCAGCGTCGCGGCGGCCGGTGGTGGCCGCCGGTGGTGGCCGCCTACGGCGGCAGGCCGGCTCAGCCGGCCGTCGCGCGGCGCGCCGCGGGCGTGGCCGCCGGGCTTGCGGAGCCCAGCGAGTCCACCGGGTCCGGCGTGCCGGCCGGGCTCGCTGCGGCGGCCGGCGGCGTGGCCGCCGTCCCCGATGCCGAGGCCGGTGCCGACGCGCTGGCCGTGCCGGTCGACCAGCCGCCGCCGAGCGCCCGGAACACCGACACCGCCGCGCGCGCGGCGTCCGAACGCGTCGCGTCGAGATCGTCGCGCGCGCCCAGCAGCTGACGGTCAGCGTCGAGCACGTCGGTCAGCGTGATCGCGCCGGCCTTGTAGGCCTTCTGCGACAGGTCGCGCGCGCGCGTCAGCGAGGCGACCTCGGCATCGAGTTCGACGCGCCGCGTCTGCGTCTCGGCCAGCGTCACGAACGCGTTCTCGACGTCCTCGGCCGCCTTCAGCACCGCCTGCCGGTACTGCGCCAGCGCCTCGGCGTTGGCCCCGCGCGCCGACTTGACCTCGGCGTCCACCTTGCCGAAATCGAACAGCCGCCAGCGCAGCCCCGCCGTGACGGTGGGCTGGAACGCGCGCGCCGTGAACAGCTGGCCCGCGTTGATGCTGTCGAAGCCGAGCAGCCCCGAGATCGAGAGCTTCGGATAGTAGTCCGACAGCGCCGCGCCGATCCGTTCGTTCGACGCCGCGAGGCGTCGCTCGGCCGCGATCACGTCGGGGCGGCGGCGCAGCACGTCGGTGGGCGTCGCGCTCGCGTCGATCGACGGAATCCCGGGGATCTCGCCCGGCACCGCGAGCTGGCTCGCGTAGGTGCCCGGCTGCGCGCCCATCAGGATGTCGAGCCGGTTCAACTGCGCGACGAGGCTGGTGCGCAGCGTCGGCACCAGCGCCCGCGCCTGGCGCAGCAGCGCGTCGGCCTGCGCGACCTCGCGCTCGTCGGCGGCGCCCGCGTGGCGGCGCGCCTTCACGAGTTCGAGCAGTTGCGCGTCGGTCGCGATCTGGTCGTTGGCCACCGCGAGCCGCGCCTGGAAGCCGCGCACCTGCAGATAGGCGTCGGCCGCGTCGGCGGCCACGCTCACGCGCGTGCCGAGCCGGTCCGCCTCGGCCGCCTGCGCCTCGTTGGCGGCCGCGGCCGCGTTGCGCCGCAGGCCGCCCGCCAGATCGATCTCCCAGCTCGCCGCGCCGCCCAGCGTGTACTCGCGCTGGTTGCGGCTGTAGCCCGGGAACGCGCGCGCGAGCGAGCCGGTCGGGCTCAGTTCGCTCTGGTGCTGGTCGGTGGCCGCGCCTTCGAGATCGAAGGTCGGCAGCAGTTCCGCGCCGGCCCCCGAGGCGGCCGCGCGCGCCTGCTGCACGCGGGCCAGCGCGGCGGCCAGGTCGAGATTCTGCGCCAGCGCGCGATCGACGATGGTCACCAGCATCGGATCGTGGAAGCCGGTCCACCACGCGTCGAGCGGCGCGGCCGGCCCCGCCGCGCCGTCGTGTCGGTCGGCGGGCGCATGGTGGAACGGCTGCAGCGCGTCGGCGGGCGCCTTGTAATCGGGGCCGACCGCGCAGCCGGCCAGCGCGAACGCGAGCGCCGCGGCCAGCGCGAGGCGTGGCGCAAGACGTGGGGCGAGGTGCGTGTTCAGGACTGGATTGAAGGTCGTCATCATGCGTGCTCCTGGCTGCCGGCGAGCGTATCGCCGGCGTGTTGCTTGCGGCCGAACCGCCGGATGAAGACGTAGAAGGTCGGCGTGAACAGCAGGCCGAAGCCCGTCACGCCGAGCATGCCGAACAGCACCGCGGTGCCGAGCGACTGCCGCATCTCCGCGCCGGCGCCGGTCGCCACCGCGAGCGGGGCCACGCCGAGAATGAACGCGAACGAGGTCATCAGGATCGGGCGCAGCCGCGTGCGGGCCGCATGCACGGCGGCGCCGGCCGCGTCCGAGCCCTCGTCCTCCTTCTGTCGCGCGAACTCGACGATCAGGATCGCGTTCTTGGCCGCCAGCCCCACCAGCACCACGAAGCCGATCTGCGCGAGGATGTCGATCGGCATGCCGCGCAGCGACAGCCCGGTGACCGAGGCGAGGATACACATCGGCACGATCAGCACGATCGCGAGCGGCAGCTTCCAGCTTTCGTACTGCGCCACCAGCACCAGGAACACGAACAGCGCGGCGGCGCCGAACACCACCAGCGTCGGCGTGCCCTTTTGCTGCTGCTGGTAGGCCAGGTCGGTCCACTCGAACGAGATGCCCTGCGGCAGCACCTGACGCGCGAGTTCCTCCATCTGGCGCAGCGCGGTGCCGGTGGCCACGCCCGGTGCCGCGGCGCCCTGCACCTCGGCGGCCGGATACAGGTTGTAGCGCGGCACGCGGTACGGGATGGTGCGGTCCTCGAACTGCGCGACCGAGCCGATCGGCACCATCTCGCCGGCGGCGTTGCGCGTCTTGAGCCGCGAGATGTCCGCGCCGCTGCGGCGGAAGCTGCCGTCGGCCTGCACGATCACCTCATAGGTGCGCCCCAGATAGTTGAAGTCGTTCACGTACTGCGAGCCGAGATAGACCTGCAGCGTCGAGAACACGTCGGTGGGCGTCACGCCGAGCTTCTGCGCCTTGACGCGGTCGATGTCGGCGAACACCGACGGCGAGCCCGCGTTGAACAGCGTGAACACGCCGGCGAAGTGCGGGTCCTTGTTGGCGGCGGCCACCAGCGACTTGGCCGCCTTGACGAGCGCCTCGGGGCCGAGCCCCGCGCGGTCCTCGAGCATCAGCTTGAAGCCGCCCGCGCTGCCGAGGCCCTGCACCGGCGGCGGCGGGATCGTCAGCACGTAGGCGTCCTTGATGCCCGACAGACGACGGCGCAGGTCGGCCAGCACCGTCTCGGCCGTCACGCCCGGCAGCGAATGGTTGTAGAGCGACGGCAGGCCGGTGAACACCGTGCCCGAGTTCGACGCCACCGTCAGCGTGGTCGCGTCGAGGCCGACGAACGGCGCCGCGTGCTCGATGCCGCGCGTATTCAGCGCGATGTCGGTGACCTGGCGCACCACCTTCTCGGTGCGTTCGAGCGAGGCGCCCGGCGGCAGCTGGATCACCGTGATCAGGTAGCCCTGGTCCTGCTCCGGAATGAAGCCGGTGGGCGTGCGCGAGAACTCGAGCCCGGCCACCGCGATCAGCGCCACGTAGATCGCGAGCATCACCGTGAGGCCGCGGATCAGCCGGCGCGTGAGGTTGCCGTAGCCGAACGAGAGCTTGTCGAAGCCGCGGTTGAAGCGTGCGAAGCCGGCCTGCACGAAGCGCGCCACGCGCCCGCCGCCGGCGCCGGCCGTGTCGTGCTCGTGCGACTTGAACAGCACCGCGCACAGCGCCGGGCTCAGCGTCAGCGAGACGAAGCACGAGATCACCGTGGAGGCCGCGATGGTCACCGCGAACTGCCGGAAGAACAGCCCCGAGATGCCGCTCAGGAACGCCGACGGCACGAACACCGCGCACAGCGTCAGCGCGATCGACAGCAGCGCGCCGCCGACCTCGTCCATGGTGCGGTGCGCGGCCTCGACGGCCGACATGCCGGCCTGGATGTTGCGCTCGACGTTCTCCACCACCACGATCGCGTCGTCCACCACGATCCCCACCGCCAGCACCAGCCCGAACAGCGACAGGTTGTTCAGCGAGATCCCGAACATCGACAGCACGATGAACGAGCCGAGCAGCGACACCGGGATCGCCACCACCGGGATGATGGTGGCGCGCCAGTTCTGCAGGAACACGAACACCACGCCCACCACCAGCAGGATCGCCACGAAGATGGTGGTGATCACCTCGTTGACGGACTTGCCGATGAAGATGGTCGGGTCGTAGATGATCTGGTAGTCGACGCCGGCCGGGAACTCCTTCTTGAGTTCCTCCATCGACTGCAGCACCTCGTGCTCGACGGCGAGCGAGTTGGCGCCCGGCTGCGCGTAGATCAGCATCGCGGTGGCGTCGTCGCGGTCCTTGAACGAAGTCGAGCCGTAGTCGGCCGCGCCCACCTCCACATGGCCGATGTCGCGCACGCGCGTGACGCGCCCCTGCGGGTCGGACTTCAGCACGATGTCGCCGAACTGCTCGGGCGTGGTGAGCCGGCCGAGCGCCTCGACGTTGACCTGATACGCGTCGCCGTGCGCGACCGGCGGCTGGTTCAGCACCCCCGCCGAGACCTGCACGTTCTGCGCGCGCAGCGCGGCCAGCACCTCGCTCGCGGTCATGTCGCGCGCGGCCACGCGGTCCGGATCGATCCAGATCCGCATCGCGTATTCGCGCGCGCCCTGGATCTGCACGTCGCCCACGCCCTGCAGCCGCGCGAGCGCGTCCTTCACGTGCAGCGTCGCGTAGTTCGACAGGTAGAGCGTGTCGTGCGAGTGGTTCGGCGAGTACAGATGCACCGCCAGCAGGATGCTCGGCGTGGACTTGCGCACCTGCACGCCGAGCCGCTGCACGTCCTCGGGCAGCCGCGGCAGCGCATCCTGCACGCGGTTCTGCGTCAGCATCTGCGCGACGTTCAGGTCGGTGCCGATACGGAACGTGACCGTCACCGTCAACTGGCCGTTGCCGGTGGACTGGCTGCTCATGTAGAGCATGTTCTCGACGCCGTTGATCTGCTGCTCGAGCGGCGTGGCCACGGTGCGCGCGATGGTGTCGGCCGAGGCGCCTGGATAGGACGTGGTGACCTGCACCGTGGGCGGCACGATCTCCGGATACTGCGCGACCGGCAGCACGAACATCGCGCCGAGCCCGATCAGTGTCAGGAACGCGCTGACCACCGTCGCGAAGCGCGGGCGGTCGATGAAGAAATGGGCGATTCGCATGGCCTGGTCGCCCCGTTACTGCGCTTGCTGCGCGGTTTGTCCGGCCGGCGCGGCAGCCGACTGGTCGGCGTAGCGGATCGCGCCGTCGTGGGTGGCCACCTTCGAGCCCGGCGCCGCGAACGGCAGCCCGTCGATGATCACGCGGTCATCCTTGCTCAGGCCCGAGCGGATCACGCGCAGCCCGCCGCGCACGTCGCCCGTCTCCACCTGCTTGGGCACCACCGTGCCGTCGGCGCCCACCGTCAGCACCAGATGCTCGGACTGGTTCGGCAGCACCGAGGCGTCGGGCACCAGCAGCGTCGGGGTCGGCACCGCCACCGCCACGCGCACGCGCGAGAACTCGCCGGGCGTGAACTGGCCGTCGGCGTTGGCCACCGTCGCGCGGGCGTGGATCGTGCCGCTCGAGCGATCGAGCACGTTGTCGACGAAGTCGAGCGTGCCCTGCCGGTCATAGGTGGTCGAATCGCCCGCGGCCAGCTCGACGCGGTTCGACGGCATGCCGGCCGCATTGCCGCGATAGCGCTGGAACGCCTCGTAGTCCGACTCGCTCATGTCGAAGTCGAGATAGATCGGATCGAGCGAGACGATCGTGGTGAGCAGCGTGGTCGGGCTGGTCGCATAGCGGCTGCCGGCGATCAGGTTGCCCACCGACACCTGGTGGCGGCCGATGCGGCCGGTGAACGGCGCGACGATGCGGCAATGGTCGAGGTCGAAGCGTGCGTCGCGCGCCTGCGCGTCGGCGTCGTCGAGCGCGGCCTGCGCGGCGTGCAGCTCGGAGGTGCGCTGCTCGGTGTTCTGCGTGGTGCCGGCCTGGCTGCGCTCGAGCTCCTGCGCGCGCGCGAGTTCCTGCTTCGCGAGCACCAGGCGCGCCGCGGCGGTCTGCTGCTGCGCCTTCGCCTGCGCGTAGCGGATTTCGTAGGGCACCGGATCGATCGTGAACAGCAGGTCGCCCTTGTGGACCACGGCGCCGTCGCGGAAATGGATGCCCGTCAGCGTGCCGCCCACCTGCGCGCGCAGCTCGACCTGATCGACCGCCGAGAACTGGCCGAGGAAGCCGATGCGCGTGTCGAGATCGCGCACCAGCGGCCGGCTGACCGTGACCTCGTGCGGCGGCGGCGCGGCGTTGGCCGCGTTCGCGCCGTTCTGCGCGTGATGGAACCACAGCCCGCCGCCGATCACGACGATGCCGGCCGCGATGGCCAGCGCCCTGGCACGTCGCTTCGGCGTGCCGTTCGGGCCACCACGCAAGCTCGCGCCATCTTCCAGTCTTGTTTTCGTATCCACCTGCATCACCCTGGAAAGCGTTGTGGCCGGGCCGTCGCGCAACGCCGCGACGGCCCGGCCGGGGTCGGCCTCGACAGGCCCACTGCCGGCCGTCGATCCACACTTGGATGTCAATGAGCATCCAAAAGCCGATAGATTAGCGATAACATCTAAATGAGCAAGCGGGTGATTCGCGAAGGCAACCTGTCGTTTTGCCTACAACCGGCCGCAAAACCCCGCCGGATAAGGGTTTGCACGAACCTGGCGAGATTGTTGGCCGCTGCCGGTTTCTGAATTCATGCAGACACGACAGCACTTCGCCCCGCGAAGGCGGCCCGGGCGCCATGGCTCGAATACCGCCGCAGTTGGCAGATTCGCACGTGGCGGGCGCCGCGCGCGCTGGCTAGACTGCTAGCAGATCGGGCGGATGCCGACGGCGGGAACCGCGGATCATGCGCGTGGCCGCACGGCCGCGCGCGGCACGCAAAGGAGAATCGGCATGACGGATGCGGAACCGGGCACCGGCACGGGCCACTACGAACCCGCGAACCTCGTCGAGCGGCTGCGCGCCGCGCTGGCCGCAAGCGGCCTCGACGCCCGGCCGCTGCGCCCCGAGGATCTCGCGGCGCTCGACCAGTTTCACTCGCGCGGGCTTGCCGCCACCAGGGAACTCGCGCGGCAGCTGCCGCTCGGGCCGGCCACGCGCGTGCTCGACATCGGCGCGGGCCTCGGCGGTCCGTCGCGCTATCTGGCGGCCCACCATGGCTGCGAGGTGCAGGGCATCGACCTGAGCCGCTCGTTCGTCGAGGCGGCGCAGTTCCTCGCGCAGCGCTGCGGGCTGGCCGGGCGCGTCGGCTACCGGCACGGCAACGCGCTCGCGCTGCCTTACGAGGCCGACAGCTTCGACGTGGCCTGGACCCAGCACGTGGCGATGAACATCGCCGACCGCGATACGCTGTATGCCGAGGCATTCCGCGTGCTGCGCCCGGGCGGACGGTTCGCGATCTTCGACGTGGTGGCCGTCGGCGACGCGCCGCTGCACTTCCCGGTGCCGTGGGCGCCGGGGCCGACGTCGAGCTTTCTCGTCACGGCCGGCGCGATGCGCACGCATCTGGAGAAGGCGGGCTTTCGCGTGATCGACTGGACCGACAGCACCGCCGAGGGCATCGCCTGGTTCGCGGCACGCGCGGCGCAGGCGCGCGAGGCCGGCACGCCACCGCCCGCGCTCGGCCTGCCGCTCGTGATGGGCGACGGCTTCGGCGAGATGACCGGCAACCTCGCGCGCAACCTGCGCGAATCGCGCGCGGCGCTGATCCAGGCCGTGCTCGAAAAACCATGAAAAAAACCCTCGCACCGGGCGAGGGTCTGGGTCACGGACACGGCAGCCGCGTGGGCGCAGGCCGTGCCGGATGCCAGCGCGGTCCTTATCTTCGGACCACGCCAAGCAGCAGCGTGACGAGGAAGATCACCACGAAGATGAAGAACAGGATCTTCGCGATTTCGGCCGCGCCCGCCGCGATGCCGCCGAATCCGAACACCGCCGCGATGATGGCGATGATGAAAAAGATGACCGCGTATCGAAGCATGTCTACCTCCTGATTGAACCTTTGAAACTGGATCCCTGAAACCGCCGTCGCGAAGCGGCGCGGCCGCCGCGCGCCTCAGATCGGCACGCGCCGGCGCAGCTCGGCCGGCAGGATCTTCATCGCCTGCCGGTACTTGGTGACGGTGCGCCGTGCCAGCACCACCCCGCGGCCGGCCAGGCGCTGCGCCAGCGCCACGTCGGAGAGCGGTTCGCCGCCGGGCTCGGCCGCGATCATCTCGCGGATCAGCACCTTGGCCGCGGCCGCCGAGCAGGCACCGCGCCCCGCCGCCTCGAGCTTGCGTGGGAAGAAGTGCTTGAACTCGAAGGTGCCGTGCGGCGTGGCCATGTACTTGTTGCCGGTCGCGCGCGAGATGGTCGATTCGTGCAGGTCCAGCTCCTCGGCGATATCACGCAGCACCAGCGGCTTCAGCGCGATCGCACCGTAGCGGAAGAAATCGCGCTGCCGCGCGACGATGCATTCGCCCACGCGCTGGATCGTGTCGAAGCGCTTCTGCGCGTTGCGGATCAGCCAGCGCGCTTCCTGCAGCTGCTGGCCGAGCGGCGACTGCGCCGATTCGCTCGACTTCGCGAACAGTTCGGCATAGAGCTTGTGGATCCGCGCGCGCGGCATCACCGCCGGGTTGATCGTCACCACCCAGCGTCCGCTCACCTGCCGCACGATCACGTCGGGCACCACGTAGTCGCCGCTCGCGCCGCCGAAATGGTTGCCGGGGCGCGGATCGAGCTTGCGCACCAGCGCGCAGGCCGCGCGCAGCGTGCGCGTATCGCAGCCGATGCGGCGCTGGATCTCGGCCGTCTCGCGGCGCGCGAGGCGTTCGAGATGATGCTCGGCGATCACCTTCGCGCACTCCACGTCGTCGCGTCCGCCCGGCATCGCGTTCAGCTGCAGCGTCAGGCATTCGGACAGCGAGCGCGCCGCGAGTCCCGGCTTGTCGAGCGACTGCACGAGCCGCAGCGCCACCGAGAGTTCCTGTTCGCTGAAGCAGACGTCCGAATCGGCGATCGTCTCGGCCAGTTCGGTCAGCGACTGGCGCAGGTAGCCATCGTCGTCGAGCGCGTCGATGATGGTGCGCGCGGCGGCGCGGTCGCGCACGTTGAGCGGATAGAGGCAGAGCGCCTCGTGCAGGTGCTCGTGCAGCGACGGCTCGAGCACGAGGCGGTCCGACGGTTCGACGTCGAAGCTCTCGTTCGAGCGGCGCAGCGAGCCGCGCATCGACGGCTCGGCGGTGTACAAAGGTTCGCCGTCGGGCGGCCCCGGTTCGGCGGTGACGAGGCTCGCGGGCTCGGAGGTTTCGGCCGATTCGGCCGCGGCGGTCGCTTCGTCGAACGGCGTGCGCGTATCGTCGTCGCCGGAAATCTGCACGTCTTCGAGAAACGGATTGGTGTCGAGCGCCTGACGTAGCTCCTGCTGAAATTCGAGCGACGACAGCTGAAGCAGTCGCAGCGACTGTTGCAGACGAGGCGTCAGCGTCAGGTGTTGCCGCATCTGCAGCGCGAGCGTAACTGGCATCCGGATGCTCCTGGTCGGTTGAGTGGTCCTGCCTTCCCTCGTGCAACATCCATACCAGCTTGCCCGAACCGCTCCCGGCGGGGCTTCGGCGCCGGCGCGCGTGACGCGAGCGGCCTGCGTGAAGCATTTTTTACAAGCGGATTCGCAAGATTTGGGCCGCCGGTTGCGGGCTGTCGCGATAGCGGCCGCTCCGCCGCGGCGCCTGCATCTCGCGCTGCCGGTTCGCCATGCGCGCTCACCGACACGGCGCGCCGCCCTCCACGGGCCCGTCCCGCGCCGCTTTCGCACGCCGCGCGGCGGCCTCGATTCGACATCGCGCGCGGCATCGGCCGCCATCGGGAACGCGTCGTGCTCAACAGCATCGCCCGCCCTCGATGGCGCGGGACCGGCGAAGGGGTACCGAAGGGGGTCGCATTCGCCGGGCAGTCCTTATTCACTGGTCGCGAGACACCGGCGCCGCGAGGCGCGCGGATTGAGCAACATCATATGAACAAGAGTTCAGAGAGGAAGAACATGAAAACGATTCGTACCCTGGCGGTGATGGTTTCGGCAGTGGCAGTGCTCGCCGCTTGCGGCGGCGGCGACGGCAACGACATCGGCACGATCATCGGCGTCTCGAAGCCGCAAGCGCGCTTCATCAACGCGGTGCCGCTCGGCCCGAACGTCGACTATTACCTGAACACGCAGCTCAATACGGCCAACATCGCCTACAAGGGCGTGACGCGCTACGGCGACGTGAACAGCGGCGCCACGACGACGTCCTACAACTCCACCGGCACCAGCACGGCGATCGGCGCGCAGTCGTTCACGACGGCCAACGGCCATCACTACACGACGATCGCGCTGCCGAGCACCTCGTCGCCGATCTCGGTGATCGACGACCCGTATGACAAGGGCCTGCTGTCGAACCAGGCGCGCCTGCGCAGCTTCAACGCCTCGCCGAACGCGCAGAACCTGGACATCTACGTGGTGACGGCCGGCAACACCAACATCACGGCGGCCAACCCGACGCTGTCGAACGTCACCTACCAGAACGCGGTGCCGGCCACCACGCAGGATTCGATCTACCTGAACGGCGGCAGCTATCAGATCATCGTCACGACCACCGGCTCGAAGACGCCGGTCCTGACCACGGCGCCGTTCAACCTCGCGAACAACGCCGACTGGCTGGTGCTGACGATCCCGGCGGGCGGCATCGCCGACGTGGTGCCGAACGACATCCACGTGCTGATCGCGCAGGGCAACGACGCCGATTCGTCGGCGCAGGAACTCGGCCCGCAGTAATCGCCTTCAAGACGAATGACGCATCGACACCCCGCCGCGAGGCGGGGTGTCGATGCGCAAAAGGAAGGGGATGGATGACGGCGCACGCGCGACCGCATTCGCGCGACCACGTTCGCGCGGCGGCGAGCCCGCGCGACTCGTCGGCCCGGCCGGCGGCCGGACCGGCATGCGTCAGAAATCGATCAGGATGACGAAGGTTCGAGCCGGATCACGCGAACCGTGCGTGCGCCGTTGGTGCGGCCGGCATCGACGATGCCGGTCTGGCTGACCTGCCAGCCGAAGCGCGTCTCCACGGCCGGCTGCAATCCGCCGCGACGACAGGCGAAGCCTGCCAGGCCGTCGTCGGGCGTCACGACGCTGTCGTCGAGCGAGGCGTTCGAGTGGATCACGTTGTCGTGCCAGTGCGACGCATCGCGGTGCGCGTCGAAGCTCTTGCCGTCCACGTCGACGCTGTTGCCCGACGCGCCCATCGCCGCGTTGTCGAGCGTCGCGATCCGGCTCGCGGCGCGGCGCACCGGGTCGCCGTGCTCGAGCGTGTAGCGCGCGCGGTCGATCGCCGGCAGGCCGGTCGGCATCTTCGAGGCGATCCGCTCGGGAGTCAGCCTGCGTTCGGCGCCGCGCTCGGCCGCGGCCGTCGACGGCGCCGCGTTCAATCCGGGGGCCGGCGTCTTCACCGGGTTTTGATTCCGTGCCTGCTCCATCGTCTCCTCCTGTACGGGGTGCCTCTCTCGCCGCGCGGCCGGGCCGCGCGACGGGCATGGATGCCAGAACTAGAACTGGTAATTGATCGACAGATCGAACGTGGCGTTCGCGGAACTCTGCGTGATCGGGCTGTGACGGGCGCTGCCCACCAGTTGCTGGATCGCGCCGTCGGCCGTGAGGAACCAGTGCTTGCGGAAGAACCACACCATCGTGATGCCGCCGCCATAGGATCTCAGGCCCGCTTTCGCAGAATACGCCGGAATCCCCGAGCGCGCCGACTCCCCCTGGTTTACCCCGAACCAGCTGTTCATGTAGCGCGAATCGGCAAACGTCACGTTCGGACCCGCGAACCAGAAGAAGCGCTCGGAGCTGCCCGGCAGCGGCATGTAGGCCGCGAAATCGGCCACCCAGCCGTTCGCGCCGCCGACGTAGCGCTGCACGTCGCCGCGCAGCACCAGCGGGAAGCGCTTGGACAGCACGTAGTCGGCCGACAGCTTGATCTTCGGCGCCGGATTGATGTTGTCGAGGCCGTTCAGATGGCCGAGATCGTCGGCCGAGCGGCGCCCGAGATCGTAGCCGACCGACAGCGTCGCGCGCCAGTTCTGGCCGCGCAGGAAGTTCACGCCAAGCCCCTCGCCGGTCGAGAGGAACAGCAGGTCGCGGTAGCGCACGTCGATGCTCGGGCCGGCCATCGCGCGGTACTGGTCGGAGCCGTCGTAACGCGGCCGGAACGTGGAGGCCACGCCCACCCGCACGTCCCATTTGTCGGGCGGGTTCGGATTGAACAGGCTCTCGAGCGGTACGCCGGCCGAGTACTGCCACTCGCTGAGCGGGCCCGGCGTCTGCGCGCGGGCCGTCACGGCGGCCGCGCAGCACACCGTCAGAACGGTCAGCCGCGACGGGACGATCGCGCGGCGCATCAGGCCCATGCGGCGCGGGGAAACGGGAACGGCACGGCATCGAATCATCAGCTTTTCCTCTTTGTGTTGTACGTTCTGCTGAGAGAGTCCCGCAACCGTTCCGCCAGCGCCGCGCCGCCGCCGTTTCCGGCGGCGGCCGGCGCGCGCGTGCCGGTCCTCGTACCGCTGCTGCGCGTGCTGCCGCCAGTCATGTTACCCGTGCCGCGCGCGGCGTGCCCGGACGCAACTTCCATCGACACGCCCCGGCTCCTCCGGACCACCCGGTTGAGCCGGCGCGCCGCCGCCGCGCACCCGCCAGACGCTCGGGCGGTTGCCGCGACGGCGGATCGCCTTCCGGCGGCTGCCGCGGCATCGGCGGATCGGGCGGCCCGTCGTCGCCGGGCTGCCGCTCGGGGTCGATCTCGGGCACGGGCGGCGGCTCCGGGCGATGCATCCCCAGACCAACGAGCCGCTGCGCCCGCGGCACGGTGAACACGGATGGCGAAGCAGGCATGAGCTTCACGGTCGGTCCTCCCATTGCAGAATCAGCGGTTTTAATTGCAAATTGCGTGCCAGAAGACCGCGCATGGACGCCATCATGCCCCGTATCGGCGCCAGCTCGGCCGGCCGCCGCCGAATGCGTCAGTTCCGTGAAATCGTTACATCGGAACTGCAAATTTTCCAGTTGAAAGGATTTGCCGACCCGCGGCGCGGCGCCCGGCAGGCGGGGCGCATCCGGCATGCCGCTTGCTCGATCGAACACACGCCCCAACCTTCGGAGGACAAGCGATGCGAACTGCTTCCCAGCCCATTCCGCAATCCGATGCCGCGAACCGCCAGCCGCTGCGCGGCGCCTCGAAGCACGAGCGCCCCCCCGCACGGCCGCCTGAAAAGCGCATCGACGAAACGCTCGAGGATACGTTCCCGGCGAGCGATCCCCCGGCCACGGGCGGCGTCACGCGGATCGATCCCGAGCCGCACCCGCCGTCCCACCGGTCGCCCGATCGCGGCGAACCGGGGACGCCCTGACGGGTGCCGCCGGCTGCTGCACTGAATGCCGTGCAGCCCGAGGCGGCGGCGCCTGGCGCCCCGCCGTCCCGTCCTGCCACCCTGTCCCATCGCATCCCGCAAGGAGGTCGACGATGAATCCGCATCCCGAGACCGGCACCGAATCCGGCGCCTCCGGCCGCGCCCCTGATCGAATCGTGGGCCGCGCCACGCCCACCGACGGCCCCGGCCCCGACGTGATGGCCGCGGCGACGCTCGACGGCAACCGCGTCTATGCCACCGACGGCGTCCATGTCGGCCACATCAAGGACATCATGCTCGACGTGCGCGGCGGCCGCATCGCCTATGCGGTGCTGTCGAGCGGCGGCCTGCTCGGCATCGGCGACAAGCTGATCGCGGTGCCGTGGCACGCGCTGACGCTCGATACCGACCGCAAGTGCTTCCTGCTGGCCGTCACGGCGCAGCAGGTGCGCGACGCGCCGAGCTTCGATCGCCACCGCTGGCCGTCGTTCGCCGATCCGGCCTGGGTCGCCTCGACCGAGCCCGCCGTGGCGCAAGACACCGGCTGGGAACCTGACGACGTCGGCCGCTTCGACGTCGATACCGGCATCGACATCGATGCGCCGCCGCACGAAACCTCGCCGAGCCGCCCCGAACCGCGCGGCGGCCAGCATTGATCCATACCGCGTTGCTCGTCGCCGGCCGCGAGGCCGGCCCGTTTCCAGGAGCGTCCTTCACGGACGCTCTCTTTTTATCCGGCGACGCATCGCGCCACCACCGCGTGCCGGCCCGGCGGGTTGCCCCACGCGTCGCTCAACGCGCCAACCCGCGCGGTTCGCCCGCGTCGCCCTGCGCCGGCCCCGGCGTTACCTCCTCGGGCGGCGGCAGCACGGCGGCGAGTCCGAGCGCGTCGAGCCACAGCTCGCGCGACCAGCCGCGCGCATGCAGCACGCGCGGCTCGCCGTCGGTCTCGACGGCCTCCACCATGTCCTTCAGCACCTGCGCGACGGGCCCCGTGATGCGCTCGGCCGCGATGCCGAGCAGCGTGCGATTCAGCTGGTCTTTGGTCTCGACCAGCAGCACGCATTCGGCCGCCACGCGCTCGGCGGCGGCGCGGTCGTCACCCTGCGCGGCGTAGGCGATCACCTCAAGCAGCGACTTGCCAAGCGCGGCGGCGGCGGTGCGACCGCGCGAAGTGGTGTCGGCATCGAGCCCGAGCGCGTCGAACGCCGTGCCGAGCAGTTGCGCCCGGCGCCGCGCCGCGTCGCGATGCGCGCGCCACTCGTCGCCGAGTTCGTCGCGCGTCGCGCAGGCCAGCGCCGCGTCGTAGACGGCGATCGCGCGCAGCGTGGTTTCGCGCGTCTGATACAGCAGTTGATTCAGCCCCTCGCGATCGAACGCGGTCGTCATCGTGGTACCTCCCTCGTATCCGGCATCGACATGCCTCACCTCGCCCCACCGGCCTCGCGGCCGGCCTGGAAAAACGGGCCGTGGCGCGCGCGCCCGGCCCGTCCGTGCCGCTGATCAGCTGCGGAGGTTCCGTGCGTCAGCTGCCCACCTGCTGCGCGAGCTTCTGCGCGGCGGCCAGATGCTTGCGCAACATCGGCAGGCCCTGCTGCGCGAACGCTCGCAACTCGGTCGAGTGGCCGCCGCGCGCCTCCGCCTCGAACAGCCGGATCGCCTGACGGTGCGCGGCCGGCCCCGCCACCGCCACGTAGGCGAGATCGAAATCGTGGCCCTGCTTGCCGCGCAGCGCCTCGACGTCGGGATCGACGATCTTCGCCGCCTGCGCCGGCACGCCCTGCTTCGCGGCGATCACGCGCAATTGCTCGTTGGCGCGGCCGTGGTCGTCGAGCATCATCTTCGCGAACTCACGCACCGCCGGCGAGGCCGAATGCTCGATCGCGAGCTGGCTCGCCTGCACCTCGCGCTTGCCGGCCAGCGAAGCCTTGTCGACGAACTCCGGATCGATGCCCTGCGGGCGCTTCGCGATCTCGGCGTCGCCGACCGGCGAGGCCGGCTTGACGATCTCCGCGCCGACTCGCGGGTCGGCCGCGGGCGGATCGTGCGGGGTCGGATTCGGGTCGGTCTGGGCGGATGCCGCGAAGACCGCGCCGAGTGCGGCGGCGATTGCCGCCGCGCGCCATGCTCTGCTGCGTCGTTTCATCATCGCTCTCCTGATCGCGTTGCGGATCGGACCGGCGCGCCTGGCGCCAGCGCGACCCCTGGAACCACGGGCGAAATCACCGACGAACCACCGGGACGAATCACGCACGCACTCGCCCGCGGCGGCGCGCCTAGCGCGCGTGGATGGTCAGTTGGTCCTCCACCCCGCGCACGCCGTCCACGCTCTTCACGGCGGCGATCGCGAGCGGGCGCTGCGACTCGTCGGGCACGCTGCCGGTGAGCGTCACCTGGCCGTTCTTCGTGCTGACGTGGACGTCGCCCGAGTCGAGCCCGCTCGCCTGCACCAGCGCGGCCTTCGCCTTGGTGGTGAGGGTCATGTCGTGCATCTTCGCGCCGGCCGAGTGCGTCGCGCTGGCCAGCGTGTCACCGCTGTCCGCCGCGTTCGCATCGAACGCGGCACCGGCGCAGAACGCAGTGGCCGCCGTCAGCGCGACCGCCAGGAGGCGGCGTGCCGGATGCCGCCGGCGCGGCGTCGACAGGAACTGGCGTGCGAGGCGGTGTGTCATCGTGAGCTCCCTGGATCAAGCCGGCCCGACGCCGGCGGTACCTGTCGGCCCGCAACACCCGTTCCCGGCCGCCCGGCCGCGCCGCGTCGGGCGCCGCGGCAGGGGGCACGCTTTTCGGCAAGCTGATTGCAAGATTTACGAGGCGCGCGACGCATGCGAAAGCTGAGCGTGCGGAAGAGATGCGGCGGGAAGGAGGGCCGGGCGAGCCCGACGGCGCCCCGGCACGCGGATGCCGGGGGCGGCCCGTTCAGGGCGTGGTTCCGCGCGCGCAGCGAGGAACCGGATGCGGAACCGGACGCAGGCTCAGTCGGGCAGCCGCGAGCCGAGCGCCTGCTTCGGCGGCAACACGCGCGGCGGCAGCGCCGCGCCGCGCGCCTGCGTGGTGCGCAGGATCTCGCGCGCGAGCAGCTGGATGTCGACCGGCTTGCACAGGTAGCCGTCGAAGCCGGCGGCCAGCACGCGCCGCTCGTCGGCCTGCCCCGCGTGAGCGGTCACGGCCAGCACCGGCGCGGCCGTGTAGCTGCCGCCGCGCAGCGCGTCGAGCAGCCAGAAGCCGTCGCCGTCCGGCATCGCGAGGTCGGACAGCACCACGGTCGGCCGCGCGGCCTCGATCCTGGCGAGCGCGTCGCGCCCCGACTCGGCCACCACGATCTCGGCGCCGAGCGTGGCGAGCGCGGTGGCGAGGCTGGTGCGCGAGGTGGCGTCGTCGTCGACCAGCAAGATGCGCTGGCCGTCGAGGTGCAGCCGTTCGTGGGAGGCCGGCACGCTCGCCGTCGTCTGGGAGGCCCAGGTCAGCGCGCCGGCCGGCTGCCAGCCGGCCGGCAGCGCGACCTCGAAGGTGGTGCCGCGCCCGGTGCCGTCGCTCGTCACGCGCGCACTGCCGCCATGCAGCTCGGCGATGTGGCGCACGATCGACAGGCCCAGCCCGAGGCCGCGGCGCGGCGAGGCCGGCGAACCCTCGGCGCGCCGGAACGCCTCGAACACATGCGGCAGGAATTCCGGCGCCACGCCCTGGCCCGTGTCGGTCACGCTCAGCAGCGCGCGCGTGTCCTCACGCACCAGCGCGACCGTCACGCGGCCGCCGCGCGGCGTGAACTTGAACGCGTTCGACAGCAGGTTCGAGAGCATCTGCCTGAGCCGCTCGGCGTCGCCCGACACGACGCAGGTGTCGAGCGCGCAGCGCGTCTCGAGCGTGATGCCCTCGGCGGCCGCCGTGGTGCCGAGCGAGCCGGTGGCGTCGGCCACCACGCGCACCAGGTCGACCGGCATCGGGTCGAGCCGCAGCTTGCCGGTGGCCAGCGACGAGGCGTCGAGCAGGTCGGCCACCATCCGCGACAGCGAACGCGCGCTGCGGTCGATCGCGTCGATCGCCTGGCGCTGCAGCGCCTCGGCCACCGGGTTGCGCATCACCTCCACCCAGCCGTAGATCACGTTGAGCGGCGTGCGCAGCTCGTGCGAGACGATCGCGAGCAGTTCGTCCTTGAGGCGGTTCGAGGTGTCGGCCTGGCGCCGCGCGTCGCGCGCGCCACGCAGACGGTGATGATTGCGGCGCTCGCGGCGGCGCTGCATGCCCGTGTCGCGCAGCGTCAGCGACAGCGCCACGCAGACGTTTTCGTCGTCGAACACGGGCGAGGCCGCCAGCGTCGCGCGGAACCGCACGCCGTCCTCGCGCAGGCAGAGCAGGTCGACGCCGGCCACCGCGTCATGCACGTCGCGCACCGCCACGTCGAGCGGATGGCGCTGCTGCCAGCGCGGCGCGACCAGCATGCCGGCGTCGCGGCCGAGCGCCTGCGCCTCGGCATAGCCGAACATGCGCTGCGCGGCCGGGTTCCAGCTCGTGATCAGGCGATCGGCGCCCACCCCGATGATCGCGTCGGGCGAGGCATCCACGAGCCGCCGCAGCATCTGGTTCGCGGTGGCGCGCTCGTGATCGGCGCTGACGTCGCGCAGCACCAGCACCGCGCCGCTGCGCACGCCGTCGGGGTCGCGCAGCGGCGAGGCGACGGCCGCCACCGGAATCCGCGCGGCCTGCCCGGCGGGCCGCAGCCACAGCAGGTCCGAGGCGCTGCCCTCGCCGCCGCCGAGCACCCGCTCGAGCACGGTGGTCGAGCGCGTGCCCGCGCCGTGGCCGTCGTTGCCGTGCAGCGCGTCGGTGAGCGCGCGGCCGCGCGCGGCGCCCGCGTCGAGATCGGCGAGCGCGGCCGCGGCCGGGTTCAGGTAGGTGATGCGCCCGGCCGGATCGGTGACGATCACGCCCTGCGTCAGCGACGCGAGCATCGCCTCGTATTGCTGGCGCGCGGCGGCCTCGCGGCGGCGCAGCGCGTCGTTGGTCAGCCGCGAATGGCGGAACGCGGCCACCACCGCGCAGACCACGCCCGACACCAGCAGGAACAGGCCGATCTGCATCGCCTGCATGGCAGGCGACAGCGGATAGGCGAGCGGGTCGCCGACGAACAGCAGCCAGATCAGCAGCGCGCTCGCGAGCGACGCGACGAGGCCCGCGCCGAACGAAACCGTCCACGCCACCCCCGCGATGAACGGGTAATAGAGCAAGAGCGGCATGTTCGGGCCGCCGTAATGGACGAGCAGCGACTGCAGCACCGTCGCCATCGCGACCAGCGCGGCACCCGTCATGCCGTTGCGAATCCAGCCTGATTGCATTTGGGTCATCCGTTCGTTTCCCGTCCAGGCCGCCGCCGCACCGGCCGGACGCCTCCGCCGGCCGCCATGGCGGCCCACCCTGCCGTGGATGTCGGGACGTCGCGCGCCGGCGCCAGGGCCGATGCGGCGCTCACGACGTGGTCTTGTCTCCGCCTTCGAGCTGCGCGAGGCGGTTGTAGATCGTCTTCAGGCTAATGTCGAGCACCTCGGCCGCGTGCGTCTTCACCCCGCCGCATTGCGCCAGCGTGCCGAGGATCACGCGCCGGTCGACTTCCTCGAGCGTGGTGCCGAACGGCACCGACACCGTGTCGTCGGCGCCCGCCGCATCACCCGACACCTCGGCCATGATCGGCGGCGGCAGCGTGTCGATCACCTCGCCGTCGTTGAAGATGCTCGCGCGCTGCACGAAATTGCGCAGCTCGCGCACGTTGCCGGGCCACTCGTAGCCGGCGAGCGCCGCCAGCGCGGCGGGCGCGAAGCGCATCTTGCGGCCGCTCTCCTCGTTGAGCCGGTTCAGGAACGCCACGGCCAGCATCGGGATGTCGTCGCCGCGTTCGCGCAGCGACGGCAGCGTGATCGGGAACACGTTGATGCGGTGATAAAGGTCGGGACGCAGCCGACCCTCGGCCATCGCGGCCTCGGGGTCGCGGTTGGTGGCGGCCACGATCCGCACGTCCACGTCGAGCTCGCGCGCCGAGCCGAGCCGCGTGAGGCGCCCGGTCTCGAGCACGCGCAGCAGCTTGACCTGCGACTCCATCGGCATCTCGGTGATTTCGTCGAGGAACAGCGTGCCGCCGTCGGCGCGCTCGAAGAAGCCCTTGTGCTGACGGTCCGCGCCCGTGAAGCTGCCGCGGTCGTGGCCGAACATCTCGCTCTCGACCAGGTTCGCCGCGATCGCCCCGCAGTTGATCGCGAGGAACGGCCCCTTGCGGCGCAGGCTCAGATCGTGGATGGTCTGCGCGGCCAGTTCCTTGCCGGTGCCCGACTCGCCCTTGAGCAGCACCGATGCCTCGGTGCTCGCCACGCGGCTGATCGCGTCGTACATCGCCTGCATCGGCGGCGAATTGCCGAGCATGCGGCCGAAGCGGCCCAGCTGCTTCAGCTCGCTGCGCAGCGAGGCGATCTCCTCGTGCAGCACGCTGGTGCGCGGCACGCGCGCGAAGATCGCGTTCAGCCGCTGCATGTTGAGCGGCTTGACGAGGTAGTCGGTCGCGCCGCGCCGCAGGGCATCGATCGCGGTCTCGAGGCTCGCGTGGCCGGTGGTCAGTACCATCTCGCAATGGACGCCCTTCGGCAGCTCGTCGAACAGGTCCATGCCGCTGCCGTCGGGCAGCACCAGATCGCACAACACGAGATCCGGCGTGTGCTGGGCGATCAGCTCGCGCGCCTGCGCCAGCGTCGCCGCGGTATCGCAGGTCAACTGCTGCGTCTGCGCGAGCGCGGAAAGCATGTCACGGGTATCGGCGTCGTCTTCGACGACCAGAATGTAGGGCATTGACGCTCCATCGCGGAACACGCGCCAGCGAGCCGCGAAGGCTCGCCTGTCGGCGACGTGCTGTATCGGGTAACGGTCGAATAACGGGCCGGGCAGCAGTCGAATCGAAATCGGAAACGATGACCGATAGCGCGCGCGAAGTCGGTAACGATGACAGATCGCGGCGGCCGTGCCAGCGGCTCATGACCTGTTGAATAGACCTTCGGTGAGTATAGGGGACAACGTGGTAACGCCGGGCATTATCGGTTTTTTCTATCCGCTACGCAGTTGCACATTGGAAATTTCAATTCATTAAGCGCGGCAGGATTCGATACGCTTGCGGTTATAAAAATTACACGCTGCGCGGTGACCGTCCACGGAGGCGCCTCCTTTCTACCACGAGAACCATTCATGTCGAGACTCCCTAGCGAAGGCCGTCGTCTGGCCGGCTCCTCGCCGCGCATCCAGGCGCTGCTGTCGAAGATCGAGAAGATCGCCGCGACCCGCGCGAGCGTGCTGATCGTCGGCGAAAGCGGCGCGGGCAAGGACATCGCCGCGCGCCTCGTCCATGATTCGAGCCCGCGCGCGAGCGGCCCGTTCGTCGCCGTGAACTGCGGCGCGATCCCTGCCGACATCGCCGAATCGCAGCTGTTCGGCCACGAGAAAGGCAGCTTCACCGGCGCGGCCGCGCAACACATCGGTTTCTTCGAGGCCGCGCGCGGCGGCACGATCTTCCTCGACGAAATCGCCGAGATGCCGCGCGACTTGCAGGTCAAGCTGCTGCGCGCGCTCGAATCGAACACCATCATGCGCGTGGGCGGCACCGAGACGATCGCGCTCGACGTGCGCGTGGTGGCGGCCACCCACCACAACCCCGCCGACGCGATCCGCGACGGGCGCCTGCGCGAGGATCTGTTCTACCGGCTCGCCGCGATGGCGCTGCACGTACCGGCGCTGCGCCACCGCGACGGCGACGTCGAGGAGATCGCGCGCGCGCTGATCGACACGCTCAACGCGCAGCACGGCACCAGCAAGGCGCTCTCGGCGCAGGCGCTCAAGCTGCTGCGCAGCTACCCGTGGCCCGGCAACGTGCGCGAGCTGCGCAACACCATCGAACGCGCGTTCATTCTCGCCGACGACACCATCGAGCTCGACCTGCCGCGTCAGCTGCCGCCGCGCGCCGACGTGCGCGACAACGTCATGTCGCTGCCGCTTGGCGCGACGCTCGCGCATGCGCAGCAGCGCTTCATCATGGCGTCGCTGCGGCACTTCGAGGGCGACAAGCCGCGCACGGCGAAGGCGCTCGGCATCAGCCTGAAGACGCTCTACAACCGGCTCGCGCTGATGCGCGAGCACGGGCTGCAGCACGAACCCGACGAGAGCGCGCGCCGCTAGGCACGCGCGCTCGCATCGGCGCGTCGACACGACGGGCCGCACCGCCCGTCACGGTCGGTGGCGCTGCCGGTCAGCCTCGGGGCCGGCCGGGCCGGTCGACGGTTCGGCCGCGCCCGCCGGCCCGATCGCGCCGGACGGATGCGCGGCCGGCGCGGGCGAGGCCGCCGGCGAGGTCGGCAGCGTCGGCTGCGCCTCGCGCGGCACCGGATAGGGTTCGTCGCCGGACGCGGCGCGCGCCACGCGCACGCGATTGTCGACGTCGCGCACCCATACGCAGCTGTCGGCCAGATCCTCGATCTCGTGCTTCATCCAGCGCTCCGGCACGGTGCCGTCGAGCTGCACGCAGGCGTCCGTCACCGTCACGCTGACCTCGCTGACGTCGATGTCGATCGCATAGGCGAGCCGCTCGCAGACGTCCTCGCGAATCCGTTCGTCCGAACGCGTGTAGCCCTTCGGCCCGCGCAGCCGCGGCGCCGTGCTGGCCGTGCGCGCGACACGGGCCGCGTCGCGCGCCGGATGCCCGGGCGGATCGTAGCGCGCGTGGGACGGCGCGCCATGGCCGCCCCGGCTGCGCTCTTCCGGATAGTGGGGTTCGGCGCGGCGGCCGCCGCGCGCGTCGTAGGGCACGCCGCCGCGTTCGCTGCCGCGCATCGGTGCCGGCGCGGCGCGTTGCGGGCCGCCATAGGGGCGTGTCTCGTCGCGCCCGTGTTCATCGCGCCCGCGCCGCGCGCCCTGCCGGTCGCGATCGTTGTCATGGCCGCGCTCGTAGCCGGAATCCCGGCCGGCGGCACGGTCGGAAACGCGCTCGACATCGCGGCCCTCGCGCGCCTCGGCCTGCGCCCAGCCGCGCTCGTCGCGCCAGCGGCGCTCGTCGATGCGATCGGCGGGCCGCTGCTCGCGCGCGTCGTGCAGATCGATCTCGCGTTCGTCGTCGGGCAGCAGCACGTCGTCGTAATGCGGCAGGTCGTTCTCGTCGTTGCCCCAGTACGCGCGTTCGTTGCGTTCCTGCCAGTTGGCCGGCCCGCGCATGTCACGCGAGCGGTTCGGATGGCGTCGTTGCATCGCATGCCTCCTCGATCGGTTCGCGGGTACCTGGCCCGGTACCGGATCCGGCCCCGGGCCACGGCCTCCGCGCTTGACTTTCGTTGACCTCAAAACTTCAAGCGATTGAAAGAATTCCCGGCTCAGCGCCGCAGGCCGCGCTCGGCCTCGGCGCGTGCGCGGGCCTCGGCGTCCTCGAGCGCTTCCGCCTCGTCGGCGATCGAGTCGGTGCGATCGGGCTCGATGTCCCCGCTGTCGACCAGCGTCGAATCGCCGTCGGCCGAGGCGCGCTCGCCGGTGCCGGCGCGATCGGTGCCGGCCGCGCCGGCCGCCTCGCCGCGTTCGAGCGCGTGCGCGTCGAGTTCGCTGTCGATGTCGAACGGGCGACGCTTCGCGCCGCGCGTGTCGCTGCCGCTGTCGGACGAATCGCTCGGGCCGAGCGTGTCGCCGTCGGGCGCGCCGCTCGCGCCGGAATCGAGCGGCGTGTTGTCGGGATTCAGGGTGCTGTTCATGCGGCCTCCGTCAGGTTGCGCCGGACGCTTATCGCGCCGGCGAACAGGTGAATGAGCGCGTCCGCGTTCGGGGCGGCCGCGCCCGCCATCGCTTGCCGTCAGCCGCCCGAGGCGCCCGAGGCAGGAGCGGCACTCGATGCGCCGGACGCGTCGGATCCCGCGCCCGCATCGGACGAGGCGGCCGGCGGCGCCATCGGCGCCGGCGACACGCCGCTGGCCGCGTCCGCCTGCGATGCCTCGCTCGACGCGGCCGGCGCGCCGGCCGCGCCCGTGTTGTCCCTCTGCTTCGAACAGCCCGCGGCGGCCAGCAGCCCCGCGCACATCGCGCTCATCGCCAGGGTGCGCCACACGGCTCGTGTCGGATCGAATTGCATAGGACCTCCGGTGGTGAATGGAACACCTTGAGCAGCAATCGCCATGCCGCGCCCGCCGGCGGCCGGGCATGGCGCTTGCTGAAGCGCAGCGGGGTCCGGAACGAGACCGCGAACGCATCGCAAGCACCGAACGGAAGCAACGAATTACACCGCCACCGCATCGCCGGCCGCATCACGCCGGCGCGGTTTTCGACCGGACCGCACCGGCACCGGCCGTTTTCAGCAAGGAGGACTTCGCTGTGACACAAGTCGACCTGCTTCGTTACCTCGTGACGGGTCAGTTGGTCGCGCGCATCCAGAGCGGGCGCTGGCTGCCACCCGATCGCGTCGTCGCCACCACCCGCACCTGGCTTGCCAGCCATCGCGTCGAATGCGACTGGCTCGACCGGATCCGGATCGCGATGGCCGCGCGTGGCCTCGCCTGCGAAATCTACGACGTCGCGACCTCGGGCGACGGCTCCGGCCTCGCCGACGGCCTGCTCGCCGACGAGGGTTCGGCGCAGATGGAAGCGCTGCGCGCGCGCTGCGAACACTATCTGCAACGGCTGCAGCGCAGCCACTGACCGCTCGCGCGCGCCGCGCGCGGCCACACCGCCGTGCCGGTTGACGGCCGGTGATGGCGCCAGCCTACCGTCAGGCGGGCGCCTGGCCTGCCGCCTGCATCGAACCCCAGGGCCGGCCCCGCGCGTGAGCCGCGCATCATGCGGCCCGCCACGCGCTCGGCGCGAGCGGCTCGACCTGTCGCCATGCCGTGCGGAATGCCTGGACGCTCGCGAATCCACAGGCCTCGGCGACCCGCTCGACGCTCGCGTCGCTGTCGCGCAGCAGCTGCCGCGCACGGGCGATCCGCAACTGCTGGTGGTAGGCCTTCAGCGTGATCCCGCAGGCATCGCGAAAGCGCCGTGCGAGATGGCGGTAACTCAGCGCGAACCGCGCGGCCAGTTCCGTGTACGGCAGCGCGCAGCCCGGCTCGGCGACGAGGAAATCCTGCACCGCATGGATCACGTCCTGATCGTGATCGCGGTAGCGCAGCTGCGCGTCGAGCGCGGGGTCGCCGCTCATCCGCCGAAACGGCACCACGTTCTCGCGCGCCGCGGCGACCGCCGCGGCGGCGCCGAAGTGCCTCGCGATCAGGTGCAGCGCGAGATCGATCCCGGCCGACACGCCGGCCGAGGTGACGAGCGCGCCCTCGTCGACCAGCAGCCGGTTGGCCCGCACGCGCGCTTCCGGATGGCGCCGCTGCAGGCGTGCAAGATGGTTGTGATGGGTGGTGCAGTCGTGGCCGTCGAGCAGCCCCGCCGCGCCGAGCAGGTACGCGCCGGTGCAGACGCTCGCGATCACGATCCGCTCGCGCAGCGGCGCCACCACGCGCGCCAGCCAGCCCGCGATCGCCTCGTGCTCGGCCGACAGCGGCGCGCGAAAGTCGTAGCGTGAACCGATCACGATCACCCAGTCACCGGCCGCCACGCGCGCCGGCAACGGCGCGAGGCCGGCGAGCGCCACGCCCTGGAAGCTCGTCAGCGTGTCCGAGGCGGCCACGCAGCAGGCCGTCACCGGCGCGATGCCAAGCGGCGCGAGCGAGGCGATCACCTGCAGCGGGCCGCCCAGGTCGAGCATGTGGACGCGCGGCGGCAGCACGAGCCAGACACGTTTGGGCGGGCGCGCGGCGGGCGCGAACAGCGGGGACGGGCGAGGCATACGGGCTCCGGGCGGCGGCTTGCATCGATGGCAGGAATTTTTCCATTCCTGTCAGGAACCGGCATTGTCGCCGATCGAGGCGAAAACTACGATGGCACGAAATCGTTCATCGATGCCGATGTGACTTGCCCGGAGCCACCCATGCTGGAACTACGCCCGATCTGCGAACACTGCGCGAAGCCGCTGCCGCCCGAGGCGCCGGACGCGCGCATCTGCAGCTATGAATGCACGTTCTGCGCCGCCTGCGTCGAGCAGGTGCTGCTCGGCGTTTGCCCGAACTGCGGCGGCGGTTTCGCGCCGCGTCCGATCCGCCCCGCGTCGCGCCTGACCCGCCATCCGCCCGCCACGGAGGCCATCCATCACCCGGTGGACCCGGTCGCGCACTCGGCGTTCGCGGCCCGCTCCGCGGCGGGTACCGCCGAATGAGCGGTTTCGTACCAACAACCCGGAGCCCGTCATGCCCTGTCGAATCGCACTCCTGATGTTTCCCGGCGTCCAGGCCCTCGACCTGATCGGCCCGCACGACGTATTCGCGGCGTTGCCCGACACCACGCTCCATCGCGTCGCGAAAAGCACCGCGCCGCTCGCCGCTGCGCACGGCCTGGTGCTGACGCCCGACACCGATTTCGACGCCTGCCCCGAGGTCGACGTGCTGTGCGTGCCGGGCGGCGTCGGCATCGGCGAGCTGCTGCTCGACGAAGCCACGCTCGCGTTCGTGCGGCGCGCGGCGGCCTCGGCGCGCTACGTGACGTCGGTCTGCACCGGCGCGCTGGTGCTCGGCGCCGCGGGCCTGCTGCGCGGCCGTCGCGCGACCACTCACTGGGCCTCGCTGCCGCTGCTCGCGCCGTTCGGCGCGACGCCGGTGCGCGAACGCGTGGTGCGCGACGGACGGCTCGTCACGGGCGGCGGGGTCACGGCCGGCATCGACTTCGCGCTGACGATCGCCCACGAGCTGCACGGCGACGCCGTCGCGCAGGCCGCGCAACTGGCGATCGAATACGCGCCCGCGCCGCCGTTCGACGCGGGCCGGCCCGAGACGGCGCCAGTCGAGGTGGTCGATACCGTGCGGGCGCGCTACGCGCCGATCACCGCGGCGCGCGAGGCGCTGGTCGCGCAGGCAGCCGCGCGGCTCGCGGCCGGGCGGTGAAACCCGTGATTTATCCGGAAATCGGCGATGTACCCTGTAAATCAGCCAGTCAAGCAGATTAATTCGGTGCCCGCCGGTCTCCACGATTTACCCGTCGACAATCAATAATTTAATCCGGCACCGTATTAATTCCCGATTCACGATCCGCCCGTCCCGCCCCGCCCCACCCCACAAGGCCTCCCGCGCCGCAACAAAGCCGCTTCACAAAACTCCACACGATTTTTTTGCAATCCCGATTGACGGCGGCATTTTTCATTCTTACGCTGCTTTGCGACCCACGCGAGTCGTTTCGATAAAGCAGTTCAATAAATAAATGAGGGCAATCCGGATTCACCGCACCGGATTGTATTGCCGTTCTGATTGATTTAAATAAATCGAAAGGAAAAGGAACAACAATGAAAGCAAGCATACAGGGCCTGGGTTCCGGATCGCGCCACGCGATCCGGCAAATCGGAGGGGTCGTGCTGTCGTTGTCGGTGCTGGTGCTCAGCGCCTGCGGCGGCGACGGATCGAGCAGCGGCGTGGCGTCGATCGCCGCGTCGGCCGACCGCCCGCTCACCGACACGATCGCCTACTCGACCACCGCCAACGCGAGCCTGAGAGCCTCGCAGGCCGTCGAGTCGGCGGCCGTCATGCATCGCCAGTGGACGGGCGGCGGCACCACCGTCAACTACACGTCCACCACCGGCCACCTGATCGCGACCGATCCGAGCGGCAAGCAGGAGGCGACCATGTCCTACGTCGCCTACACCGCGCCGAGCCAGAACGGCGCGCCGCGCCCCGTGACGTTCTTCTACAACGGCGGGCCGGGTTCGTCGTCGGTCTGGCTGCGGCTCGGCTCGTTCGCGCCGACGCGCGTGGCCACGCCCGACCCGCTGCTGACGAACTGGCCGAACTTCCCGCTCGTGAGCAATGACGAGAGCCTGATCGGCACCACCGACATGGTGTTCATCGATCCGCCCGGCACCGGCCTCTCCGAGGCGATCGCGCCGAACACCAACAAGACGTTCTGGACCACCGATTCCGACGTGCGCGTGATGCGCGACTTCATCCGCCGCTACGTGGCGGCGAACGGCCGCTCGAACTCGCCGCTGTACCTCTACGGCGAATCGTATGGCACGCCGCGCACCGACATGCTGGCGCTGTCGCTCGAATCGGCCGGCGTGAACCTGACCGGGATCGTGCTGCAGTCCTCGATCCTCAACTACTTCGCGGACCCGGGCGAGACCTACGCGATCACCAACGGCAACTCGAGCAGCACCGCGCTCGAGCTGAAGTACACGACCGACGGGATGATCGGCTATTTCCTCGGCTACGCGGAGGTGGCGGCCTACTTCAACCAGGTGTCGCCCGCGCCGACCAACCTCGGCACGTTCGCGCTGCAGATCCAGAACTTCGTGACCGCGCAGTACTCGCAGCTGGCGCAGTACGCACCGACGTTCTTCTTCGCCGGCTCGTCGCTGGTGCCGAACCCGAAGTTCCCGGACAACACGACGCTCTCGAACTGGTCGACCCAGACCAACCTGTCGATCGCCTCGCTGAACGCCTACTTCGGCAACGACTACTACGGCACCTCGCTCGTGCCCGGCTCGACCATCGGCCGGTATGACGGCCGCGTGATCCTGCCGAGCAGCGATCCGCGACTCGCGCAGGATTCGGATCCGTCCGACATCCTGATCACGCAGCCGTTCACCAACACGCTGGCCACGCAGCTGCCCAACGAGCTCGGCTATTCGGCGCCGAACGCGACCTACGCGACGCTCAACGACAGCATCATCGGCGTGTGGGACTTCAGCCACGCAGGGCAGGTGGTGCCGGACACGATTCCGGACCTGCTCGCCGCGCTGCGCCTGAACCCGCAGCTGAAGGTGCTGTCGGCGAACGGCTATCACGATCTCGCCACGCCGTTCTTCCTGACCGAGAACCAGCTCGCGCGGCTGCAGACGGTGCCGGGCCTGCAGGTGAACCTGCAGATGACGTTCTACCAGGGCGGCCACATGATCTATCTGGACAACGTCGCGCGGCCGCAACTGCGCTCGGACCTCGTCTCGTTCTTCGCGAACCAGTCGATCCCGAACGCGCTGTCGCTCGCGCAGCTGCCGGCGCCGTGGCCTGACGAAACCCCGGCCGGCACGCCGACGCTGAACGCCGCGGCGATCGCCGCCCGCTGAACCCGGAACGCGCGGCGCCGCCCGCGGGCGGCCCGCGTTCGCGAACCCAACACGAGCCAAGCCATGATCCAATCGCCATCATCGATCTCGCGCCTCGCCGCGCTCCTCCTGTCGCTCGCGCTGCCGCTGCTGCCGGCCGCGCCGGCCTTCGCGGCGGCGCCGCAGGCCGTCTCCACGCCGGTGCCGCTCAAGGGCGGCGTGGACGGGCCGTTCTTCCCGCGTCAGCCGCTCGCCGCGCCGGCCGAGGCCACCACCGGCAACGACCTCTCGCAGCAGGCGCAGTCGCGCCTTGCCTCGAGCCTCGCCACCAACAGCGCGCTGGCCGACAATCAATCGATCACCAAGGCCCAGGCGCAGGCGAACGGGCTGCCGTTCATCGCGCAGCACTTCGACCAGATCGATACCGCGCACAGCGGCCGCGTGACGATGCAGGAAGTCCGGCAGTATCTGCAGCGGCAGCAGTAAGCCGTGCAGTAAGCCACGCGCGGCGGCGGCCGGCGCCGGCCCGGCTTTCGTGCGATGCGGGACGACACGGAACCGGGCGGACGCTGCGCCGCCGCCGCGTTTTCGTTATGATCGGTAAAAAAGCCGGGGCGCCCGCCACATCGCGGCTCCCGGAACCACGACATCCACCGATCATCGACGCATGAACGCCTACCTTCGCACCGCGGCCGGCCTCGCCTGCGCCGTGCTGACCGCCCTCCCGCCGGCCGCGTCCGCCTTCGCCGCCGAGCCGAAACCGCTCGACGCCGCCCTCGACTGCTCGTCGAACGGCCACGACTTCATCGCCCCGCTCGTCGAGGCGGGCGACCTGCAGCCGAAGCCGATGCGCGTCGAATCGAATTCGATGAACGCGTTCCGCACCGCCCACCCGCTGAGCGCCTACGGGTTCTCGGTGTTCGTGGTGGTCGGTTATCAGGAGAACGACCCGCTGTTCCAGCACGGCGACGGCAAGCCGATCGGCAAGTGGGGCTACGGCGTGGTGGTGCGCGGCAGCAAGAGTTCGGTGGAGGAGAAGGTGCGCGCGGCGGGCAGCGACGCGACCGTGCGCGAAGCGTTCCCGTTCCTGACCGCGATCGTCTGCACGCCCTAGCGGGCACCGCGGCACGGCCGCGCCGGGAGGGAGAGTGCCCGCACGCGATCGCGCACGCGGGCGAGGTGCCGCTCAGGCTTCGGTGTAGATGACGCGATACGGAATCCCGACCTTCTCCCACTCGGCCGCTTCCTGGCTCAGGCTGTAGTCGGTCAGCGGATTCTGCTCGACCCAGCTGCTCGGCAGCCGCACTTCGTAGCCGCCCTTCTTCACGTGCGACACCGACAGCTCGGGCAGCCCGGCATCGGTGCGCCGGCGGCACAGCAGCGCCGCGAGCCGAAGGCAGAACAGCAGCGGCCATTCCACGTCGCGCGACTGCGAGAGCTTGCCGAGCTTGCCCGCGTGGCCGAGCACGAGCGCGGCGAGCCGCGCCTGGTCGGTGCGCGAGAAGCCGGGCATGTCGGCGTTGCTGGTGATGTAGGCCGAGTGCTTGTGATAGGCGCTGTGCGAGATCGACAGACCGATCTCGTGCAGCGCGGCGGCCCAGCCCACGAACATGCGATCCTCGACGCGGCGCGCCTCGTCGGTGAATTCGAGCTGGTCGTAGAAGCTGGTGGCGAGCGAGGCGATCCGGTCGGCCTGCGGGCGGTCCACGCCGTAGCGGCGCATGAAGCCCTCCACCGTCACGGCGCGCATGTCCTCGTGCTGCGCGCGGCCGAGCAGGTCGTACAGCACGCCCAGGCGCAGCGCGCCGTCGGTGGTGTCGACGTAGTCGACGCCGAGTTCCTCGAACACCGCCAGCATGATCGACAGGCCGCCGGCCAGCACCGGGATGCGGTCGGGCTTCAGCGCCACGAGCTTGAGCCGGTTCACGTTCTCGGCCTTGATCAGCGCGCGCTTCAGGCGTTCGAGGCCGCCGCGCGAGATGCCGTGCGTGATGCCGGCGTCGTTGAAGCCGTTGCCCTCGACCAGTTCGGCCAGCGCGCGCGCCGTGCCCGACGAGCCGATCGCCTGGTCCCAGCCCGCCTTCTTGTATTCGCCCGAGATGATCTGGATCTCGCGCTTGGCCGCGAGCTCGGCCTGGCGCATCGTGTATTCGTCGACGTTGCCGGCCGGGAAGAACTGGCGGCTGTGGCTCACGCAGCCGATGTAGAGGCTCTCCATCACGATCGGCGTGTAGTGCTGGCCGATGATGAATTCGGTCGAGCCACCGCCGATGTCGACCACGAGCCGCTTGCCGGCGTTGGCGGGCACCGAGTGCGCCGCGCCCGCGTAGATCAGGCGCGCTTCCTCGCGGCCCGCGATCACCTCGATCGGAAAGCCGAGCGCGGCCTGCGCCTCGACCAGGAATTCGCCGGCGTTCTTCGCCACGCGCAGCGTGTTGGTGGCGACCGCGCGCACGTGGTCGGGATGGAAGTCGCGCAGCCGCTCGCCGAAGCGCTTCAGCGCTTCCCAGCCGCGCTCCTGCGACGCGCGATCGAGCATCTTGTCCCGCGACAGGCCCGCCGCGAGGCGCACCGGCTCGCGCAATGCATCGACCGGGTAGATCTGGCTGCCCGCGGGAGTTTCCTCGACGCGTCCGACGATCAGCCTGAAGCTGTTCGAGCCGAGGTCGACGGCGGCGAGTAGTTGCGGGGAAGTAACCATATCGGGTAAAGGCTCCGTTTCTCTTCGAGCCGGCGAGCCGGCGAGCCGCCGCCGTGCCGACTCATACCATTCAAACGCGACATTTTAAGCGCTGTTGCCGCCGCAGTGTCGGATCATCGCGCCAATCCGGCCAGGCCGATTGGCAATCATGCAAAAAGCCAATGTGGTTCAGGCATGGCGGACGTATTATTTGCAGACGAATCCTGATTGTCATCAAGAAGTCATCAAATCACGGAATGTCAGGCCGTATCATTCCGTAAGAGGTAAATATTCGTCATCAAGATGTCATCGAACCGTGAGAATTTCCGAAATTCCATTCCTGCCTGTCCCACCCGACTTCGAACCGCCATCCTCGCTGCCGATGTCCATCCGCTATCCGCTGCTCAACCGTGAACTAGGCATTCTCGGCTTCAACGAGCGCGTGCTCGCGCAGGCGGCCGACCCGCACGTGCCGCTGCTCGAACGGCTGCGCTTCATCTGCATCACCAGCAGCAATCTCGACGAATTCTTCGAGGTCCGCATGGCCGGTCTCCAGGAGCAGATGCGCGACAACCCCGGCGCGCTGTCGCCGGACGGCATGTCGCTGCAGCACGTCTACGACCTCGTGGTGGAGCGCGCGCAGCGGCTCGTCCACAAGCAGTACACGATGCTGCACGAAACCATCCTGCCCGCGCTCGAGACCGAAGGCATCTATTTCCACGGCACCGACACCTGGAGCGAGGCGCAGCTCGAATGGGCGCGCAACTATTTCCTCGACGAACTGCTGCCGGTACTCACGCCGATCGGGCTCGATCCCGCGCATCCGTTCCCGCGCGTGCTGAACAAGAGCCTGAACTTCGTGGTCGAGCTCGAAGGCCGCGACGCGTTCGGCCGTCAGGCGCTGCTCGGCATCGTGCAGGCGCCGCGCGCGCTGCCGCGCCTGGTGCGCATGCCGCAGGAGCTGTCGGGCTTCCGCCATGGCTTCGTGCTGCTCAGCTCGCTGATGCAGCGCTTCGTCGGCGAACTGTTCCCGAAGCTCGTCGTGAAGAGCTGCAACCAGTTTCGCATCACGCGCAACAGCGAGCTGTTCGTCGACGAGGACGAGATCACCAACCTGCGCGTGGCGCTGCAGGGCGAACTGCCGGCACGCCATCTCGGCAACGCGGTGCGCCTCGAGGTGTCGGCCGACACGCCCGCGCACATCGTGCGGCGCCTGCTCGACGAAAGCGCCCTCAACGACAAGGACTGCTATCGCGTCCACGGCGCCGTGAATCTGGTGCGCCTGATGCAACTGCCCGACCTGGTCGACCTGCCCGAGCTGAAGTTCGTGCCGCACACGCCGTCGACGCCGGCCGCGCTCGCCAACACCACCTCGATGTTCAGCGCGATCGATCGCGGCGACATCCTGCTGCATCACCCCTACGAGAGCTTCCAGCCCGTGCTGGAGCTGCTGCGCGAGGCCGCCAAGGATCCGCAGGTGGTCGCCATCAAGCAGACCATCTATCGCACCGGCACCGATTCGCCGCTGATGGACGCGCTGATGGAAGCCGCGCGCAACGGCAAGGAAGTGACGGTGGTGGTCGAGCTGCTGGCGCGCTTCGACGAGGAAACCAACATCAACTGGGCCTCGCGGCTCGAGGCGGTGGGCGCGCACGTGGTGTACGGCGTGGTCGGCCACAAGTGCCACGCCAAGATGATGTTGATCGTGCGCCGCGAGAAGCGCGGCGGCAGGACCGTGCTGCGCCGCTACACGCACCTCGGCACCGGCAACTACCATCCGCGTACCGCGCGCCTCTACACCGACTTCGGCTTCATGACGGCCGACCAGAAGATCTGCGAGGACGTCCACCACGTGTTCCAGCAGCTGACCGGCATCGGCGGCGAGCTGAAGCTGCACGCGCTGTGGCAGTCGCCGTTCACGCTGCATCCGCTGCTGATCGAGGGCATCCGCAACGAGGTCGCCAACGCGCGGGCCGGCAAGCGCGCGCGCATCGTCGCGAAGATGAACGCGCTGCTGGAGCCGTCGGTGATCGCCGAGCTCTACGAGGCCTCGCAGGCGGGCGTCAAGGTCGACCTGATCGTGCGCGGCGTGTGCGCGCTGCAGCCGGGCGTGCCGGGGCTCTCGGAGAACATCACGGTGCGCTCGGTGATCGGCCGCTTCCTCGAGCATCACCGGATCTTCTACTTCCACGCGAGCGGCGCCGAGCGCGTCTACCTGTCGAGCGCCGACTGGATGGACCGCAACCTGTTCCGCCGCGTCGAGGTCGCGTTCCCGATCCACGACCGCAAGCTCAAGCGCCGCGTGATCGCCGAGGGCCTCTCGGTGTTCCTCGGCGACAATCAATCGGCCTGGCTGATGCAGAGCGACGGGCACTACAAGCGCCGCCGCGCAGGCAAGACGCCGCGCAGCGCACAACTCGGGCTGCTGGAGAAGTTCGGCGGCTGAGGCGGCTGAGTTCAGCGCGCGGTCCCGATCGAAAGAAAGGCCGCCCGAGGCGAATCGGGCGGCCTTTTTCCTGTGGGCGCGCGGCCTCAGGCCACGTGCCGCCGGCGGATCGTGCGCTGCGCCGGGAAGCGCGCCGTGAACGTGCTGCCGCGCCCTTCCTCGCTCTGGATCAGCAGCTGGCCGTCGTGACGCTGCAGCACGTGCTTGACGATCGCGAGGCCCAGGCCCGTGCCGCCGGTGTCGCGCGAGCGGCTGCGGTCGACGCGGTAGAAGCGTTCGGTGAGCCGCGGCAGGTCCTCGGCCGGAATCCCGAAGCCGCTGTCCTTGACCGCGAACACGGCCTGCGAGCCGTCGCGGCGCCAGCTCACGCGGATCTTGCCGCCCTCGGGCGTGTAGCGCACCGCGTTCGTCACGAGATTGCCGAGCGCGCTGAAGATCTCGGTCTCGGCGCCCGTCACGGTCAGCGTCTCGTCGACCTCGAAGCTGATCTCGTGATGGCCGGCCGACAGCGTCTGCGCGACGTCCTCGAGGTGGCCGAGCACGTCGTCCATGTCGACCGGCTTGTCGGTCGGCGGCTTGCCCTCGCCTTCGAGCTTCGCGAGCACCAGCAGGTCGGTGACGATCTTGCGCATGCGCGAGGCCTGCTGCTCCATCATGTCGAGATATCGCGCGCGCTCGTCGTCGGACAGCGGCAGCTCGCGCAGCGTCTCCAGGAAGCCCGAGAGCACCGTGAGCGGCGTCTTCAGTTCGTGCGAGACGTTGGCCACGAAGTCGCGCCGCATCGCGTCGGTGCGCTCGACCTCGGTGATGTCCTGCGTGAGCAGCAGCTTGCGGTTGTCGCCGTAGGGGAACACCTGCACCGCGATCACGTGCTGGCGGCCCTCGCCCATGCCGCGCATCACCACCATCTCGTCGTAGTGCTGCGAGTTCAGGTAGCGCACGAAGTCGGGATGGCGGACCAGATGCGTGATGTGCTGGCGCAGGTCGCGCTTCGCGTCGAGCCCGAAGTGCAGTTCGGCGATCGCGTTGCACCACTCGATCTGGTCGTGGTCGTCGAGCATCGCCACGCCGTTCGGCGAGGCCTGGATCGCCTGGATGAAGCGTGAATGCTGCTGCTCGACCTGCCGCACCTGCGCGTGCCACTGCTTGGCGAGCTTGTGCAGCCGGTAGTAGATCTCGCCCCAGATGCCCGGCGCGCTCGGCACTTCGCCGTACACGGGCGCGTCGAGCAGGCGCCAGAGGCGCTGCGTGTGGAAGGTGGCGAAGAATGCCTGGGCGACCAGCAGCAGGACGCCGACCGCGAGGCCCGCGCGCACGCCGATCGTCACGCCGGTCAGGATCGCGACCAGCGCGAGCAGGACGAGCGACACCAGGAAGCGCACCCAGATGATGTTCATGGCTGGCGCTCGAAAGAAGACGGGAGAACGGTGAGAGACGGCGCGCGGCACGCGCGCCGTGCCAGGTTACGCGTGCTTGGCGAGGCGGTAGCCGCTGCCGCGCACGGTTTCGATCATAGCATCGCAGCCGGCGGGCTTGAGCGCCGCGCGCAGGCGCTTGATGTGGACGTCGACGGTGCGCTCCTCGACGAATACGTGGTCGCCCCACACCTGATCGAGCAGTTGCGTGCGGCTGTGGACGCGCTCCGGATGCGTCATGAAGAAATGCAGCAGGCGGAACTCGGTCGGGCCGAGATCGAGCTTGATCTCGCTGCCTTCGGCGCTGGCCGCCACGCGATGCGTGGCCGGGTCCAGCCGCAGGCCGTTGATCGACACCACGTCCTCGGTCAGCTGCGGCGCGCGGCGGCGCAGCACCGCCTTGATGCGCGCCATCAGTTCCTTCGGAGAGAACGGCTTGGTGACGTAGTCGTCCGCGCCGATCTCGAGGCCCAGCACCTTGTCCTGCTCGTCACCACGCGCCGTCAGCATGATGATCGGGATGTGCTTGGTGCGCTCGTTGTTGCGCAGTTCGCGCGCGAACGCGATCCCGGACTTGCCCGGCAGCATCCAGTCGAGCAGGACCAGATCAGGCAGCACGTCGCTGATCAGGTTCTGGGCCTGCTCCGCGTTGTACGCGCGAATCGCACAATGTCCCGCATGCTGAAGGTTCACCGAAATCAGTTCGGAAATCGCGGGCTCATCTTCGATGACGAGAATGTTGCTGGGCATCGGCACCTCTGTCCGTCCTTTCTGACGTGGGTTAGCTATTGGCTTCGCGGTCGAGCAGGTCGCGCGGCTGGTGCCGCACGTCGGTGCCCTTCACGATGTAGATGATGAATTCCGCGATGTTCTTCGCGTGGTCACCGATCCGCTCGATCGCCTTCGCGATGAACAGGAAGTCGAGGCCGACCGAGATCGTGCGCGGATCTTCCTGCATGTACGACACGAGCTTGCGCACGAACGCACGGAATTCCTGGTCGATTTCCTTGTCGTCCTTGACGATCTGCGCGGCGGCCACCGTGTCCAGGCGCGCGAACGCGTCGAGCGCGCGGCGCAGGATCGTCACGGCCATCTCGCCCGACACCTTGATCTCGGCGATGTTCACGCCGCGCGCGAGCGGCTCGTCGGCCAGACGGCGCACGCGCTTGGCGATCTTCTCGGCCTCGTCGCCGGCGCGCTCGAGGTTCGTGATCGTCTTCGAGATCGACATCAAGAGGCGCAGGTCGCGCGCGGCCGGCTGGCGGCGCGCGATGATGTTGCCGCACTCCTCGTCGATCTCGACTTCCATGTGGTTGAGCCGGTCTTCGTTGGTGATCACGCGCTCGGCCGCCTGGCGGTCGAACTCGTTCAACGCGAACATCGCCTCGGTGATCTGCGCCTCGACGAGGCCGCCCATTTCGAGAACCTTCGACGACACCGCGTTCAGATCGGCGTCGAACTGGCTCGACAGATGCTTATCGGTCATTGTGTGTACTCCGCCATCAACCGAAACGACCGGTGATGTAGTCTTCCGTTTCCTTGCGGGCCGGCTTGATGAAGATCTTCTCGGTATCGCCGAACTCGATCAGCTCGCCCAGGTACATGTAGGCGGTGTAATCGGAGCAGCGCGCCGCCTGCTGCATGTTGTGCGTGACGATCACGACCGTGTAGTCGCTCTTGAGCTCCGCGATCAGTTCCTCGATGCGGCCCGTGGAGATCGGGTCGAGCGCCGAGCACGGCTCGTCGAGCAGCAGCACTTCCGGACGGATCGCGATGCCGCGCGCGATGCACAGACGCTGCTGCTGGCCGCCCGACAGGCCGTAGCCGCTCTGGCTCAGCTTGTCCTTCACCTCGTTCCAGAGCGCGGCCTTGGTCAGCGCCCACTCGATGCGGTCGTCCATTTCCGAGCGCGTGAGCTTCTCGAACATCTTCACGCCGAACGCGATGTTGTCATAGATCGACATCGGGAACGGGGTCGGCTTCTGGAACACCATGCCGATGCGCGCGCGCAGCAGCGAGATGTCCTGCTTCGATTCGAGCAGGTTCTCGCCGTCCATCACGATCGCGCCTTCGGCGCGCTGCTCGGGATAGAGCGCGTACATCTTGTTGAAGGTGCGCAGCAGCGTCGACTTCCCGCAGCCCGACGGCCCGATGAACGCGGTCACCTTGCCTTCGGGAATGCGCATGTTGATGTTCTTCAGCGCATGGAACTTGTTGTAGAAGAAGTTCAGGTTGTTGACTTCGATCTTCGCTTCGACGGATGCGAGCGGGCGTTGCGCGGATGCGCTGCCGTTTTCGATCGGATTCAGGTGGCTTTCTGCCATGTTCATCGGATTGCTCCGCCGTTACTTTTTCGAGAAGATCGAGCGCGCGAGGATGTTCAGTCCCAGCACCCCGAGCGTGATCAGGAATACGCCTGCCCAGGCCAACGACTGCCACTGCGCGAACGGGCTCATCGCGAACTTGTAGATCGTGACCGGCAGGTTCGCGATCGGCTTGCTCATGTCGGCCGAGAAGAACTGGTTCGACAGCGCCGTGAACAGCAGCGGCGCCGTTTCGCCGGCGATCCGGGCGACCGCCAGCAGCACGCCGGTGGTGATGCCGCCGATCGACGCGCGCAGCGTGATCTTCAGGATCATGCGCCATTTCGGCGTGCCCAGCGCGAACGCGGCTTCACGCAGCGCGTTCGGCACCAGGTTCAGCATGTTCTCGGTGGTGCGGATCACGATCGGGATCTGCAGCAGCGCGAGCGAGATCACGCCGGCCCAGCCCGAGAAGCGGCCCGACGGCGCCACCACCACCGCGTAGACGAACAGGCCGATCACGATCGACGGCGCCGACAGCAGGATGTCGTTGATGAAGCGCATCAGGCTCGCGAGCCAGTTGCGCTGGCCGTACTCGGCGAGGTAGACGCCCGCCAGCACGCCCACCGGAGTGCCGACGCAGGTGCCGAGGCCGACCAGCAGCAGGCTGCCGACGATCGCGTTGGCGAGGCCGCCGCCATCGGAATCCGGCGCCGGCGTCGACTCGGTGAACAGTTGCAGCGACAGGCCGCCGATGCCGAGATGCAGCGTCGTGTAGAGGATCCAGACCAGCCAGACCAGGCCGAACAGCATCGCGGCGAGCGACAGCGTCAGCGCGACGGCATTGGTGCCCTTGCGGCGGCGCTGCAGGCGCTCGCGCATCGCCGCGAGCGCGGCGCCGGACTGACCGCCCGGCATGTTCAGGACGCGTTCGCTCATTTCTTGCCTTCTCCCTTCTGGAGGCGCAACAACATCAGTTTCGAGATCGCGAGCACGATGAACGTGATCACGAACAGGATCAGGCCGAGTTCCATCAGGGCCGACGTGTGCAGCCCCGGCGAGGCTTCCGCGAATTCGTTCGCGAGCGCCGAGGTGATGCTGTTGCCGGGCGAGAACAGCGACACGTTGTCGAGCAGGTTGGTGTTGCCGATCACGAACGTGACGGCCATCGTCTCGCCGAGCGCGCGGCCCAGGCCGAGCATCACGCCGCCGATCACGCCGCTCTTGGTGAAGGGCAGCACGATCTTCCACATCACTTCCCAGGTCGTGCAGCCGATGCCGTAGGCCGATTCCTTCAGCAGCACCGGGGTGACCTCGAACACGTCACGCATCACCGAGGCGATGTACGGGATGATCATGATCGCGAGGATCACGCCCGCGCAGAGCAGGCCGATGCCGATCGGCGGGCCCTGGAACAGCGCGCCGATCAGCGGGATCGGGCCGAGCACCTGGCCGAGCGGCTTCTGGAAGTAGCCGGCGAAGATCGGGGCGAACACGAGCAGGCCCCACATCCCGTAGACGATCGACGGGATCGCGGCGAGTAGCTCGATGGCGATGCCGAGCGGGCGTCGCAGCCAGACGGGCGACAGCTCGGTGAGGAACAGCGCGATGCCGAAGCTCACGGGCACCGCGATCACGAGCGCGATGACCGAGGTCGCGATCGTGCCGTAGATCGGCACGAGGGCGCCGTAGACATCGGCGTTGGGGTCCCATTCGGACCGCCAGAGGAAACTGAAGCCAAATTTTTCGATGGTCGGCAGCGACGCGACGATCAGCGACACGATGATGCCGCCCAGGACCAGCAGCGTCACGATGGCCGCAATGCGCGTAAGACTGCCGAAAATGACGTCGCCGAGCCGGCCGGGCGCACGCATCTGGCTTTCGGAGCGCGACGTGATAGGAAGATCGGACATGGAGGCCTGATTTTTCAGTGGCGGGGCGGCATCGATTGCCCCGCTTCATACCGCACGCGCCGCCCGGCACGATTGCCAGGCGGCGCGACCACGACTTGCTGCTACGAAGCGCTTACTGGGCGACCGGCTTGCCCGAAGCGTCCGTGACCTTCGTCTTCCACTGCTTGCGGATCTCGGCCGTGACCGACGCCGGCAGCGAGATGTAGTCCAGATCCGTTGCGGCCTTGCCGCCGTTCTTGAACGCCCAGTCGAAGAACTTCAGCGTTTCGGCGCCTTGCTCCGGCTTGTCCTGCTTGGCGTGCAGCAGCACGAACGTCGCGCCGACGACCGGCCATGCGTCCTTGCCCTGCTCGTTCGTCAGGATCTGGTAGAACGACTGCGACCAGTTCGCGCCGGCAGCGGCCGCGGCGAACGTTTCCGCCTTCGGCGACACGACCGCACCCGATGCGTTCTTCAGGTCCGTGTAGATCATTGCGTTCTTCTTCGCGTAGGCCGATTCGACGTAGCCGATCGCACCCGGCAGGCGCTGCACGAAAGCGGCGACGCCGTCGTTGCCCTTGCCGCCCGTACCCGTCGGCCAGTTGACCGTCGTGCCTTCACCGACCTTCGCCTTCCAGTCTGCGTTGACCTTCGACAGGTAGTTCGTCCAGATGAACGACGTGCCCGAGCCGTCAGCACGGCGGACCACGGCGATGTCCAGATCCGGCAGCTTGACCTTCGGGTTCAGCGCAACGATCTCCGGATCGTTCCACTTCTTGACCTTGCCGAGGTAGATGTCGCCGAGCACTTCGCCCGACAGCGTGATTTCACCAGCCTTGATGCCCGGGATGTTCACGACCGGAACGATGCCGCCAACCACCGTCGGGAACTGGAACAGGCCTTCCTTCGCGAGTTCGTCGTCCTTCAGCGGAGCGTCCGAGCCGGCGAAATCGACCGTCTTCGCGATGATCTGCTTCAGGCCGCCGGACGAACCGATGCCCTGATAGTTGACCTTCGCGCCGCCGGTTTGCTGGTATTCGGCTGCCCATTTCGTGTAGATCGGCATAGCGAACGTGCTGCCCGCGCCAGTGATGTCGGCTGCGTGAGCGGCGACAGCGAAGAGCGCGCCGGCCAGGCCAGCAAACGCGGTTTGCATCAATTTCATGAGACCTCCAGTGGGTGAGCGGATGACTACGGCACCGCGAAGATTAGGGGGTACTCATGACAGTCATGTGACAATTGATGAAGCTGGTGTGACAACAACATGACAGTCCGAAAGGTCTCGCGCGTACTCCCGCACGCCCCCAAATAGCTGTTTTCGCCACGCCGGACAAGGCTTTTCGGCCTGTCCCCGAAAATCGTCGGCGGCTCGCGGCACTTTCGGCACCGACGCTCGAACCAACGAAACCGCCATGACAGCGCCGCGTGGTCACCGTGTCCCGCCGCAGGCGGCGATGCTCATCCAGATTAGGAGAAATGTCACAAAATGGCAGGTTTTCCAGCACGCAAACGATTTCGCCCGGCGAATCGCAGGCATCGATACTTGAGCGCTCCAGTCGGAAAAGTGCGGCACGGCATGCGATCCGCTAAGGAAAATCGGGAAATCGCGATGCTCGCGGCGGCTTCGACGCGCCTGTTTGTGACAACACGGTACGCCGACATGCCGCGGAAGTGACAATGGCGGGCGCCGGCACGGAGCGCATCCCATCGCACCGGTTCACCGGCGGCGAAGCGGCTGGCGGGCGAGTCGAACGCGACCGGCGACCGGCGACCGGCGACCAGGGTAATCCTGCGCGCCGAATCGACGTAGCGAAAACGAGCGGCGAAGCGCCCCGAGACGGCAGGTTTCTGCGCGCCCTTCAGCGTCCGTTCAGCGCGGGCCGGCGATGCGCCGGCCTGAGCCGGTCCGCGACGCGCGGGCGCCAGGCGCTCCCGGCGCCTCGCCCCGAACCGGCTTGCCCTGCCCCGCCGCGGCGCCGTTCAGGCCGTCGCCAGCCGCACCGCGCCGGCGATCGCCTCGGCGTGACGCTGCGCGTCGGCCGCGTCGCGCGCCTCCACCATCACGCGCAGCACCGGCTCGGTGCCCGAGGCACGGATCAGCACGCGCCCGCTCTCACCGAGTTCGCGCTCGGCCGCGCCGATCGCGGTCTGGATCGTGGTGTCGTCCTTCCAGTTCGCGCCGGCCTTCATGCGCACGTTGATCAGCGTCTGCGGGAACAGCGCCACGCCCTCGAGCATCTGCGCGAGCGTCTTGCCGCTGCGCTTCATCGCCGCCAGCACGAGCAGCGCCGAGACGATGCCGTCGCCGGTCGAATGCCGGTCGAGCGAGAGAATGTGGCCCGAGCCCTCCGCGCCGAGCAGCCAGCCGCGCTCGCGCAGCTGTTCCAGCACGTAGCGGTCGCCGACCGCCGCGCGCACGAACGGCACGCCGAGCTTCTGCAGCGCCACTTCGACCGCGAGGTTCGTCATCAGCGTGCCGACCGCGCCGTGAACCTTGCCGCTGGTTTCGAGCCGATCCTTCACGAGCACGTAGAGCAGCTCGTCGCCGTTGTAGAGCCGCCCGTCGCCGTCGACCACGAGCAGCCGGTCCGCGTCGCCGTCGAGCGCGATGCCGAGGTCGCCGCCCTGCTCCTTGACCGCCGCGATCAGCGCCTCGGGCGCCGTCGCGCCGACCTTGTCGTTGATGTTGAAGCCGTTAGGCTTCACGCCGATCGGCACGACGTCGGCCCCGAGTTCATGGAACACGTGCGGCGCGATCTGGTAGGCCGCGCCGTGCGCGCAGTCGATCACGAGCTTGAGCCCGCGCAGGTCGAACGCGGCCGGGAACGTGCTCTTGCAGAACTCGATGTAGCGGCCGTTCGCGTCGTCGAGCCGGCGCGCCTTGCCGAGGCCGTCGGACGCCTCGCAGGCGAGCGGCTTGTCGAGCCACGCCTCGATCTCCTCCTCGGTCTCGTCGGGCAGCTTGTTGCCGTCGGCCGAGAAGAACTTGATGCCGTTGTCGTGATAGGGATTGTGCGATGCGCTGATCACCACGCCGGCCGCGAGCCGCAGCGCGCGCGTCAGGTAGGCCACGCCCGGCGTCGGCATCGGGCCAGCCAGCATCACGTCGACGCCGGCCGCCGAGAAGCCGGCCTCGAGCGCGGCCTCGAGCATGTAGCCCGAGACGCGCGTGTCCTTGCCGATCAGTACCGTCGGGCGTCCCGACGTGCCGCGCACGTTCGCGTGCGCGAGCACCTTGCCGGCCGCGTAGCCGAGCCGCAATACGAAATCGGGGGTGATCGGCGCCACGCCGACCTCGCCGCGAATCCCGTCCGTACCGAAATAACGACGTCCCATGGATCGATTCCTCCTTGTCTGTCCGTCCGTTGCTATGCGTGTTGCGCCGCGGCCCGCACGGCGCCCCAGATCTTCAGCGCGTCGACCGTCGGCGCCACGTCGTGGACGCGAATGATGGCCGCGCCGCGTTCGGCCGCGCAGACCGCCGCCGCCACGCTCGCGGCGACGCGTTCGGCCGCCGGCCGGTCGATCAGCGCGCCGAGCATCGACTTGCGCGACATGCCGGCGAGAATCGGGTAGCGCGCGCCGTCCGGGCGCGCCGGCGCGGTGTCGTGCAGCCTCGCGAGCAGCGCGTAGTTGTGTTCGACCGTGGCCTTGCCGAAACCGAAACCGGGATCGACGCTGATCCGCTGCGGCGCGATGCCGGCCGACACGAGCGCGGCCGCGCGGTCCGCGAGAAAGTCGCGCACCTCGGCCACCACGTCACGGTAAGCGGGCTCACCAAGCTGCATCGTCTGCGGCTCGCCGAGCATGTGCATCGCGCAAAGCCCGCAGTTCGCGCCGCTCACCGCTTCGATCGCGCCGGGCTGGCGAAAGCCCCGGATGTCGTTGATCAGGTCGGCGCCGGCCGCGAGCGTGGCGCGCATCACGTCGGGCTTGTAGGTGTCGATCGACAGCGGCACGTTCATCGCCTGCAGCGCCTCGACGATCGGAACCACGCGCGCGAGTTCCTCGTCGAGCGGCACGGGCGGCGCGCCGGGCCGCGTCGACTCGCCGCCGATGTCGATCAGGTCGGCGCCGTCGGCGAGCATGCGCTCGGCCTGACGCAGCGCGGCGTCGCGGGCCACGTAGCGGCCACCGTCGGAAAACGAGTCGGGAGTGACGTTGAGGATGCCCATCACGAGCGGGCGCTCGAACGTCAGCGTGAAGCGGCCGCATTGCAGCGGCGCGGGAATACAATGATCGGGGAAAATCGACACGTCAGCGAAAATCTGGGGCAAGCCGGAAACAAAACGGGCTGGTGTGATTCACACCAGCCCGTCAACTCGATCTCGTTACAAGACTACATCAAGCCGGCGCCGTCGCGTTGCCCGGCTTGACCTCGGCGCCTGCACCGCCCGACGGATCGCTCGCCGGCGGCACGTTGCCGCTGCTCTTCGGCGAACGCGGCGGCCGGCCGGCCATGATGTCGTTGATCTGGTCGGCGTCGATCGTTTCCCACTCCATCAGCGCGGCGGTCATCGCCTCGACCTTGTCGCGGTTCTCGTCGAGCAGGCGGCGAGCGAGGCGGTATTGATCGTCGATCACGCGGCGGATTTCCGCATCGACCTTCTGCTGCGTCGCTTCCGAGATCGCGCGCGTGAAGCCCTTGCCAAACGGGCCGCCGTCGTTCTCGTCGTCGGCGTAGACCATCGGCCCGAGCGCGTCGGTCATGCCAAAGCGCGTCACCATCGCGCGCGCCGTCTGCGTCGCCTTGTTGAAGTCGTCCGAGGCGCCGGTGCTCACCAGGTTCATGAACAGTTCCTCGGCCACGCGGCCACCGAACAGGATCGCGAGGCGATCGAGCAGGTAGTCCTTCGAGTACGTCTCGTTGTCATGCTCCGGCAGCTGCCAGGTCACGCCGAGCGCGCGACCGCGCGGGATGATCGTGACCTTGTGGACCGGATCGGCCTTCGGCAGCAGCTTCGCAATCACGGCGTGGCCGGCTTCGTGGTACGCCGTGGCGCGCTTCGCCTCTTCGCGGATCACGGCCGACTTGCGCTCCGGACCCATGAAGATCTTGTCCTTGGCGTCCTCGAAATCCTGCATCTCGACGATGCGCTTGCCACGGCGTGCCGCGAACAGCGCCGCCTCGTTGACGAGGTTCGCGAGATCGGCGCCCGAGAAGCCCGGCGTACCGCGGGCGAGCACCGCCGCGTCGACGTCGTTCGAGATCGGCACCTTGCGCAGGTGGACGCGCATGATCTGCTCGCGGCCACGGATGTCGGGCAGGCCGACGTAGACCTGGCGGTCGAAACGGCCCGGACGCAGCAGCGCCTTGTCGAGCACGTCGGAACGGTTCGTCGCGGCGATCACGATCACACCCGAGTTCGCCTCGAAGCCGTCCATCTCGACGAGCATCTGGTTCAGCGTCTGCTCGCGCTCGTCGTTGCCGCCGCCCATGCCGGCGCCGCGATGGCGGCCGACCGCGTCGATTTCGTCGATGAACACGATGCAGGGCGCATGCTTCTTGGCCTGTTCGAACATGTCGCGCACGCGGGCCGCGCCCACGCCGACGAACATTTCGACGAAGTCCGAACCCGAAATGCTGAAGAACGGCACCTTCGCCTCGCCGGCGATCGCGCGGGCGAGCAGCGTCTTGCCGGTCCCCGGCGGGCCGACCAGCAGCACACCGCGCGGAATGCGCCCGCCGAGCTTCTGGAATTTCTGGGGATCACGCAGGAAATCGACGAGTTCGGAGACTTCTTCCTTGGCTTCGTCGCAGCCGGCGACGTCCGCGAAGTTCACCGCGTTGTTGTTCTCGTCGATGAGCCGCGCGCGCGATTTCCCGAACGAGAACGCGCCGCCTTTGCCGCCGCCCTGCATCTGTCTCATCATGTAGAACCAGAACACGATGATGAGCAGCGTCGGCCCGAGGTAGTACAGCGCGGAGACCAGCGCGTTCGGTTCGTCGTCGGCCTTGCCGCTCACCTGGACGCCGTACTTCATCAGGTCACCGACCATCCAGATGTCGCCGGGAGACACGATCTGGTATTTCTGGCCTTCGGCGGGAGTGACGGTGAGGTTACGCCCCTGCACGATGACGTTCTTGACCTTGCCGTTCTTCGCGTCGTCCATGAACTGCGAATACGACACACCTTCCTGGACGCGGGGCTTGTCGAACTGCTTGAACACTGTAAACAGCACCAGTGCGATCACGAGCCACACTGCCGCCTTCGAGAACATATTGTTGTTCAAAGCACCACTCCTTCACTCATAGACGAGCGCCTACATTCTACTTGCAGCGCTCCTGAGGCATTCTAATCCAGTCCGAAGCCCGTCGCCATAAGGTTCGCCAAACGCTGCGATAGTCAAACCCTACGGCCGGCAAGGCTCCGGCCGGTCTGCGGCGGCCGCCGCATCCGCTTCAGCGCGGATGCTTCAGGTGCCGGCCCAAAATAAACGTCTCCGACGACTTGTCGCGCGAGGCCTTCGGCTTGCGCGGGGCGACCGTACGGAACTGATGCTTGAACTTTTCGACAATCTGGCTGTAACCGCTGCCGTGAAAGCACTTTACTAAAAGGGCGCCATCCGGTTTCAGATGGTTTTGCGAGAATTCGAGCGCCAGATCGCAAACATGCTCGATCCGCGCCGCATCCGCCGACGCCACGCCCGACAGGTTGGGTGCCATGTCGGAAATTACAAGGTCGACCACGCGGCCATCGAGCAACGCTTCGAGCTGGTGCAGCACCGCGTCCTCGCGGAAGTCGCCCTGGATGAAGTGGACGTCGGCCACCGGCTCCATCGGCAGCATGTCGAGCGCAACGATCATGCCGTCGATCCCGCCCTCGCGCTGTGCGTCGCGATTCTTGCCCAGCGCGAGCTTGTTGCGTGCGTACTGGCTCCAGCTGCCAGGCGCCGCGCCGAGGTCGACGATCACCTGGCCCGGCCGGATCAGCTTGTCCTGCTCGTCGATTTCCTTCAGCTTGTACGCCGCGCGAGCGCGGTAGCCTTCCCGCTGCGCCATTTTGACGTAGGGGTCGTTGATATGGTCGTGCAGCCACGACTGGTTGAAGCGATTCTTTGCCATGCGGAAGGAAAAATTCAGCCAAAAGGCCACAAAACGGGCCGTGAAAACGGGCGATTCCTGCGCCGGTTGCGCAATGGCTTCGTCAGCCCGGGCTTTTGGCGGATAATACGCGTCTTATTCGCGCGGCGGACGCCTCGACAGCGTGCCAGCCGCGATTTTACGTGGTTTTCGCGCGCGCCCGTCCGGCGCGCGCCGTCCTAGAGATTCCAGAGTTCCGATGCCTGCCCTTTCGCTTTCCCCCGCCGAGCGCTCTGCACTGCGTTCGCAAGCCCATGCGCTGAAGCCCGTCGTGCTCATCGGCGCCGAAGGCCTGACCGACGCCGTGCTGGCCGAGATCAAGGTCCACCTGGCCGCCCACCAGCTGATCAAGATCCGCGTGTTCGGCGACGAGCGCGACGCCCGCATCGCGATCTACGAGGAAATCTGCGAGCGCCTCGGCGCGGCGCCGATCCAGCACATCGGCAAGCTGCTCGTGATCTGGCGCCCCGAGCAGGTCGAGCCGGCCCCGAAGCGTGGCGCGCGCGGCGTGCCGAGCGCGCGCGAGGCCGCGAAGCGCCTGCCCGCCGGCGAACCGGAAACCGCCAAGGGTCGCGCGCCGCGCGTGGTCAAGGTGGTCAAGCATTCGCCCGACGCGAGCCCGGTGCGCAAGCCGCGGGCCACCAAGGTCGTCGTGCGCGGCAACGAGCGCGTGACGGCGGGCGGCACCGTGAAGCGCGCGAAAAAGCGTCAGCAGAGCGCGAAGCGCCCGTTCCAGAACGACAAATAAGGGAACCCGGCCGGCTTCGGCGCCCGATGAGCGCCCGCCGGCTCCGCCGCGGGCGCTCAGACGCGCGCGGCGCGCACCTCGCCCGCCCCGGGCAGGATCCAGACGAGCCAGAGCCCGAACAGGCTTTCGATCAGATAGAACAGGCTCGACACGCCGTGCAGCATGCCGAAGCGGCCCGCGTAGGCGGAATGGCCGACGTCGGTACCCGCCTCCTGCGCGGCCACGCGCAGTGCGTTCATGAACGGCTCGATCGCGAAATATCCCACGATCACGCACGCCAGCATCACGGCCACGATTAAGCGAAGGCGGCGATATGCCGCATCGCCGTCGCGGACGCGCGCGTTCGCCGCGACCAGCATCAACACGCCACACACCACACCGATCCAGCCCTCGATCCGGAACAGGCGCGCCGCCACTTCACCCGCGGCGGCCCGATCGAGCGCCGTGAACAGCACCGGTGCGACCGCGTAACCGATCGTCAGCAGGCTGCCGACCCAGACGGTCGCGAGAAAACGGAACAACCGGAGGGAACTGCGCATCGGCGTCACTCCCGGCTTCAGACGTAGCTGACCGAGATGATCTCGTACTCGCGCACGCCGCTCGGCGCCTGGACGGCCGCGACGTCGCCTTCCGATTTGCCGATCAGCGCGCGCGCGATCGGCGAGCTGACTGAAATCAGACCGTGGTCGATATCGGCTTCGTCGTCGCCGACGATCTGGTATTTGACGGTGTCGCCCGAGGCGAGATCCTCGAGTTCGACGGTGGCCGCGAACACGACGCGGCCTTCGGCGTCGAGTGCGGACGGGTCGATGATCTGGGCCGCCGACAGCTTCGATTCGAGCTCGGCGATCCGCCCCTCGATGAAGCCCTGCTTTTCCTTGGCGGCGTCGTACTCGGCGTTTTCGGAAAGATCGCCCTGCGCACGCGCTTCGGCGATCGCATTGATCACGGCCGGACGCTCGATCGACTTCAGGCGCTGCAACTCTTCGCGCAGCTGTTCGGCGCCGCGCTTGGTCAATGGAATGGTGCTCATAAACGGCTCAATAACAAAAATGCGGCATAAAAAAAATCACCGCGATTAAGCGCATTTCCGGCGAACCGGAAACGCCGCTTAATCGCGGCCTGTGTTGCCCGGGACTGAACCCGACGGCTTAGTTTAGGCGACCGTGAAGACCTTGTAAATCATAGACTTCGAGGTCCTTCAGGTAGCGCAGGCCCTCGACCGCCGCGCGCGCGCCCGACATGGTCGTGTAGTACGTGACCTTCTGCGCCTGCGCACTCATGCGGATCGAACGCGAGTCGGCGATCGCCGTGCGCGTCTCGTCGACCGTCGTGAACACCAGCGCGATCTCGCCGTTCTTGATCATGTCGACGATGTGCGGGCGGCCGTCCTTGACCTTGTTGACGACCTTCACCGGCACGCCGGCCGCCTCGATCGCGGCGGCCGTGCCGCGCGTGGCGACGATCGGATAACCGAGCTCGTGCAGCATGCGCGCGACCTCGACCGCCTTCGGCTTGTCGGCGTCCATCACGGTCAGCAGCACCGTGCCCGACTCCGGCAGGCGCGAGCCGGCCGCGAGCTGCGACTTGAACAGCGCCTCGCCGAACGTGCGGCCCACGCCCATCACCTCGCCCGTCGAACGCATCTCCGGTCCGAGCACCGGATCGACGGTCGGGAACTTCACGAACGGGAACACCGCTTCCTTGACGCTGTAGTACGGCGGATCGATTTCCTTCGTCACGCCCTGCCCGGCCAGCTTCTGGCCGACCATCGCGCGCGCGGCGATCTTCGCCAGCGGCAGGCTGGTGGCCTTCGACACGTAGGGCACCGTGCGCGAGGCGCGCGGGTTCACTTCGAGCACGTAGATCACGTCCTGCTTCGAACCGTCGTCCTGCGGCACCTGCTGGATCGCGAACTGCACGTTCATCAGGCCGACCACGTTCAGCGCGCGCGCCATCGCGCCGGTCTGGCGCTTGAGCTCGGCGACGGTTTCCTTCGACAGCGAGTACGGCGGCAGCGAACAGGCCGAATCGCCCGAGTGGACGCCCGCCTGCTCGATGTGCTCCATCACGCCGCCGATGAACACGGCCTCGCCGTCGCAGATGCAGTCCACGTCGCATTCGATCGCGTCGTTGAGGAAGCGGTCGAGCAGCACCGGCGAGTCGTTCGACACCTTCACGGCCTCGCGCATGTAGCGTTCGAGGTCGCGCGGCTCGTGGACGATCTCCATCGCGCGTCCGCCCAGCACGTAGGACGGACGCACCACCAGCGGATAGCCGATCTCGTCGGCCAGCGCCAGCGCCTCGCTCTCGGCGCGCGCGGTGCGGTTCGGCGGCTGGCGCAGGCCCAGCTCCTGCAGCAGCTTCTGGAAGCGCTCGCGATCCTCCGCGGCGTCGATCATGTCCGGCGAGGTGCCGACGATCGGCACGCCCGCGGCTTCCAGGTCGAGCGCGAGCTTGAGCGGCGTCTGGCCGCCGTACTGCACGATCACGCCGACCGGCTTTTCCTTGTCGACCACTTCAAGCACGTCCTCGAGCGTGAGCGGCTCGAAGTAGAGGCGGTCGGACGTGTCGTAGTCGGTCGAGACCGTTTCCGGGTTGCAGTTGACCATGATGGTTTCATAGCCGTCCTCGCGCATCGCGAGCGCGGCATGCACGCAGCAGTAGTCGAACTCGATGCCCTGGCCGATCCGGTTCGGGCCGCCGCCCAGCACCATGATCTTCTTGTTGGTGGTCGGCTGCGCCTCGCACTCTTCCTCGTAGGTCGAGTACATGTAGGCGGTCTTGGTGGCGAACTCGGCCGCGCAGGTGTCCACGCGCTTGTAGACCGGGCGCACGTTCAGTTCCAGACGGCGCGCACGCACTTCGGCCGCGCTCGCGCCGACCAGCTTCGCCAGACGCCGGTCCGAGAAGCCGCTCTGCTTCAGGAAGTAGAGCTCGTCCTTCGACAGGCTCGCCAGCGTGCGGCCGCCGAGCGCCTTCTCCTTCAGGATGATCTGCTCGATCTGCGCGAGGAACCACGGGTCGATCGAGGTTTCCTCGAAGATCTGTTCGGCGCTCAGGCCGACGCGGAACGCGTCGCCGACGTACCAGATTCGGTCCGGGCCCGGTTCGCCGATCTCGCGGACGATCTCGTCGCGGTCGGTGGTCTTCTCGTCGAGGCCGTCCACGCCGACTTCGAGGCCGCGCAGCGCCTTCTGGAACGACTCCTGGAAGGTACGGCCGATCGCCATCACCTCGCCGACCGACTTCATCTGCGTGGTCAGGCGCGAATCGGCCTCGCGGAATTTCTCGAACGCGAAGCGCGGGATCTTCGTGACGACGTAGTCGATGGTCGGCTCGAACGAGGCCGGCGTCTGGCCGCCCGTGATCTCGTTCTTCAGTTCGTCGAGCGTGTAGCCGACGGCCAGCTTCGCCGCGACCTTCGCGATCGGGAAGCCGGTGGCCTTCGAGGCCAGCGCCGACGAACGCGACACGCGCGGGTTCATCTCGATCACGACCATCCGGCCGTCCTTCGGGTTGATCGAGAACTGCACGTTCGAGCCGCCGGTGTCGACGCCGATCTCGCGCAGCACCGCGAGCGACGCGTTACGCAGGATCTGGTATTCCTTGTCGGTCAGCGTCTGGGCCGGCGCGACCGTGATCGAGTCGCCGGTGTGGACGCCCATCGGGTCGAGGTTCTCGATCGAGCAGACGATGATGCAGTTGTCCGCGCGGTCGCGAACCACTTCCATCTCGTACTCCTTCCAGCCGAGCAGCGATTCCTCGATCAGCAGCTCGCGGGTGGGCGAGAGATCGAGACCGCGCTTGCAGATTTCCTCGAACTCCTCGCGGTTGTAGGCGATGCCGCCGCCCGAACCGCCCAGCGTGAACGACGGGCGGATCACCGTCGGGTAGCCGCTGCCGCCCGTGGCCGCCGCGATCTCGGCCTGCACCTTGAGCGCCTCTTCCATCGAGTGCGCGATGCCGGACTTGGCCGAGCCGAGACCGATCTTGGTCATCGCTTCCTTGAACTTCTGGCGGTCCTCGGCCTTGTCGATCGCCTCGGGCGAAGCGCCGATCAGCTCGACCTGATACTTCTCCAGCACGCCATGGTGGTGCAGGTCGAGCGCGCAGTTCAGCGCGGTCTGGCCGCCCATCGTCGGCAGGATCGCGTCCGGGCGCTCCTTGGCGATGATGCGCTCGACGACTTCCCAGGTGATCGGCTCGATGTAGGTGACGTCGGCCGTGTTCGGATCGGTCATGATCGTCGCCGGATTGCTGTTGACGAGGATGACCTTGTAACCCTCCTCACGCAGCGCCTTGCATGCCTGCGCGCCCGAGTAGTCGAACTCGCACGCCTGGCCGATGATGATCGGGCCGGCGCCGATGATGAGGATGCTGTTGATGTCTGTGCGTTTTGGCATGGCTCTGTCAATCAATAAATAAACGTTAATGCTGCATGTCGCGTACCGGCTCGCCGGCCGCCGACTTGACAGCGACAGGCGTGTACGCCTGCCGCTGCTCTGCCTGCTGCAAATCTTCCTGCAAGAGCTGGAGCGTCACCTCGAGTCCCGCCAGGTCACTCTCCACCGTCTGGTTATGCACCTTCTCGAATTGCGTGAACAATCCCTGAAGGCTCGTTTCGATCTCGAGCATGCGCGGCGCCCGGGTCGGATCCGATTCGGTCAATTTACCGAGCGTGACGAAGTACCCGCCGAGCTTGATCGCGTTCGGCAGTTGCGACGCGAGAAAGTGGTTCAGCGAGCTGTACTTGTCCGGCTCGTTACCCGCCATCTCGTAAATGCGCTCGCTGACCTCGATCAGCCTGCTCCATTCGTCCTCCACCATCGTGCCGGCGAGCCGCGGCAGCATCGCGCGCATCTCGGACAGGTAGCCGTCGAAGAGGCTCGACGCGAGTGCCGGCTTGCCCGCCGGCGCGGCTGCCCGCTTCGACGCGGGCTGTCGCGACGGCTGCGGCCCGGCCGCCGACACCCACGTGGCCACGATGGCATTGCCGATCCAGTCCTGCAGCACCGGAAAGCCGTGGTAATACTTGTACAACAGCCACTCGATCCGGACTGGATCGGGGCGCGCCAACGCGCGCCGCATCCACCAGGCCAGCAGCGCGCCCGGCAATACGATCCATCCCACGTTCAGCCGCACCGTCGGCAGAAAATACGCAAACGCAGTCAACACCCCGACCGAAACGTGCAGGCGCGGCAACAGGTACAACTGGCGCAACGCCAATCCCGTCACCGCCAGCACCAGAAAGAGCGAGATCCCCATTCCGGCCGTCACGAGCAGGATGACCCACGGACCGAAGTCCGCGAATCGCGCGTGGCTGTCAAACTCCTGCAACCTGCCGACCAGGCCCGTGTGAGCGAGCAGCGACGCCACGCCCATCCCGAGCGCCGTTCCTCCGAACGCAGCGGCATATCCCGCGCAGCACTGCCACAGGCTCATCCACGACGCTCGCGCGAACAGCCTGAGGCCGCCTTTCGGCCGTGCCTCGGGCAATCGCAGGCGGCCGCCCCGGCGCGCCATCAGCCGGCCTCCGCCTGGCGCGCGAGCGACGTCCGCAGATCGGTCTCGAGCTTCTTCAGCTCGACCTCGACCGCCGCGCGATTCTTGCGGCCCTCCGCCTGGATCTCCATCACGTCGCCGACCGTGCGCAACAACAGCTCGTTCGCCTGGCGCACCGACTCGATGTCGATCACGCTGCGCTGGCTGGCCTGCTCGATCGAGGTCGCGCTCTGGTGCAACTGCTCGGCATTCTTGCGCAGCAGTTCGTTGGTCATGTCGACCACGGCCTGCTGCGTCTCGTACGCCTGCTTCTGCCGCTCGAGCGCGAGTGCGGTGACGAACTGCGACTTCCACGCGGGGATCGCCGTATTGATCGCCGTGTGGATCTTGTCCATCAGCAGCGCATCGCCGTTCTGCACGATGCGGATCTGCGGCAGGCGCTGCAGCCCCACCATCCGCGCGAGCTTCAGGTCATGCACCTTGCGCTCGAGCCGATCGATGTTGCGCACCAGATCCTGAATCCGCTCCTGCTGCAGCGCGAGCTGGTCCTCCGACAGGCCGGCCAGCGCCGCCTGCAACTCCGGCAGCCGGCTTTGCCGGAAATCGGCGACGTACTGCTCGCCCGCCGCGATGTAGGTGTCCAGATTCTTCACGTACTGGACGCCGTTCGCATGCATGTCGTCCAGCATCGCGATGTCGCGGCGCATCGCCTCGCGCCACATCTCGAGCTTCAGCGCCACTTCGTTGATCTGGCCGGCCACGTCCTCGTAGCGGCGCACGAAACGTTCGACCGCCCGTTGCGCCGTGCCCAGCATCCGCGCGACGAAACCCTGCTTCTGCAGCGATTCCGGATCGAGCGAGCGAATCTGCTCCTGGAGATTCGACAGCAGCGCCCCCGCCTCGCCGATGTCCTTGCCCTTCACGTCGGCCAGAATCCGATCCGAATACGCACCGAGCTCGCGCATCGCATCGTCGCCGAACGACAGCACGGCAGTGGACGACTCGATGTCGATCGACGTCCGGATGCGTGCCACCGCACCGTCCGCCTCGCCCTGCGGCGCGACCTCCGGCGCCGGATGCGAAACGACGGCCGCCGACGCGGCAGTCAGATCAATCGACGCGGCGCTGTCATTCACTGGCTGGGTTCCTAACGGTTCAGTCAAAATGCTTCCCTCGTATGTCTGGTCGACTCTTGTTATGGGCTCGCCGACGAGCCTCGCACGCCGGATGCCGTCACGCTCAACTCATGGTCGCGAGCGCCAGCTTCACCGAGAAACCGATGAACAGGCCGCCCACGCCGCCCGCCGCGCCCGCCGCGAGCCTGCGGCGGCGGCGAAACTGTTCGGCGAGACGCGCGCCAGCCAAGATCAGCGTGCTCAGGTACAGGAAGCTCGCGCACTGAGAAATCGTGCCCAGCACGACGAACGACACCGCCGGATAACGATAGGTCGGATCGACGAACTGGATGAAGAACGAAATGAAGAACAGGATCGCCTTCGGGTTCAGCAGGCTGACGACGAGCGCCTTGCGAAACGGCCGCTCGCCGTCGGCGCGCGGCGCTGCCGCCGCCGCCCCGCCGCGCAGCCCGCGCGAGCCGCGGCGCAGCAGCGTGAGCCCGAGGTAGAGCAGATAGGCGGCGCCGCCATACTTGACGACGGCAAACAGCAGCGGGTTCGCCTTCAGCAGCGAGGCGACACCGGCCGCCGACAGCAGCATCAGCACCGCGTCGCCGACGAACACGCCGCAGGCCGCGCGATAGCCGGCCTTGACCCCGCGCTGCGCCGCGAGCGACAGCACGTACATCGAATTCGGACCGGGCAGCAGGACGATGAACACCGCGCCGACGACGTAGGTCCAGAAGTCCGTGATTCCGAGTGCATGGCCGAACATGAGGTGCCGTCTCCCGTCAGCCTCAGGCGCGTGCCTTGGCCGTGTCCATCAGCGCGGTGAAGCGGTCGAACAGGTAGCCGATGTCGTGCGGGCCGGGCGAGGCTTCCGGGTGGCCCTGGAAGCAGAACGCCGGCTTGTCGGTCAGCTCGAAGCCCTGCAGCGTGCCGTCGAACAACGAGACGTGGGTCGCGCGCGCGTTGGCCGGCAGCGAATCGGCGTCGACCGCGAAACCGTGGTTCTGCGAGGTGATCACGACGCGGCCGTCGGCCAGGTCCTTGACCGGATGGTTCGCGCCGTGGTGGCCGGTCTTCATCTTCAGCGTCTTCGCACCGACCGCGAGGCCCATGATCTGGTGGCCGAGGCAGATGCCGAAGGTCGGCACGCCGCGTTCGATGAATTCGCGCGTCGCGGCGATCGCGTAGTCGCACGGCTCCGGGTCGCCGGGGCCGTTCGACAGGAAGATGCCGTCCGGATTCAGCGCCAGCGCGTCGGCCGCGCTGGCCTGGGCCGGCAGCACCGTGACGTCGCAGCCGCGCTCGGCCAGCATGCGCAGGATGTTGTACTTGACGCCGAAATCGTAGGCGACGACCTTGTAGCGCGGCGCGGTCTGCTCGCCGTAGCCGCCCTCGAGGCGCCATTCGGTCTGCTTCCAGGCGAACGGCTTGTCGGTCGAGACGACCTTCGCGAGATCCATGCCGGCGAGGCCCGGGAACGAGCGCGCGAGTTCGATCGCCTTCGCCTCGTCGTCGGAACCGGTCAGGATGCAGCCGTTCTGGGCGCCCTTGTCGCGCAGCACGCGGGTCAGCTTGCGGGTGTCGATGCCAGCGATCGCGACCACGCCTTCGTCGCGCAGGTAGTCGCCGAGCGTGCGGTCCATGCGGAAGTTCGAGGCCAGCACCGGCAGGTCGCGGATGATCAGGCCGGCCGCGTGGACCTTGGTCGCTTCGACGTCTTCGCGGTTCACGCCGACGTTACCGATGTGCGGATAGGTGAGCGTCACGATCTGTCGTGCATAGCTCGGGTCGGTGAGGATTTCCTGATAGCCGGTAATCGCGGTGTTGAACACGACTTCGCCGATCGTATGGCCGGTCGCGCCGATCGAATAACCGCGAAAGACCGTGCCGTCGGCAAGTGCGAGCAAGGCGGGAGAAAAAGACGGCAACACGGGAGGCTCCTTGGGGGACACCCTTGCTGCCGACCTGTCGACCTGTCGCGGCCGGTTCGCCCCATCAAGGGGCGTTCGCCGGCGCTCGCCCGGCTGGCCCGGAGGAGGCGCACGATGCGCGCGCGGGCTGGCCGCGGGCTGCATTCGACGCGTCACGTGCCGGGAGGCAGGCGGCGGAAGACGGGGAATTGGAGGTAGGCGCTAGGGTGCGGGGTTGAATTGCGCAAACCTTCAAATTATAGCGCGAAACCGGACCTATCTCAAAGCCTGCCGTGCCATCTCCCTATGACAGAGATGGGTCCGGAAACAATCGCGATATCGAAAACGCCACGCGAAACGGCCGGGGCGGCCGATATTCAGGGGCAAATCCCCTGCCCTCGCGCCGGAGCGCGCGCGGCGCGTCAACCCGGGTGGCGTTCGGCACCGATCGTCGCGCGCCCCGGCAGCACGTACCAGATCGCGCCCGCAACCTGCAGCACGACCAGTATCGTCCAGGCGGTCAGGTGTGCGGCGCGTGGATAATGGCCGCCCTGCGTCGGCCATTGCGACAGCACCGCGCCGACGCCGACCTGGAAGCCGAAGATCAGCACGAAGATCACCAGCGTGATGGTGGTGTTGGCGCGGCCGATCAGGTGCGACGGGAAATGCTCGGCGAGGATCGCGTAGCTGAGGATGCCGATCCCGCCGAACGCGCCGTAGCAGGCCCACAGCACGGCGGCCGGCAGCGGCGCGCGCAGCATGATCGCCAGTTGCGTGGCGACGAAGCAGCCCATGCCGATTCCGCAGAACGCATAGACCGACAGGCCACGCCGTTCGAACAGCCGTGCCAGCGCGCCGGTGGCGAAGCTGCCCGCCATCATCGCGAGCCCGATCACCGAGACCAGCGCGGCCGCCTGATGCGGCGCGAAGCCCATCACGTCGCGCAGGTAGGGGCCGACCCACAGCGACTGCATCGCGAAGAACACGCCCTGCGTGACCACCGAGAACGAAGCGATCTTCCAGAACGCGGCGCTCTGCAGGATGTGCCAGGTGCCCTTGAACTGGCTGACGAGGCTGGCCTGGCGGTGCGTGCGCGCGGCATCGGGCGCGCCGCTCCAGAGCAGCGCGGCGACCAGGATGGTGAACACGCAGAGCCCGGCGCAGACCATCCGCCAGCTGACCATGCCGAGCGTCCAGGCGAGCGGCGAGCCGACCGCAACGCCGCCCATGCCGCCGACCGCCATCACGCAGCCGTTCACGAGCGGCAGCCGCGCGACAGGGAAGAACTCGGCGATCGCCTTGAACGCGGCGCCGAGGCACACCGATACGCCGATCCCGATCAGCAGGCGGCCGACCATCATCGCGCCGATGCCGTGCGCGAAACCGAACACGGCGATGCCGGTCGCCGCGAACAGCAGCATCGCGGCCGTCACGCGCCGCGGGCCGTAGTGGTCGAGCAGCACGCCTGCCGGAATCTGCGCGCCGGCGAAGCCGAGAAAATAGAGGCTCGTCAGCAGCCCCAGGTCCGCGGCGGACAGCCCGAGGTCGTGCGTGATCAGCGGCGCGAAGCCGAGATTGACGCCGCGAAACACGTACGACACGAAATAGCCCATCGAAAACAGCGCGAACACGCGCCACTGCACGGAAGACATGCGTCCCCTCCGAATCCGCCGCCTGCGTTGCGAGCGGCCTGCCCAAATGAAAACGCCGTCACCTCGGTGACGGCGTGCGCGCGAATCATAAGCGACGCGCGGCGCATCGGGCACAAAGCCCCCACGCGCGCGGCGACCGAATCGCGTTACTTCTTCTTCGTGTTGTGCGACGCAGTCTTGGCGGCCGGCTTCGCGCTCCTGGCGGCCGGCTTCGCGGCCAGTTTCGCGGCCGGTTTGGCCGCCGCCTTCGAAGGCGCCGCGCGGCGCCCGTGCGCCGCGACCTTGCCGCCCGTGTGCAGGCTCGCGCGTTCGATGCGCGCGCCGCCGACCGAGGTGGCGATCCGCTCGGGACCGGGCTCGGCCGGCACGGCACGGCCCACCGGCACGTGCAGCACGATGGTCTGGCCCGGCATCACCAGGTCGCGACGGGTGCGGTTCCAGCCCTTCAGCTGGCCGACCGACACGCCATAGCGGCTCGCCAGCGAGGCCATCGACTGCTTGCGGCGCACGCGGATCAACATCTTGCGCGTGTCGGGCACGTCGGGTTCCATCGCGAGCATGGCGTTTTCGGCCACGTCGGCGCTGATGTCCTCGTCGTCGTCGTCGCCGCGCGGCACGACAATCGTCGAGCCCGGCTTCAGCCGCATCCCGGCCGGAATCTTGTTCACCTGCATCAGCGTGTCGGCGTCCACCCCGATCTTCTCGGCGATCGCCGCCGGCCGCGCGCGCTCGGTGACCGTGTAGGTGGTCCAGCTGGACAGCTGGCCGTCATACGACTTCAGGCCCTTCTCGAACTGCGAGGCGTTGTCGAACGGCAGCAGGATCTGCGGCTGGGTCGCGCCGAGGATCACCGGCTTCGAGAACGACGGGTTCAGCGCCTTGAACTCCTCGAGCGAGAGGCCGGCGAGCTGCGCCGCCATCTTCACGTCGATGTCGTGCGAGGTCGTGACCGTCACGAAATACGGGTGGTTCGGAATCTCGGGCAGCGTCAGGCCGTACTGCTGCGGATTGGCGATGATGTTCTTCACCGCCTGCAGCTTCGGCACGTAGTTGCGCGTCTCGTTCGGCATGCGCAGGCTTTGATAGTCGGTCGGCAGGCCGGCCGCCTGGTTGCGCGCGATCGCGCGCTGCACGTTGCCTTCACCCCAGTTGTAGGCGGCCAGCGCCAGGTACCAGTCGCCGAACATGTCATGCAGGCGCGACAGGTAGTCGAGCGCGGCGCTGGTCGAGGCCAGCACGTCGCGGCGCTCGTCCTGCCACATGTTCTGCTTCAGGTTGTAGGTGCGGCCCGTGCCGGGAATGAACTGCCACATGCCGGCGGCCTTCGCGACCGACAGCGCCTGCGGGTTGTAGGCCGATTCGATGAACGGCAGCAGCGCGAGCTCGGTCGGCATGTTGCGCGCCTCGAGCTCCTCGACGATGTGATAGAGATACTTCTGCGAGCGCTCCGTCATGCGCTGCACGTAGTCGGGACGCTCGGTGTACCAGGTCGTCTGCATGTCGACCTGGTCGCTCTGCAGATCGGGGATCTGGAAGCCGCGGCGGATGCGCGCCCAGAGATCGGAATCCTTGGTGGTCAGATCGCCGACCGACTGCTTGTCGACGTCGACGGTGTCTTTGGAGGTCGCGGTCTTGCGAAGGAAATCGGCAGCGGCTTGCGGGTCGGAAGCGGCGGATGGGGCGGTCGGTCCGGGGCTCGCGCACGCGGCGAGCAGCAAAACCAATAGCGCACTGATCAGGAATCGCATGTAAATCTCGGCTTCCAACGGCTGGAAATTGCAGGCGATAGTAAGGGAGGCGCGTGCATCGCGTCAATAAAAAGCCCAAAAATGCCGATAAATCCGGTATTTGGGGCCGATTCTCCAGATTCCGGATGAGCATCGGACTACTCTGGATAGGGGCTTTCCCGCGACTCGGGAAAGCCCCGGTGCCGCCCCGTCGCGACGTGGCCGGTCAGCCTGTCACCGGAATCAGGGCAAAAGGCAAGGGGCGATTCAGCGGAAGCGGTTCTTCCACTCGCGCATCAGCGTGAACGCGGCGAGCCGGCTCGCCGGCGCCTCGTGCAGTTCGGCCTCGAGCGTCGCCGCGATCGACGCGCTGTCGGCGCGCAGGAACGGATTGACCGCGCGCTCGTGCGCGATGGTGGTGGGCAGGGTCGGCTCGCCGCGCGCGCGACGCGCCTCGGCGCTGTCGCGCCACGCGGCGAGCGCCGCGTTGTCGGGCTCGCAGGCGAGCGCGAAGCGGATGTTCGAGAGCGTGTATTCGTGGGCGCAATGCACCTGCGTGTCGCCGGGCAGCGCGGCCAGCGCGTCGAGCGAGGCCAGCATCTGCGCCGGCGTGCCTTCGAACAGGCGCCCGCAGCCGCACGAGAACAGCGTGTCGCCACAGAACAGATGGGGCGCCGGATGGCCCGCGCCGGCCGCCTGGAAATAGGCGATGTGGCCGCGCGTGTGGCCCGGCACGTCCAGCACCTCGAATTCGAGCGCCGGCTTGCCGATCCGCACGCGCGCGCCGCCCGCGAGCGGCTGCGTGACCTGGGCGATCGCCTCGCCGGCGGGACCGTAAACGGGCACGGGCGTGATCTGCTTCGGGTCAGCGACGAGCGCCGACACGCCGCCGACATGGTCGGCATGATGGTGCGTGAGTAGAATAGCGGCTAGCCGCCAGCCCCGCGCGTCGAGATATCGGCGCACCGGGGCGGCGTCGCCCGGATCGACGGCGACCGCGTCGCTGCCATCCGACACGAGCCAGATATAGTTGTCTTCAAATGCCGGCACCGGCACGTATTCCAGCTCGTTCATGGGCGCGCACTCATCGATATGTCAGACCGTCCGATTATAGACTGGCCCGCCTGGAGCGCTTCGCCGCCCGGCCGCTACGTGCTCGAGTGGGAACAGGCCCAGCTCGACCGCGTGGTGTCCGACGTGTTCGGCTTCCACGCCCTGCAGCTCGGCCTGCCCCAGCTCGATTCGCTGCGCGAGAACCGCATGCCGGGCCGCGGGCTCGTGCTCGATCCCGCCAGCGGCGCGAGCGAGCCGTTCCGCTACCCGTGGGCGGGCGACCCGCCCGGCCCGCACCACGCCCCGGCCGGGCGCAGCACCGTCTGGTGCGACCTGCTCGACCTGCCGTTCGAATCGCAGAGCGTGGACCTGATCGTGATGCCGCACACGCTCGAATTCACCACCGATCCGCACCGCCTGCTGCGCGAGGCCGAACGCGTGCTGATGCCGGAGGGCCGGCTCGTCATCACCGGCTTCAACTCGTTGAGCCTGTGGGGCGCGCGCCAGTCGGTCGGGCGCATCGCGAACCGGCCGTTCGTGCCGGCCGCGCGCGACCCGATCGCGTTCATCCGCCTGAAGGACTGGATGAAGCTGCTTGGCTTCGACATCGAGCGCGGCCGCTTCGGCTGCTATCGGCCGCCGCTCGCCACCGACAAATGGATGACGCGCTACGCCTTCATGGAGGCCGCCGGCGACCGCTGGTGGCCGATCTTCGGCGCGGTCTACATGGTGACCGCCGTCAAGCGCGTGCGCAAGATGCGGCTGGTCGGTCCGATCCGCGTCCGGAAACCCGTTCGCGCGCCCGGCCTCGCGCCCGCCGCGACTCCTACCACTCATCAAGAACACTCATGACGTTGCAACTGATCGACATCTACACCGACGGCGCCTGCAAGGGCAATCCCGGCCCGGGCGGCTGGGGAGCGCTGCTGCGCTTCGGCGACCAGGAAAAGGAACTGTTCGGCGGCGAGCCCGGCACCACCAACAACCGGATGGAACTGCTCGCCGTGATCAAGGCGCTCGAGGCGCTCAAGCGCCCTTGCCGCGTGATCGTCCACACCGATTCGCAGTACGTGCAGAAAGGCATCAGCGAATGGATCCACGGCTGGAAGAAAAAGGGCTGGGTGACCGCCGCGAAGACGCCGGTGAAGAACGCCGACCTCTGGAAGCAGCTCGACGCGCTGGTCGGCCAGCACGAGATCGAATGGCGCTGGGTCAAGGGCCACGCCGGGCACGCCGAGAACGAGCGCGCCGACGGGCTCGCCAACCGCGGCGTCGAATCGCTGTCGCAGCGGGCATGAGCGGGCATCCCGCCGCAAGCCACGCGCGCCGCCCGCGCTCCCAAAGCTCCCCACGCGGCGCGCGTGCGCGTCGCGCCGCGCCGGGTCAATCGCCCGGCGCCGCCCTGCCCGGCCCGCGCGCCGGCACTTTTTGAAGAATCGTCATGCGTCAGATCATCCTCGATACCGAAACCACCGGCCTCAACGCCCGCAACGGCGACCGCATCATCGAAATCGGCTGCGTCGAAATGCTGAACCGCCGGCTGACCGGCAACAATCTCCACTTCTACGTGAATCCCGAGCGCGACAGTGATCCGGGCGCGCTCGCCGTCCACGGCCTCACCACCGCGTTCCTCAGCGACAAGCCCAAGTTCGCCGAGATCGCCGAGGCGCTGCGCGATTTCGTGCGCGGCGGCGAGCTGATCATCCACAACGCGCCGTTCGACATCGGCTTCATCGACGCCGAATTCGAGCGGCTCGGCATGCCGCCGCTGCTCGAGCACTGCGACGGCGTGATCGACACGCTGGTGCAGGCCAAGTCGATGTTCCCCGGCAAGCGCAACTCGCTCGACGCGCTGTGCGACCGGTTCGGCATCAGCAACGCGCACCGCACGCTGCACGGCGCGCTGCTCGACTCGGAACTGCTCGCCGAGGTCTATCTGGCGATGACGCGCGGCCAGGAAAGCCTCGTGATCGACATGCTCGGCGACAGCGCCGGCCACGGCGGCGAGGCGGGCGGCTCGCGCGTGTCGTTTGCGTCGCTCGACCTGCCGGTGCTCGCGGCGAGCGAGCAGGAGCTGGCCGCGCATCAGGCGCAGCTCGACGATCTCGACAAGTCGGTCAAGGGCGCCTGCGTCTGGCGCCAGGAAACGGCGCCGGCCGCCTGAGCGGGCCGGCGGCCTCGCGGGCGCCGCCTGCCCGGCTTTGCCCGGCTTTTGCCCCGCGGCCGCTCCGGCGCGGGGCCCCTCTCTCCTTGCTCAGCCGCGCGGCTGCAGCGCGATCACGGCCATCCCGGCCAGCGCCAGCATTGCGCCGGCCCAATCCCAGCGCGACAGCGCGATCCCGTCCACCACGCGCAGCCAGACCAGCGCCACCGCGATATAGACGCCGCCATAGGCCGCGTAGGTGCGGCCGGCCGCGCTCGGATGCAGCGTCAGCAGCCAGGCGAACAGCGCGAGCGAGACGGCGGCCGGCACCAGCAGCCAGGCGCTGCGCCCGCCCTTGAGCACCAGCCAGGGCAGATAGCAGCCGACGAGTTCGGCCAGTGCGGTCAGAACGAACAATCCGGCGATCCTGATCAGGTCGGGCATGGGAAGCGAAAACGGTAATCGTGAATCGGACGGGAACCGGGTAGCAAGCCGGCGCCAGCGGGAATGCCGCCTGCGAAGCAGGCTTGCCCGCAATCCGCCGGCCCGCGATGATCTCGCGGTGGAGCCCCGCCGGGCGGGGCTTGGCAGGCAATTTGCACGAACTTCTGTCATCGTGCTATCATAGCGACTCTTTCATTATCTATTTCGTTCATTTAGGTTGTCGCTACGAGCGTCCGCGGTTTCCGCCATCGCTTCGTCGCACGAAATATCGATCACAGGCAGGGCGTCCCGTTTCGGCGCGTCCGCTTCGTTTCAACGCCCTTCACAGGGTTTCGTCACCGGTCACGCAGGCGCCATGCCGCGCACCGGTCGCCGTCGGTCCCCCTAGTCAGGCCAGCCCGGCGGCAATCTCATGAGCGCATCGACGCGGCGGCCAATGGCGCGCCGCACGCGGCCCCCTTTCCGACCGGCGTCACCGTGCGCCGACGTTCCGTGCCGCCACGCCGCTGCGCTCCCCGGCAAACCGTGGCGAAACGCGTGCCGCCAGGCCCGTGCTTCGTCCGCTGTCAAAGGAGCCCAAATCTTGACCGCCTCACACGTCAGCCCCGCCGCTGCTTGCGCGTCGTCCACCGACGCCCCCGTCACCGTCAGCGACATCACCGTCGTCGATCAAAGCCTGCTCAAGCGCGCGGTCCGCGCGATGGCCATCGGCAATGCCATGGAATGGTTCGACTTCGGCGTCTACAGCTACATCGCCGTCACGCTCGGCCAAGTGTTCTTCCCGTCCAGCAATCCGTCCGCGCAGCTGCTCGCCACCTTCGGCACGTTCGCGGCGGCGTTCCTGGTGCGCCCGCTCGGCGGCATGGTGTTCGGCCCGCTCGGCGACCGCATCGGCCGTCAGCGCGTGCTCGCCATGACCATGATCATGATGGCGCTCGGCACCTTCTCGATCGGCCTGATCCCGAGCTATCACTCGATCGGCATCCTCGCGCCGGTGCTGCTGCTGGTCGCCCGCCTCGTGCAGGGCTTCTCGACGGGCGGCGAGTACGGCGGCGCGGCCACCTTCATCGCCGAATTCTCGACCGACAAGCGCCGCGGCTTCATGGGCAGCTTCCTCGAGTTCGGCACGCTGATCGGCTACGTGCTCGGCGCCGGCACGGTTGCGGTGCTGGCGGCGCTGCTGCCGCACGACGCGCTGCTGTCGTGGGGCTGGCGCGTGCCCTTCCTGGTGGCCGGCCCGCTCGGCCTGATCGGGCTCTACATCCGGATGAAGCTCGAGGAAACGCCGGCTTTCAAGCGTCAGGCCGAATTGCGCGAGGCGCAGGACAAGTCGCTGCCGAAGATCAAGTTCACCGAGACGCTCGGCCGCCACTGGCGCGCGATGCTGCTCTGCGTGGGCCTCGTGCTGATCTTCAACGTGACCGACTACATGGCGCTGTCGTACCTGCCGAGCTATCTGTCGTCGACGCTGCATTTCAACGAGACGCACGGCCTGCTGCTGGTGCTGCTCGTGATGGTGCTGATGATGCCGATGACGCTGGCCGCCGGCCGCCTGTCCGACGCGGTCGGCCGCAAGCCGGTGATGCTGGCCGGCTGTATCGGCCTGATCGCGCTGTCGATCCCGGCGCTGATGCTGATCCGCACGGGCGAGATGCTGCCGGTGTTCGGCGGCCTGATGATCCTCGGCGTGCTGCTGTCGTGCTTCTGCGGCGTGATGCCGTCGGCGCTGCCGGCGCTGTTTCCGACCGAGATCCGCTACGGCGCGCTCGCGATCGGCTTCAACATCTCGGTGTCGCTGTTCGGCGGCACGACGCCGCTCGTCACGGCGTGGCTGGTCGATCGTACCGGCAACCTGATGATGCCCGCCTATTACCTGATGGCGGCCGCCGTGATCGGCGCGGTGTCGGTGCTCACGCTGCGCGAAACGGCACGCCAGCCGCTGGAGGGCTCGCCGCCCGCCGTCGCCTCGCGCCGCGAAGCGCATGCGCTGGTGCGCGAGCTGCGTGAGCAGGCCTCGAACGACGACAGCCCCAACAACTATCCGAACGTGTCGGCCGCGCGGGCGTAAGCCGCGGCTGCCCCATCCCGTCGCGCCGCTTCATGACACCGCGCCGGCCGTTCCTGGTCGGCGCGGTGTTTTTTATCGAGCGCCGCGCCGCCGCGGCAGCCTCCCGCCCTAAAAACGAACACCCCCGCGCAGGCGGGGGTGTCGTGTCGATCGGTCCGGGACACGCCGGCGGTCGATCCGCCGGCGCGGTACTGCGCGGCGCTCAATGCAGGGTGCAGCCGCGGCAGGCCTGCCGGCAGGCGAGGCAGCTGACGAACGAGCGCGAGCGCTCGACCATCGTGCGCACGCCGCGCCCCGCCACCACGAAACCGACCTGCCCGAGATTGAAGTCGAGCGTCACCATCAGTTGCATCAGCGAGACCATCGGCAGCACGACGGACGGGTGATACAGGCGGTTTTCGATCAGGGTTCTCATGGCGGGCTCCGGCGGCAGGCAACGATTCGACGTAGTGGATTCTACGGATTGCCCTGTCGTCGATAAATGCGCAAACGCCGAAGTCACTTGTTGGCCCGCCTGAACAATCGCCGCTGCGGTCGCCGGGCATCCGCCCGGCTCGGGTGGTCCGCACCGCTTCCGTGGCGGCGCGGCCCGCCAGCGCGTCAGTCGAGCGGCGTGCCGGCGAACTCCGGCAGCGCCTCGGCGCGTTCGGACAGCGCCGCGATGGTCGGATAGCGTGCCGCGTCGACGCCATCCAGGATCGGATGGTCGCCGCGCACGTATTGCGTGAAGCGCCAGACCACGGCCGTCGTGACATCGGCCTGGGTGATCCGCTCGCCGAGCAGCCAGCCGGTGGTGCCGAGGATGCGCGCCTCGAGCGCGCCATAGGCGCCGTCGAGCTGCCCGAGAATCCGCTCGAGCCACGGCTGGTGCTGCTTGTCGTCGGGACGCAGGCCGTATTCGTAGACGATCTGCACCGTCTTCTCGGCCGCCGCCAGCGCGAGCCCGATCAGTTCCAGCGAACGCAGCCGCCCGGCGGCATCGACCGGCAGCAGGCGCCGCTCCGGCTCGACCAGGTGATCGAGGTAATCGACGATCAGCGACGAGTCGAGCACCATGGTGCCGTCGTCGGTCAGCAGCGTCGGCGCCTTCACGACCGGGTTCACCGCCTTGAACGCGTCGAAATGACGAAACACCGACAGCGGCTCGTGCTCGAACGAGAAGCCGAGCAGCTTGGCCGACACCGCGGCGCGGCGTACGTAGGGCGAATCCAGCATTCCGATCAGCTTCATCTGAATCTTTCTCCTGTCAACGGGGATCGGTCAATGTAACAGCGTTGCACCGGCGTATGAGACCGGCCGCCGGGAACTGTCGCGTGCTCAGGCCGCGATGAGCCACGCCACGGCTGATGGCCAGAGCGCGCGGTTGTCGTCGCGGAAATAGCCGTCGCGGCCGATCGGCCGCTGGCCCGCGTGTGGTGCGATCTCACGCAGCTCGACACGAGCGCCCGTGAAGCGGCGATGCAGCGCCGCGACGGCGGCGCGCGGCGAGAACGGATCGTCCTCGACCGCGTAGGCGAGCAGCGGGCCGCGATAGGTCTCGAAGCCGGCGCGCCCCGCCGCGTCGTTGCCGGCCGCCGCGTGCCGGCAGCCGCGCGCCCAGTCGAGCGCGACGCCGGCCGGCACCTCGGCGCCGGCGCCGACGAGACGCCCCGGCACGCGCGAGGTGAAACGGCCCGCGAGCGGCAGCACGCCGTAGGCGAGCAGCGCGAGCACGATGCGCGCCGCGCCGCGCGCATCGGCCCAGCGGCCGGTGCCGGTCGCGATCGTGACGATACCCTCCAGCTGCGCCAGATTCGGCGCGCCGCCGAGCAGCCGGCCGCCCGCGCCGTGGCCGATCGCGAAGTAGCGCGCGCCGGGCGTGCGCGAAACGAGGCAATCGAGCGCGGCCGGCAGATCCGCCTCGCCCCACTGCCGCAGCGTCGCGCGCTCGGGCCGGTCGCCCGGTGCGCGCGAGCCGCCGATGCCGCGATAGTCGAAAGTCAGGACCGGGAAGCCGGCCTCGGCGAGGAACCGCGCGTAGCCGTCGTAACGCGCGCGCGGCACGCCGAGCGCGCCGCTCAGCAGCACCGCGCGTCCGTTCGATCTGCCGGGAATGTGGAGCGAGCCCATCAACGGTCTTCCGTCGCGAGCCGCGAACTGGAGAGTCTCGACCGTGGTCGCCATCATCTGCCTCGTCGTGGGAGCGGCTATTGTGCAAGCGAATCAGGCGCTGCGCCACCGGCACCGCCTGCGCCGGGCCGCGGTCGGCAGGCTGTCGGGCTCGCCGCGAGGGCGCGCCGCGGTGCCTTGGCAAGGCCGGTTCGGCACGTATGGGGCCAGAGCGGCGTGACGGCCGGATGACAGCGGTATCGCCAAATCCACAGGCCACGCGCAACCAGCGCGTCGAGCCGTCCGGATCGCCGTCGGCGCGGTCGCCCGGAATTCCGCGGCCCGGCTCGATTTCAGGTTCGTCGGTGCGGCTCGGCGGCTCCGCTCATCGGCCGCCGGCCAGGCGATAGAGGCGCCAGAACGCATGCGTATAGGTCTGCGCAAACTGCGGCACGCCGCGAAACACGTTCAGCCCGCGCATCGGGCCGCCGGCACGCGCTGCGTCCGCGTTGCCGGTCAACCCGGCCGGCGCGCCGATCGCGACCGCGTCGTCGACGACCACGAACGGCTGGCGCATCAAACCGGGCCGGCTCGTGGACGCAAAACCGATGCCCGCCTCCGCGAGGAATGCTGTGCCGCTGTAGCGCATGCGCATCTGGCGCCCCGAACGGTCGAGCACGACGCGCACCGCCACGCCGCGCGAGCAGGCGTCGCGCAGCGCTGCCGCCAGCGCCGGCGGCACTGAATCGTAGCCGGCCACCAGCACGCGCTGACGCGCGGTGCGCACGAGTTCGACGGCGGGATCGGCGGGCGCGACGTCGGCCGCGAAATAAGTGCTCGTGGCGGTGCCGACGAACGGCGCCGGCAGCGCGAGAACACCGGGGGAAGCGAGGGCGAGGATCGCGACGACGAGCGCGACGAGGCAGGCATGCGGTTTCATCGGGCGCGTATTGTAGTCACGCCGGATCGGGCCGCAAGCGGTTTGCACCGAGCGTGGCGCCGCGACGACGAACCCGCGCGCGCCACTCGACAAAACGGGCCGGCGAAGCGTTGGCTTCGGCGGTGTTGTGATCCCGTGGTGTGCAGCGGCGGCGCCGGCAGGTACCGCGAAGTGGCGAGCGACCGGATCGACGCCCGCGCCGGGCCGACCGGTCAGGCGCCGGTCACCCGCTCCAGCCACGCCCGCACGCCGTCCCACGAGCGAAAATCGGCGAGGCTGCGCGCGGGAATCGACGGATACGCGCCGGACGCCATCTCGGCCAGCGCGCGCCCCGGCCCGAGTTCGACGAACGCGCTCGCGCCGGCCTCCACGCAGGCGGCGAGGCAGGCCGCCCAATCGACGGGCTCGGCAATCTGCCGCGCGAGCTTGTCGAGGCCGCTGCCGTCATCGATCACAACCGCGCCGTCGATGCCGCTGACGAGCCGCGTGCCCGCCGCGCCGCGGCTCAGGCTCACGGCGCCGAGCGCGGCGCGGAACACCGGCACCGCCGAGGCCAGCCGGCGCGTATGCGAGGCGATCCGCACCGGCACCGGCACCACGCGGGCGGCGCCCCGCGCGTGCGCCGCGTCGGCCAGTTCGGCCAGCGCGTCGGCCGCGCCGGCCAGCACCCACGCATCGCCGGGATTGACGATCGCGATCGCGGCGTCGCGCCCGGCGCAAAGCGCCTCCACGGCGGCGCGCCCCAGCCCGCGCACGAACAGCATGCCCTCGTCGCCGGTGCTGGCCGCGTCCATCGCGTCGGCGCGCGCGGCGATCAGGTCGAGCGTGTCGCTCGCGCCGATTCGTCCGGCCACATGCCACGCGGCGATCTCCCCGACGCTGTAGCCGGCCACGCAGCGCCGCCTCGGCAGCAGCGGCGCGAGCCGCGCATGGGCACCAAGTGCATGGAGCGTACAGAGCCGCTGCGCAGCGCCGTTGCCGCGCAACGCGTCGTCATCGGCCGTGCGCACCCAGTCGCGCGGATCGGCGCCGAACCAGCCGGCCGCCTGCGCGAACAGCGGTTCGAGCGAGGCCGGCATGCCGCCCTCGCCGAGCAGTTCGAACATGTCGGGCCCTTGCTGCCCCTGCCCGGAGCACAGCAGCGCGATCGTCATGGCGCCTCGCTGGCGGCCGCGAACAGGCTCATCGCGAGCAGGTCGGCCGCGCCGCCGGGGCTCAGCCGGCGCACGACGAACGCGCGATGGACAGCCTCGGCGCGCGCGAGCCAGTCCGGCGCGCCGATGCCGCCGCGCGCGAGGAAATCGCGCGCGCGGCGCTGCGCGAATGCGAGGCCGCCGGCACCGCCGCGATGCAGCAGGTTCGTATCGGCGACGGATGCGATCAGCGCAAAGCAGGCCTGCACGCGCGCGGCGGGCGCATCACCGGGACGCAGCGCCTGCGCCTCGCACAAGGCCGGCAGCCCGATCCGGTAGACGCTCGGAAATCCGCTCGCGGCCTCCTGGCGCGCGCCGCCGACGCCGTGGCGGCGCACCGCGATCTCGCCATGGCTGTCCGAGGCGCGCGGCCCGACGACGATCTCGGCTCCCCATTGCCGCGCGACGATTTCGCCGAGCGTCGGAACCGCGCCGGAAGGGGAGCCGCCGGGAGCAGATCCCCAGACAGGGGACGCGCCCGAGGCGAATGCGCCGGGAACGGATGCACCGCAGAAGGATCCGCCGGCAGTGGACGCGCTCGAAGTGGATGCGGCGAGGCCGTATGTACCCGGAGCGGACGCACCCGACACCGATGCGTTCAAAGCCGGCGCGCCCGTGCCTGATGCTCCCGGGGCCGGCGCCCTCGACGCCGGCATCCCCGACGCGCGCAGACCCGCTGCCGCACACAGCAGACCGAGCCCGAAGATCGCCCCGCGATGCGTATTCACGCCGCCCGTCGCCGCGAGCATCGCATGCTCGGCGCGCAGGCCGATGCGCCGCAGCACGGCCATCTCCGCGCGCGCGGCGCCGGCCGCCGCGAGCTCGGCCAGATACGGCCGGATCGCGGCCGCGCTGCGCACGAACGTGCCGGCATCCATGTCGTCGTGGCTGCCGGTATCCACCGCGCTGACGAGCCCCGGCTTCGGCCAGGTCTCGACCTCGAGGCGCAGGCAGGTCGCGCCAAGCTCGGCGATCGCCTCGGGCGAAACCGGCGAGGCGGCGGCCCCTGCTCCGACCGGCGCCCATGCCACACGCAGCCCTTGCGTCATACAGCGCCCTCCAGGAACGCGCGCGGCGTCATCAGCACGACCTCGGCCGCCGTCTTCACGACGATCTCGTCGTGCTCGCCGCGCGCCGCATGCCATTCGCGCCAGTTCGCGCCAGCGCCGTCGGCGCGGATCAGCTCACCGTCGATCCGCATCGGCGCAGCCGCGTCGCAGGCGGCAATGCCATCGAGCAGTGCGGCCAGCGCCTCGCGCCCACCGGCCGACCCAGGCGATCCAGCATCCGGCCGACCAGCCGGCAGCTCGAACAGCACATCGAGATCCGAACCCGCCGACAGATAAGTCAGCCCCGTCAACGCCTGCCAGGCGAGACTGCCGAACGCACGGCAACCGACCCGATGGCGGCGCGCCAGCGCGTCGAGCGCGTCGAGCGTCACGCGCCAAGCCTCGGGCGCGGCATCCCGCAACGCGGCGAGCGCGGGCGGCGCCTCACTCGACACGATCGCCTCGACGGGCGCCACCACGCCGATGCGCCGCTTGCCCATCGACGGCGGCAGCGGCAGGCCGAGCGGCACGCCCGGGCTGCCCGCGTCGCACGGTCCGGCGCGCCGCACCATCAACGGCCGGCCACGCGCGGCCCATTCGCGGACCACGGCCGCGTCGTCAGCCGGCAGCGCCAGACGCGCGACGAGCGGCTCGGCGAGCGCCGCCCACGCGTCGGGCGCGACGCGTACGACGCGATGCCGAACCCGTGCGGCCTCAGCCGCCTGAGCGGGCGAGCGCATGGACCCGTTGCGCGATGCGCGCCGCCGCCGGCCTGCCGCCGCGCGCCTCGCCGAGCCGGTCGCGTCCGTCGGCGCGCGCGGCCGGTTCGGCGAGCCAGCGAGCGAGCTGCGCCGCGAGCGGCTGCGCGGGATCGAGCACCGCGTCCACGGCGCCCGTCCGCTCCAGATTGGCGAGGCCCGGTGCGAACACCGCCGTCGATTTCGCCTTCTCTTCGAGCACCTCGAGCGGCAGCTTGGTCACGCGCGCCATCGACGGCAGGTCCATCACGGCCGGCTCGGCCCCCGGCAGCGCGAGCAGCACGCGCGTGGCGAGCGCGGTCGCGATGAACGCGCCGGCCGCCGTGCCGCCGTACAGCAGCCCGATGGTCGGATGGCCGCGCCCGCTCGCGAGCATCAGGCTCTTGGCCAGATGCGACAGGCATTCGTTGAGGCCCAGCAGTTCGTCGCGCCTGCTCATGCGCTGGCTGCCGCTGTCGAGCAGCACGAGGATCGGCGTCGCGCCGCCGCGCCGCACGGTGTCGAGCACGCGCGCCGACAGCCACAGCGCCTCGTCGACACCGACGAACGCGCGGCCGGACACGCCGATCACGTCCACCTGCCGGCCGTCGAGCGTGGCGCGGCCGGCCAGCAGGCCGTCGTCACGGCGGGTCAGGTCGTGATCGAACGAAGCGAGAATCTCATCGAGCGTCATCGCGCCCCTCCTGAAGACGGTCGGCGAGCGCGGCGAAGGTCTCGCCGGGCATCGCGGGAATGGCCTCGGCCTCGGCGTCGGTCGCGCCGAGCCGGCGCCAGACGTCGCGCGCGTCGCCGCAATCGCCGAACGCGGCGAGCCGCGCCTCGAGCCGTGCCTGTTCGGCTTCCAGCACGTCGAGCTCGAAAGCGTGGCGCGCCGCGAGCAGCGCGAGCGCGGCGGCGCGGAACGCGGGCAGCGTGTCGTCGACGAAGCGCTCGACGCCGCCGATCAGCCGGCGATGCTTGCCGCCCATGGTGCGCCAGACCAGCGCGCGGTCCTTCGAATCGAATTCCTCGACGCCGCGGTTGGTCTCGATCACCTCCGGACCCGACACGCTGATGCGCCCGGGCTCCGACACCGCCAGCGCCGAGCAGCACGCGGCCAGCAGGCCGCCGCCGCCGTAGCAGCCGGCGCGACCGCCGACCAGCCCGATCACTGGCACGCCGGCCGCGCGCGCGTCGATCAGCGCGCGCATGATCTCGGCGATCGCGAGCTCGCCGGCGTTGGCCTCCTGCAGCCGCACGCCGCCGGTGTCGAACAGGATCAGCACCGGCGTGCCGAGCTCGCGCGCCGCGCGCAGCAGCCCGGTGAGCTTGGCGCCATGCACCTCGCCGAACGCGCCGCCCATGAAGCGCCCTTCCTGCGCGGCCACCAGCACCGCGCGGCCGTCGAGCGCGGCGCGCCCGACGATCATGCCGTCGTCGAACTGGCGCGGCAGGTCGAACAGCGGCAGGTGCGGGCTCATCTCGCGCTCGGCCGGGCCGATGAACTCGGCGAACGAGTCGGCATCGACCAGCCCGTCGATGCGCTGGCGCGCCGACGCCTCATACCAGCTCGCGCCGGCCGCGATCGGATCGAAACCGTTCATCGCGCGCCTCCCTCGATCGCGCGCACCGCCTGCGCGAGCCGCAGCGCGACCGTGTCGGGCCGCGCACCGCCGTCGTTGATCGACAGCCGCAGGCCGCCCGGCGAGCGCCGCTCGACGAAATCGGCGACCACCGCCTGCCAGACCTCGCCGAAGCCGGTGGCGGCGGTCTGGATGTCGATCTCGCACGCGTTGCCGGGCAACACGCGCTCGACCAGCACCTCGAGATTGCCCGACGCGACCACGCCGACCAGCGCCGAGGCCGCGTCACCCGCCGCGCGCTCGCGCGCGACGTGACGATAATTGAGCTGTTCCATTCGATCCCTCCGTCCTCGGCCGTCCGCGCAGGCGCGCGGGGCCGCGGGTTGTCACGCGACGCGGCGCTTCCCGCCAGCCGCGTCGCGCGGTTCCGTTACCAGTTCCGAAAGCGCGACGGCGGCGCGTAGAGCCCGCCCGACCAATGCACGAGATCCTTCACCGAGCGCGCGGCCAGCAGCCGTCGGTCGGCGTCGAGCGGATCGATGCCGAGATCCTCGGGGCGACGGATCACGCCGCGCTCGCGCAGCCGCTCGACGAGCCGCCGGTCGCGGCCGCGGCCGATCGCGGTGTAGCCCGCCACGCCGCGGATCGCGTGCTCGCGTTCGTCGGCGTCGCGGCACAGCAGCAGGTTCGCGATGCCTTCCTCGGTGACCACGTGCGTGACGTCGTCGCCGTACACCATGATCGGCGCGAGATCGAGCGAGAGCCTGTCGGCCAGGCGCAGCGCATCGAGCTGCTCGACGAACATCGGCACGTTCTTCTCGCCGAAGGTCTCGCCGATCTGCACCACCAGCTTGCGACCGCGCCGCAGCGCCGCCGGGGTGGCCGGATCGGCCTGCTCGCCCGCCTTCAGCCACGGCTCGCTCGGATGGCGCCGGCCGCGCGCGTCGCTGCCCATGTTCGGCGCGCCGCCGAAGCCGGCGATGCGGTTCTCGGTGACGGTCGAGGAATGGCCGGCCAGGTCGATCTGCAGCGTCGAGCCGATGAACATGTCGCAGCCGTACAGGCCGGCCGTCTGGCAGAACGCGCGGTTCGAGCGCAGCGAGCCGTCGGCGCCCGTGAAGAACACGTCGGAGCGCGCGCGGATGTACTCGTCCATGCCGACCTCGGAGCCGAAGCAGTGGACCTGCTCGACCCAGCCCGACTCGATGGCCGGGATCAGCGTGGGGTGCGGGTTCAGCGCCCAGTGCGTGCAGACCTTGCCCTTCAGGCCGAGGCGCTCGCCGTAGGTGGGCAGCAGCAGCTCGATGGCGGCCGTGTTGAAGCCGATGCCGTGGTTCAGCCGGCGCACGCCGTAGGGCTCGTAGATGCCCTTGATCGCGAGCATCGCGGTGAGGATCTGGGTCTCGGTGATCGCGGCCGGGTCGCGCGTGAACAGCGGCTCGACGAAGAACGGCCGGCCCGCCTCGACCACGAAATGCACGCGGTCGCCGGGGATGTCCACGCGCGGCACACGATCGACGATGCGGTCGACCTGCGCGATCACGATGCCGTCCTTGAACGCGGTGGCCTCGACCACGGTGGGCGTGTCCTCGGTGTTCGGGCCGGTGTAGAGGTTGCCGTCGGCGTCGGCGCTGACCGCCGCGATCAGCGCGACCTGCGGCGTCAGGTCGATGAAGTAGCGCGCGAACAGTTCCAGGTAGGTGTGGACGGCGCCCAGCTCGATGCGCCCGCCGAACAGCAGCTTCGCGATGCGCTGCGACTGCGGGCCGGAATAGGCGTAGTCGAGGCGCTTCGCGATGCCGCGCTCGAACACGTCGAGATGCTCGGGCAGCACGATGCCCGACTGCACCATGTGCAGGTCGTGGATCCTGGTGCTGTCGACCTCGGCGAGCGCCGTGGCGAGCAGGTCCGCCTGCTTCTGGTTGTCGCCTTCCAGGCAGACACGATCCCCGGGGCGCAGCACCGCCTCGAGCAAGGCCGTCGCGTCGTCGGCCGCCACCCGCTTGCCGCGCGCGAAGTGCGCGCCCGCCGCGAGGCGTGCGTCGCGCGCTTGCCGCGCGTGATTCCATCCCGTCATTGCGTCTCTCCTGCGATGCGTATCAGGTATCAGGTCGTGACGACGATTCTAAGCCCCGCCGCGCGCGCCATTGATGATGTTGCCCAATGTCACTCAGAGGCCGCGCCGATCGATCCCGCGCCGCCCGCGGCCGTCTTGCCGTAGACTGCTGCGACGGCGCCCGAGCGGGCCGGCCGCCGCGCCCTCCGGCCAACCGGGCGCGGTCCGCCGGCCGCGCGCGCCCTCCGCCGCCGGCCGTCGCCGGCGTCGCTCCACTGGATTCCGCCATGCGTCCGTTACCGCCCGAACTGCTGCGCAGCTTCGTCGCCGTCGCCCAGACCGGCAGCTTCACCGCCGCGTCGGAGCGCGTCAACCTTTCGCAATCCACCGTCAGCCAGCACATCCGCCGGCTCGAGGAACTGCTCGACCGGCCGCTGTTCGAGCGCGACACGCGCAACGTGCGGCTGTCGGCCAACGGCGAGGCGCTGCACCGCTACGCGGGCCGCATCCTGGAGCTGATGGACGAGGCGGTGCTGTCGGTGTGCGGGCCGCCGCTGTCGGGCAAGGTGCGGCTCGGCATGTCGGAGGATTTCGCCTCGACGCACCTGGCCGCCGCGCTCGCCAGCTTCATCCAGCGCAATCCCGAGATCGAGCTGGAAATCGCCACGGGGCTCTCCGGCGACCTGTTCGCCGCGCTCGACGAGGGCCGCCACGACCTGGTGTTCGCCAAGCGCATCGCCGGCAGCCGGCGCGGCCGCGTGATCCGCACCGAGCCGCTCTACTGGTGTACCGGGCCGGGTTCGCCGATCACGGGGCGCGAGCCGGTGCTGCCGCTCGCGCTGCATCCGGAGCCGAGCGTGTCGCGGCGGCGCGTGCTGGAGACGCTCGACGCGATCGGCCGGCCCTACCGGATCGCCGTGTCGAGCAGCAGCATCGCGGCGCTGCGGGCCGCGGCGGCGGCCGGGCTCGGGGTGTCGGCGTTCGCCGGCTATGTGATTCCGCAGGGGCTGGCCCGGCTCGAGGCCGATTTGCCCGCGCTCGGCGACCTCGAATACGTGATCGATCGGCCCGCCTCGGCCTCGCGCTCGGCGCTCGCGCTGGAAGCCACGCTGGTGGCGGCGGCCGCGGAGTTTTGAAGCGGCGTGCCGGGGTTCGCCGGCTGTGTGATTCCGTGCGGGCCGGCCCGGATCGACGCCGATCCGCCCAGGCTCGGCGATCTCGAATACGTGATCGGTCTGCCTGCGTCGGCCTCGTGCCCGAAGCCGCGCCGGTGGCCGCGGTCGCGGAGTTTCGAGCTCGGCGTGCCGGCGTTCGCCGGCCGGTGATTTTGCCGGGGCTGGCCCGGCTCGAGGCCGATTTGCCCGCGCTCGGTGATCTCGAATAGGTGATCGATCGACCTGCGTCGGCGCTCGCGCTCGAAGCCATGCCGGTGGCCGAGGCCGCCGCGCTCCGACACGGCGCGGGGCGCGGCGGCTCGTGCCCGGGGGCGAACGCGCCCGGGCCTGCGGGCGCCCGCTTGACCGGCAATGCGCGTCAATCCGTTCCGCCTCGATGCCGGTGCCGGCTCCGGACGGCGATGCCGGCCTGATACGTCATGCAGCGCAGCACCGCTGCCGGCGGGCCGCCGATGGCGATGCCGCCGGTTCTCCGCGTCCCGCCGTCGGGCGATCGTCGGCATCGCAACGGCGATTCGTCAGCCTCGCTGGCCGATTTTTGGACCGCCATCCCGCAGGATCCCGAAGCGAATCGACAGCTGACGCGCGCGCCATCGTCCGGTCACGGTCCGGGCAGTGTCGGCCGACCAGAATGCGTCGCACCGGCCGCCGCGCAACCCGCGCGGGCGTGCTGGAACGCATTCGAAGGAGCCCCTCATGCGAATTCCGTCCTGTTTGCCGCTGCTATTGGCGGCCGCCGCGCCGTTCGCGCAGGCCCAGACCGCCGCCCCCCGGCCGGCGCCCGAAAAGACCCACGCGCAGGTGGTGGCCGAACTCGTGCAGGCCTATCGCGACGGCACGATCCCGACCAACGACGGCGACTATCCGGCCGGCGACCAGACCGTGCAGATGAACCGCGCGCGCTTCCAGGCCGCGCCGCCGGCCTGGGCGCAAGGCCGCTGAGCGGCGTTGGGCGTTGGGCGTTGGGCGTTGGGCGTTGGGCGTTGGGCGCTGGGCGTTGGGCGCTGGGCGCTGGGCGCTGGGCGCTGGGCGCTGGGCGCTGGGCGCTGGGCGGCGATGATGCGCGACGAGTGACAGCCGCGGCGTGCCTGAAACGCGTCGTCCCGGATCGCATCATGGCGGCCGTCGGCCGTCGCGAGCCGCCGCTCGCAGCCAACGCGGCGGCCGCCCTCGAGCCCGCCGCGAGTCCCCACCGGGCAAGCGGCCCCGACCGCGCGCCGCCCGGACAATCGCCGATTGGCGAACGCGCCGAAACCTCCTACGATTGGCGCGTCCCGCTCGCGGCATCGTGTCGCGCGCTCGTCGCCCGCTCCGTCGCCATGTCCCCGTTCGCCGTTTCCCGCTCGGCCGCGCAGCCGCCCGTCGATCATCTGCCGTTCGAAAACACGCCGCGCCCGGTCGCCGCGATGGCCGCGCGCTATCCGCACGGCACGCTGATCGCGCCGCACCGCCACCGCCGCGCGCAGCTGCTGTACGCGATCGAGGGCGTGATGCAGATCACCGCCGAGACCGGCGCGTGGGTGGTGCCGCCCACGCGCGGCGTCTGGCTCGAGGCCGGCCTCGACCATGCCGTGCGGATGAGCGGCGACGTGCAGATGCGCACGGTATTCGTGGAGCCTTCGGTGGCGCAGCCGCTGCGCGCCCGCACCGGCGTGGTGGACGTGCCGCCGCTGCTGCGCGAGCTGATCGTGGCGGCGATCGACGTGCCGCTCGACTACCAGCCCGGCTCGCGCGACGACCATCTGATGCAGCTGATCCTGGCCGAACTGATCTCGGTGCCGCAGTTGCCGCTGCATCTGCCGTGGCCGCGCGACGCCCGGCTGCGCGCGGTCTGCGACGCGCTGCTCGCGTCGCCGCACGACGACCGCACGGTGGCCGAATGGGCCGGCGACCTCGGCATGTCGGAGAAGACGCTGTACCGCTGGTTCAACCGCGAAACCGGGCTCACGTTCGGGCGCTGGCGCCAGCAGGCGCGGCTGCTGCTCGCGCTGCAGCGGCTCGCGCATGGCGAGAAGATCCTCAGCGTCGCGCTCGATCACGGCTATCGCAGCCAGAGCGCGTTCACGGCGATGTTCAAGCGCCACTTCGGCGTGGCGCCCTCGGCGTTCTACGACTGAGCGCGCGGCCGGCCGCGGCCGGCGCGGCGTTCAGGGCAGGAAGCTGCGGCGGCGCGCCTCGATCAGTTCGACCAGCAGCCGGTCGCGCTCGGCGCCCCACTCGGCGATCGAGCGCCCGCCCTGGATCGCGCGCAGTTCGTCGCCGAGCTGGCGATCGACGCGCGGGTCGAACGACGGCGTGCCGAGATCGTCCCACCAGCTCGTGATCGGCCCGGAGAGATGGTCGAGGAAATGCTCGATGCCGCCGTCGCCGCCGCCGAGGTGATAGGTCAGCGCCTGCCCCATCAGCCCCCAGCGCAGCCCCGGCCCCCACGACACGGCCTTGTCCACGTCGGCGACGCTGACCACGCCCTCGCCCACCAGGTGATAGACCTCGCGGAACAACGCCGCAGCGAGCCGGTTCGCGACGTGGCCGGCCATCTCGCGGTTCAGCACGATGGTGACCTTGCCGAGGCCGTCGTAGAAGCGCTTCGCGCGCTCGATCGTGTCGCGCGAGGTGGCCTCGCCGCCCACCAGCTCGACGAGCGGAATCAGATGCGGCGGGTTGAACGGATGCGCGATCAGGCAGCGCTCGGGGTGCCGCTCGCAGGCGGTCTGGATCGCCGACATCTTGAGCCCCGACGAACTCGAGGCGATGATCGCGTCGGCGCCGAGCCGGGCGTCCATCGCGCGATACAGCTCGCGCTTGACGTCGAGCCGCTCGGGGCCGTTCTCCTGCACGAACCCGACGCCGTCGAGCGCCGCGTCGAGGTCGGCCGAGAAACGCAGCCGCGGCGCGAGCTCGGGCAGGCGCGCCGCGCCGAGCAAGCGCGTGAGCATGGCCTGCAGCCGCTCGTGCGCGTCGGGCGCCGGGTCGCTCACCACGACCTCGAAGCCCTGATCGAGATAGAACGCGGCCCAGCTGGCGCCGATCACGCCTGCGCCGACCACGGCGATCCGTTGGATGTCCATGAACCCGTCTCCGATATCGATGAATGGCGACGATTGTCGCATCGAATCGGGCCGTCGCGTGCGGTCGTTCGTGAGCGATGCGGAGCACCGCGTGCGGCCGGCGATCTGGTTGCATTCACAACGAATCCGCAATGAAAGACGCCGCACGGTTCGAAGCCCGTGCGGCGTCACTTCCAGCGCCCATATGGGCGTGGGCGCGGTTCGTCAGTCGGCCAGGCGCGCCTCGAGCTTCGCGCGCGTGTCGGTCAGCGCCTCGGGCAGGCGCGCCTTCAGCCTGTCGAACAGCTCGTCGTGCAGCGCGAGCTCGTCGCGCCACGCGTCGCGATCGACCGACGCCACCTGCTCGTACTGCTCGGGCGTGAACGCGAGCCCGTCCCAGTGCAGGTCGCCGTAGCGCGGCGTCACGCCGAGCGCATGCTCGACGCCCTCGCCGCGCCCGTCGAGGCGTTCGAGCATCCACTTCAGCACGCGCATGTTCTCGCCGAAGCCCGGCCAGGCGAAGCGGCCCTGCGCGTCCTTGCGGAACCAGTTCACGCAGTAGATCTTCGGCAGCGTCGCGCCGGCCGCCTCGAGCCGCGCGCCGAGCGCGAGCCAGTGCGAGAAGTAGTCGCTCATGTTGTAGCCGCAGAATGGCAGCATCGCGAACGGGTCGCGCCGCACCACGCCCTGCTGGCCGGCGGCCGCGGCCGTGGTCTCGGAGCCCATGGTGGCCGCCATGTAGACGCCCTCGGTCCAGTCGCGCGCCTCGGTCACGAGCGGCACCGTGGTCGAGCGCCGGCCGCCGAACACGAACGCGTCGATCGCGACGCCGGCCGGGTTGTCCCAATCGGCGTCGATCGACGGGCACTGCGAGGCCGGCGCCGTGAAGCGCGCGTTCGGATGCGCGGCCTTGCGGCCGGTCTCGCGGCCGATCTCGGGGGTCCAGTCGTTGCCCTGCCAGTCGCGCAGGTGCGCGGGCGGCGTGTCGGTCAGCCCTTCCCACCAGACGTCGCCGTCGTCGGTCAGCGCGACGTTGGTGAAGATCACGTTCTCGCGCAGCGTGGCGAGCGCGTTCGGGTTGGTCTTCTCGCCGGTGCCGGGCGCCACGCCGAAGTAGCCGGCCTCGGGATTGATCGCGTAGAGCCGGCCGTCGGCGCCGGGCTTGAGCCAGGCGATGTCGTCGCCGATCGTGGTGACCTGCCAGCCCTCGAAGCCGGCCGGCGGGATCAGCATCGCGAAGTTGGTCTTGCCGCAGGCCGACGGGAACGCCGCCGCGATGTGGCGCTTGGTGCCGTCGGGCGCGGTCACGCCGAGGATCAGCATGTGTTCGGCGAGCCAGCCCTCGTCGCGGCCCATGGTCGAGGCGATCCGCAGCGCGAAGCACTTCTTGCCGAGCAGCGCGTTGCCGCCGTAGCCGGAACCGTAGCTCCAGATCTCGCGCGTCTCGGGGAAATGAACGATGTACTTGGTGTCGTTGCAGGGCCAGCGCACGTCGGCCTCGCCGGCCGCGAGCGGATGGCCGACGCTGTGGACGCAGGGCACGAAGTGGCCGTCCTCGCCGAGCACGCGATACACGTCGCGGCCCATGCGCGTCATGATCCGCATGTTGACCGCCACATAGGGGCTGTCGGACAGCTCCACGCCGACGTGCGCGATCGGCGAGCCGAGCGGCCCCATCGAGAACGGCACGACGTAGAGCGTGCGGCCGCGCATCGCGCCGCGAAACAGGCCGTCGAGCGTCGCCCGCATCTCGGCGGGCGCGATCCAGTGATTGGTCGGGCCGGCGTCGTCGCGCGACTCGCTGCAGATGAAGGTGCGATCCTCGACGCGCGCGACGTCGGACGGATCGGACAACGCGAGGAACGAGTTCGGACGCTTGACCGGATCGAGCCGGATCAGCGTGCCCTGCTCGACCATCTGCTCGCAGAGCCGGTCGTATTCGGCCTGCGAGCCGTCGCACCAGACCACGCGCTGCGGCTCGGTCAGCGCGGCGATGCGCGCGACCCAGTCGATCAGGCCGCGATGCTTGACGTAATCGGGTACGTCGAGCAAGGCGGAATGCGTGGCCTCGACCGCATTGCTTCGGGTCATGGAAATCTCCTGGTAGTGGGAAAAGGGAAGCGGAATCCGGGGGCGGCGCGTGTCAGGCTGGACATCGCGGCACGCGGGTGCGGCCCGGCGAGGCGCATGGCGGCTGGCGGCGAGGCGAGCCGGGCATGCCGTCGGGCGGCACCGGTGAGAGGGACGAGGCTCGGCGCGATGCTGCCGGCGCAAGCCGGCCGGCGGCGCGGCGCGCGCCGGTATCGAGGGTGGAAACGATCGCGTCGATCGGCATTGCCGATACGAATCCCCGTCATAAAGAAAAGAAAATCAGCATACCATCGCGCTCCCGCAGTGTGGGACGGCCGCGCGCCAGGCTAGGGGATGATCCCGATAGGGATCGCCCCGAAACGAAAGGGCACGACCCCGTGGGCGGGGTCCGCGCGGCATCGATGCCGCCACGCGAGACCGGCGCGCGTGGCCGGCCCGATACGTCGCCGCGTCCGCCGTTCAATACGAGGCGGTCATCATGGCCGCAACGCACCACTGCCGCTGCACGGCCCGATCGATGCCCCCGCAAGCATCGATTCATCGTCGCCCCAATTTTTCCCTCTTGAATTCGTCGGCACCGCTCCTACCTGTGGAGCCATGAGGCGGTTGCACTGGGCACCGCCGGTTGACAACGCATCGCACACGTCGCGTGCCGTTCGCGCTCGCACTTCGCGTGCCGATCTTCGAGAGGACTCGAACCATGACCACTTATCGTTTCGGTGCCGGCCTGTTCGGCGAACTCGACCGGCTGCAACGGCAGATGTCGGGGCTGTTCGCGGCGCCGACGTTCACGGCCGCCGCGCGCGCCGGCCGCTTCGACGCGTTCCCGCCGATCAACGTCGGCATCACCGATGACGCGATCGAGATCGTCGCGCTCGCGCCCGGCATGCAGGCCGCCGATTTCGACGTGACGATCGATAAAGGACTCCTGACGATCACTGGCGAGCGCAAGGCCGCCGAGGACGCCGCCGAGTCGCGCGTGCTGGCTCGCGAACGCTTCGCCGGGCGCTTCCGCCGCGCCGTCGAGCTGCCGTCGACGGCCGATGCCGGGCAGATCCAGGCGCGTTACGACAATGGTTGTCTGCGCATCCGTATTGCGAAGCGCGCGGCATCGCAGCCGCGTTCGATCCACGTTCAATAATTTGCCGCGAGGAATATCGCCATGACCACGACTCCCGAACTCATCGAGCGCCCCGCCACCGTCGCGCCGGATCACCCCGCCACGGCGCCGCAAGCCGCCGCGCCGCAAGCCGACGTGCGCCGTGAACCGGCCGCAACACGGAGCGTGACCGTCACGCCGGCCGTCGACATCGTCGAGGACGCGCAGGGCGTGACGCTGCGCGCCGACCTGCCCGGCGTCTCGAAAGCGGGCCTCGACCTGCGCGTCCACGAGGCGCGCCTCACGATCGATGCGCACGCCGAACTGCCGGACACGGCGGGGCTGCGCGTGCAGCATGCCGAATGGCACGCGCCGCGCTACCTGCGCAGCTTCACCGTGAGCCCGTACCTCGACACCTCGCGCATCGACGCGAGCCTGCGCGACGGCGTGCTGACGCTGCGGATCCCGCGCCGCGAGGAAGCGCTGCCGCGCAAGATCGAGGTCGGCACGGGCGCGGCCTGATCCGCGCCGGGGCGGCGCGGCAAGCGTGCCGGAGGGTCGGACGCCGCCGCGCGCGCTGCGCCGCCCCGCATCGCACCGCCCGACCCGGCTTCGGTCCCATCCCGCCGCCACGCCGGCGGGATTTTTTCGTGTCGGATCCAACACCGCAACTGCGGGGCGGCATCAGGGGAAACTATAATAGCGGCCGGTCACGCCTTCGGCCCGGCGTCGCGTCACGCGTCGGCGGGCGCGTGCCACGTGGCCCACCCCTTACCCGACGCCATGCACAATCGATCCAGACTGATTTCCCTCACCTGCGCGCTCGCGGCCTCGGCCGTGCTGGCGGCCTGTTCGTCGGCGCCGAAACCGCTTTACACGCAGGAGCAGTTCGATGCGTCGAGCAGCCCTTACACGCACACCTTCCACGAGAACGCGACGGCCACCTGCGAGGCCGCGCGGCGCGCGCTGCTGAGCCAGGGCTACATCACCAACCTGACGCGGCCCGACACCGTGGACGGCAGCAAGAACTTCCAGCCGAACAACGATTCGCACGTGACGATCGAGTTTCACGTGGTCTGCGTCGACGCGGACGCCGATTCGACCTCGACCATCGCCTACGTGAACGCGGTGCAGGATCGCTACACGCTGAAGAAGGCCACCACCTCGGCGAGCGTGGGGCTGTCGGTGCTCGGTTCGGTGTCGCTGCCGATCGGTTCGAGCGACGATTCGATGGTGAAGATCGCGAGCGAGACGATTCCGGCCGGGGTGTTCTACGACCGCTTCTTCAAGCTCGTCGATCACTTCCTGAAGGTCGACCCGGCGCGGCACGGCAAGGCCGCCGCGAAGGCCGCCGAGAAGGAACCGGTGGCGCCGCTGCCGGAACCGGCGCCGAGCACCGGTGCGCCCGGCGACGACGGCGCCGTGAAGCTGAAGACGCCGGCCGTGCCGACGCCGCCGGTACCGTCGCCCGCGCCGGTATCGGGCCTCGCGCCGGTGCCCGTCGCGGCGGCGCAGGCCGGCGCGCTCGCCACGGCCGCACCGAACCGCGCGGTCTCGGCCACGCCGGCGACGTTCCCGGCGGTGTCGCCGGCCGCCGCCCCGCATGCGCAGGCCGCGGTGAACGGCGGCGCGGGGGCGAATGCCGCGAACGCTACGAATGCGGGCAGCGCCGCCAACGCAGCGCCGGGCCCGGCCACGCACGCGGCGGGCGGCCCGCAGGCCGTGGTCGCCTCGACCGGCACCTCGGCCGTGACCACCGGCTCGGCCGCGCAGCCAATCGCCACGCCGACGCCGGACGCGCCGGACGCGCCGGCCGACGTGCAGTCCGCGCTCGCGACGCCGCGCACGGCGGGCACGATGGCCGCGCCGGCGGCAAACCCGGCCGCCGCGGCGCCGGTCGAGCAGAACCATCCGGGCACGCCCGCCGCAGCGCCGGCCGCCGGCAGCGCGGCCATGGCGAGCACACCGGCGGCCGCCACGGCGGCGACCGCAACCACCCCGCCCGCCGCGCCGGCGAACCCGGCGCCCGCTGCATCGGCCGCCGCCGCGCCTCCCACCCCGGCATCGCAACCCGCCCCGGCCGCCGCCAGCGCGGCCAGCCCCACTACCAACGCCGCGAACCCGCCGGCAGCCGCCCCGGCACGACCGGCGCCGGCCGCCTCGGCCACTCAGCCGTCATCGGCCGTCCCGGCCAGCCCCGCCTCCACCACGGCCACGCCGGCCGCGCCGACTCCGGCCAGCGCCCCGCAATAAGCGCGCGACGCGCTCAATCCCAAACGGGCGCCAGCCCCGCCGGGCTCACTTCGCGTCCGTTGCGTTCGAGATCGGCGATGCGCGCCATCTCGTCGTCATCGAGCCGCAGGTTGCGGGCCAGCAGATTGCTCGCCAGGTTCGCGCGCTTCGTCGACGACGGAATCACCGCGTAACCGAGTTGCAGCGCCCAGGCAAGCGCGACCTGCGCCGGCGTCGCGCCGCGCGCGGCCGCGATCGCGCCGAGCACCGGATCGCCGAGCACCTTGCCGTAGGCGAGCGTCATGTACGAGGTCACGGCGATCGCCTGCGAGGCGAGGAACGCCACCAGCGCGCGGTTCTGCAGGTACGGGCTCAGTTCGATCTGGTTGGTCGCGATCGCGCCGGTGCCGAGCACGTCGATCGCCTCGCGCGTCAGCGCGATGTTGAAGTTCGAGATGCCGATCTCGCGCGTGAGGCCGCGCGCCTTCGCGTCGGCGAGCGCCTCGAGCGTGGCCGCGAGCGGCACGCCGTTGCCGGGCGCCGGCCAGTGGATCAGCGTCAGGTCGACCCGGTCGGTGCGCAGCTTCGCGAGACTGGCCTCGAGGCTCGGCACGAGCCGCTGCGGCGCGTAGTGATCGACCCAGATCTTGGTCGTCACGAACAGCGCGTCGCGCGCGATGCCCGACTCCGCGATCGCGCGGCCCACCTCGGCTTCGTTGTCGTAGATCTGCGCGGTGTCGATCGCGCGGTAGCCGAGTGCGAGCGCGTCGCGCACCGAATCGATCACCACCTGCCCTTTCAGGCGAAACGTGCCGAGGCCGAACGGGGGAATGCGAGTCATGATTCGTTGTCCTGTCGATGGGAACGGAGAAGGACCGGCGCGAGCGGGCCGCCGCGCGCCCGCAGGCCGGGGCACGGCGAGGTGGGCGCGGCCGGTGAAGGCGGGCCGCCGGGCGACCGGCCGGCCGATACGATTGAAGCTGCCGCGACTCAGCAGGCGGCCGGGCTCGGGCGCCGGCGCATCTGCGAGAGCACCAGCAGCAGGCCGAGCACGGCGATCGAGGCGCCGACGACCGGCACCGCCGCGTAGCCGAGGCCCGACGAGATCGCCGCGCCGCCGGCTGCCGCGCCGAGCGCGTTGCCGAGGTTGAACGCGCCGACGTTGACCGACGAGGCGAGCCCCGGCGCCTCGGCCGCGGCACGCATCACGCGCATCTGCAGCGGCGGCACCACGGCGAAGGTGGCCATGCCCCACACCAGCAGCGCCAGCGCGGCGCCGAGGTGGGTGGCGGCCAGCACCGGGAACGCGACCATCACGACGATCAGCAGCAGCAGGAACGCGATCAGGCTGCCTTCGAGCGAACGGTCGGCGAGCTTGCCGCCCGCCACGTTGCCGATCGAGAAGCCCACGCCGATCAGCACCAGCATCGCGGTCACGAAGGCCGGCGTGGCATGCGTGAGCTGCGCGAGCGCGGGCGCCACGTAGGTGTAGAGCGTAAACATCGCGCCGGCGCCGAGCACCGTGGTGGCGAGCGCGCCGAGCACCACCGGCCGCCGCAGCACCGCGAATTCGGCGCGCAGGTTCGGCATCGCGCCCGTCTCGCCCTTCGGCAGCGCGGCGAGCAGGCCCGCGATCGCGAGCAGGCCGAGGCCGGCGGTGGCGACGAACGACATGCGCCAGCCGATCGCCTGGCCGAGCCAGGTGGCGGCCGGCACGCCGCCGACGTTGGCGATCGTGAGTCCCATGAACATGGTGGCCACCGCGCTGGCCTGGCGCTCGCGCGGCACCACCGAGGCGGCCACTACCGAGCCGATGCCGAAGAACGCGCCGTGGTTGAGGCTCGTCACGAGGCGCGCCAGCAGCAGCGTGGTGTAGTCGGGGGCCAGCGCCGAGAGCAGGTTGCCGAGCGTGAAGATGCCCATCAGCAGGATCAGCGCGGTGCGCCGCGAGGCGCGCGCGAGCAGCAGCGTCATGACCGGCGCGCCGACCATCACGCCGATCGCGTAGGCGCTGATCAGCATCCCGGCGGTCGGGATCGACACATGGACGCCGTCGGCGATCACGGGCAGCAGGCCCATCGGCGAGAACTCGGTGGTACCGATACCGAACGCGCCGACGGCCAGCGCCAGCAGCGGCAGGTTCGAGCGCGCGGCCGGCTGCGCGGCGCGGGTGGGGGAAGCGTTCATGGCGGGCGGATCCTGTAACGGAGCGGGCGCGGCTGGCGGGGAAGCCCGCCGCCGCGCCCGCGGATTCGGTTGATGCGTAGTGTGCCCGGCATGTTGCCATGCAAAAAGCGGCCGCGTCGCGAAAGACTCTTGATTTTGAGTCAAGGATCGTGACGCCGCCCGGATCGGAAGCCAATGTGGGGCCACGCGGGAATCTGGCTGAAGCGTCGAATGAAATCTGATTTTTCCTGAATTTCATTCAATATTTGGTCGAAAATGCGAATGAAACGACATCGCTTCCCGCCATGCTTCTCATGGCAGGTCGGCCGCCGCCGAACACCGAATTCCATCCAATAATCTACGTTCGCGCTTTCGTTAAGACATCAGGCGATTGAGTTTTTCGCATCGCAGCAATCGATACGACGCATCGCGCTGCGACTGGGCGCCCCATGTTTCCGCGTCCTTGTCGCGCCTGAGACACAAGGCCGCAGCACCGGCCCGCCGCCCCCGAGCCAGCGCGCGACATCGTTGCGCCGCATGTCGCAAACCGGTCGCGCCGTGCATCGTGCCGACCGATGTTACCGGTATGATTACCCGTTACCGCAGGAGAAACACATGTCATCCCCCCTCCCCTCCACGCCGCGCGAGGACCGCGCGCTGATCAGCGACTGCGACGGCGTGCTCGTCGACAGCGAAGCGATCGCCGAGCGCATCGTGATCGAACGGCTCGAAGCCCTCTGGCAGGTCGAAGGCGTCCACGACGCGATCCGTCCGCTGCTCGGCATGCGCACCGCGGTGGTGCTGACCCAGGCCGCCGCCGCGTTCGGCCGCATCATCAGCGAGGAACAGATCCATTCGATTCGCGAGGAAATCCGCACGCGCGCGGCCGACGCGCCGAAGATCCCCGGCGCCGTCGAGGCGCTGCGCGCGCTGCCGCTGCGGCTTGCCTGCGCGAGCAACAGCGATCTCGACTACGTGGCGCGCGTGGTCGCGCGGCTCGGCCTCGATACCTGTTTCGGCGGCCGGCTCTTCACGGGCGACCGCGTCGCGCAGCCGAAGCCGGCGCCCGACGTCTATCTGGCCGCCTCGCGCGAGCTGCGGGTGCCGCCCGCCGGCTGCGCGGTGATCGAGGACAGCGTGACGGGCGCGCGCGCCGCGCTCGCGGCCGGCATGACCGTGCTCGGCTTCACCGGCAGCGCCCACCACCCGGCGGAACGCCGCGAGGCGCTGCGCGAGATCGGCGTCCATGAAACGTTCGAGCGGATGAGCGAGTTGCCGGGGCTGGTCGAGCGCTGGCTCGACGGCGAATTCGGCGTGGCGCGCGAGGCGCAGGAGCGCGCCGGCTCGGAAGCCTGAGGACACGCGGCATCGCGAAGCGATGCCGGCGGCGGCTGAAAGCGGTGGGATGAACGCCGAATGTCCGGCATGTTGCGGCGGCTGCGCGGCGGCCTGCACCACGCGGCCGCGCCGGTCGTGACGGCAGCCCGTCAGGCAGCCGCGATCACCTCGATGCGCAGCGCGCCGCCGCCCGCGGCCACTTCCAGCAGCCGGTCGACGTTCGGATGCGCGCCGGGACGACTGCGTGCGTCGGCCGTGTGCTCGCCGAACACCGCGAGGCCGTGCTGGGCCGCGCGCGCGTCGAGCGTGCCGAACGCCTGCCGCAGATAGTGATAGACGGCCAGCGAGCCCTGCTTGCCCGGCTTGTTCTCGATGGTCGCGACGACGGCGCCGCCGGCATCGACGAGATCGATCCGTTCGATGCCGTCGATCGACGGCAGTTGCGCGAGATTGTCCTTGAATACGGGAGTCGGTTGAATCACGGCGGGTTCCTCGGGGTCGGGAAAAGTCGGGGGCTCGTATGGTAGCGGAACGTGGCGCAAGCTGGTGGCCGTCCCGGTAGAATCGGCCGCTTCGCCCACTCTCCCGCACGCTTTCCTCCCATGACGCATTTCGCTCCCGTCCGGCTCGAACACGCGAGCCGCCTGCTGAACCATGGTCCGACCGTGCTCGTCACGAGCAGCGACGGCACGCGCCGCGACGTGATGGCCGCGGCCTGGTCGATGCCGGTCGAATTCACGCCGCCTCGGCTGGCCGTGGTGATCGACAAGACCACCTTCACGCGCGAGCTGATCGCGGCGAGCGGCACGTTCGGCATCGTGGTGCCGGGCTTCGCCGCGCTCGACCTGACCTTCGCGGTGGGCGGCACCAGCGGACGCGACGGCGACAAGTTCGCGCGTTACGCGATCGACGCGCGGCCCGGCCCCGTGCTCGGCGTGCCGGTGATCGAGCAGGACTGCGTGGCCTGGCTCGAATGCCGGTTGATCCCCGAGCCGCACACCGAGCAGGCCTACGACACCTGCTTCTGCGAGGTGGTGTCGGCGGCGGCCGACAGCCGCGCGTTCTCGAACGGCCACTGGACGCTCGACGACAGCAACGAAGCGCTGCACACGATCCACCATCTCGGCGCCGGCAAGTTCGTGCGCGCCTCGGGTCTGATCGTGGCGAAGCCGCTGTAACGGCACCTCGCCCGCCGGCACCCTCCTGCTCGCTCTCTCGCCCTTTCACGCCCTTTCACGCCCGCCGGCCAGCGCGCCGGCGGCTCGCCACGCTCACAGCAGCGCGATCAGGTTCGCGACCACCGCCTCGCGCTCGCGTTCGCGCGTGGCCAGCGCGAGCCGCGCCACGGCCGGCGCGCCGTCGATGTCGAGATAGCGCACGCCCTGCACGCGCACCTGTTCGAACGCGGCCGGCACGATCGACACGCCGAAGCCGGCCGCCACCAGATTGATCACCGACGAGATCTGCGGCGCCTCCTGCGCGAGCCGCGGCGTGAAGCCGGCGCGCCGGCACGCGTCGAGGATCTCGGCGTAGAGCGTCGCGCCCGACGGCCCGGGCACCAGCACGAAGGCCTCGTCGGCGAGCGCGTCGAGCGCCACGCGGCGGCGCTTCGCGAAACGGTGCGCGGCCGGCACCACGAGCTTCATCGGCTCGTCGGCGAACGCGCGCAGCCGGATCCCGTCGAACGCCTCCACGCCGGGCCGCACGAACACGGCGTCGAGCTGCTCGTCGAGCAGGCGGCGCACGAGGCTCGGCGTGTTGGCCTCGTCGAGCGTGACCTCGATGGCCGGCCACGCGGCCTTGAAGCGCTGGATCAGCGCCGGCACCACCGGATTGAACACGGCCGAGGCGGTGAAGCCGAGCCGCAGGCTGCCGGTCTCGCCGCTGCCGGCCTGACGCGCCGCGCGCATCGCGCGCGCGGCGTCGTCGAGCGTGCGCGCGGCCTCGACGCGAAACGCCTCGCCGGCGCTCGTCAGCACCACGCCGTGCGCGGTGCGCCGGAACAGCTCGACGCCGAGCTCGCGCTCGAGGTTGCGGATCTGCTGGCTCAGCGGCGGCTGGCCGATGCCGAGCCGTTCGGCGGCACGCGTGACGTTCGACGCCTCGGCGATGGCGAGGAAATAACGAAGATGGCGCAGTTCCATGGTATCTGTGAAACGTCTTTCTCCGATCCTTTTCATATATTGGACAGTATAACTACGGGTGCGGACAATGGAGCCCTGTCATCCGTTACCCGTCCCGCCGGCGCGTGCCGGCCATCGCCATGAACACCGTCTCCCCCACTTCGGCCGCGCCCGGCGCCGACACGCGCATCGCGCCCGGCAGCGCCAGCTATCGCCGCATCAGCCTCGCGCTGTTCCTCGCCGGCTTCTCCACGTTCTCGCTGCTCTACTGCGTGCAGCCGCTGCTGCCGCTGTTCTCGAACGCGTTCTCGATCGGTGCGGCGCAGAGTTCGCTCGCGCTGTCGCTGTCCACCGGCTGCCTCGCGTTCGCGATCCTCGCGGCGAGCGCGCTGTCCGAGCGCCTGAGCCGGCGCCGCCTGATGTTCGCGTCGATGGCGCTGGCCGCCGCGCTGAACGTGGTGGCGGCCTGGATGCCGAGCTGGTCCGGGGTGCTGGTCGCGCGCGCGCTCGAGGGGCTGGTGCTCGGCGGCGTGCCGGCCACCGCGATGGCCTACCTGGCCGAGGAAATCCAGCCGCGCGGCCTGGGCCTGTCGATGGGGCTCTACGTGGGCGGCACCGCGTTCGGCGGGATGGTCGGCCGGGTCGGCATGAGCATGCTCGGCGGCTGGATGTCGTGGCGCGCGGCGATGCAGTGGATCGGCGTGATCGACCTCGCGGTGGCGGCCGGCTTCGCGCTGCTGCTGCCCGCCTCGCGCCATTTCGCGCCGCGCGCGGGCGTGCGGATCGCCGAGCACGTCGCGTCGTGGCGCCGCCAGCTAGCGCATGCGGCGCTGCCCGCCGTGTTCGCGATCGGCTTCCTCGCGATGGGCGAGTTCGTGACGATCTACAACTACGCGGGCTTCCGGCTGATGGCGCCGCCGTTCTCGCTCGACGCCACGCGCACCGGCCTGATCTTCAGCGCCTACGTGTTCGGCATCGCCGCGTCGTCGACGGCCGGCGCGCTGGCCGACCGCTTCGGCCGGGTTCCCGTGATGGTGGCCGGCATCGCCACCAGCGCGGCCGGTGTCGCGCTCACGCTCGACGCGTCGCTGGCGGTGGTGATCGCCGGCATCACGGTGCTGACGATCGGCTTCTTCATCACGCACTCGGTCGCGAGCAGCTGGGTCGGCCTGCTCGCGCAGGGCGCGAAGAGCTACGCGTCGGCGCTCTACCTGCTCGCGTACTACCTCGGGTCGAGCGTGCTCGGCTCGTGGGGCGGGCAATTCTGGCAGCAGGGCGGCTGGCACGCGGTGGCCGGCTACGCGCTCGCGCTGCTGGCGGCGGGCATCGTCTGCGTCGCCTATCTGGCGCGCGTCACGCGCGCGGCGCCGGCCGCGGCGGGCGCCGTGACGCGCGGCTGAGGGCGGGTACGCGGCGCGCGTCATGCGTAACGCCGGCGCGCACGCCACCGACGGCCGGGCGACGGCGGCGCGCGCCACTGTCGCCCGGGCCGCCTCGCCGGCATACGCGCCCGGTCCTCCGCCCGGTCCTGGTCCGTCAGCGCGATCCGTCGTCCCTCCGCCCCGCCCTCGCCCCGCCCTCACCCTCACCCTCACCCTCGCCTCGCCCTCGTACCGCCCTCGTACCGCGTCCCACCGGCGCTCCTCGCGCCCATCCTCGCCCCGCCCCGGAACTGCCACGCAAGTCTGCAACACTGGCGCCTCGTCCGGGCGCGCGGGGTCGCGCCCGCGGCCGGCCCGCCGGCGCATTCGACAGCACGGGACGACATCTCATGTGGCAGGAAGACCGTCATCAGCGCATCCGCGCGCTGCTGGCCGCGCTGCGGCGCGCGTCGACGGAACGGATCATGGCGGAGCTCGGGGTGTCGCGCGAGACGGTACGGCGCGACCTGCTGGACCTGGAGGCAGCGGGCGAGCTGATCCGCGTGCGCGGCGGCGCGATGCATCCCGATGCCGCCGTGCCGGCCGAACGCGCGCCGGCGCGCGAACGCATCGAGCGCGCGATCGCGAAGGCGGCGGCGGGCCAGATCGGCAGCGGCCAGACGCTGTTCATCGACGCCGACCCGATCAACAACGCGCTTGCCGACGAACTCGCGAAGTTCACGGGCCTGACCATCGTCACCAACTCGCTCGAGGTGGTCGCCCGGCTGCGCGCGCCGGGCGCCTGCGCGAGCCCGGCCAACGAGGTGGTGGTGCTGGGCGGCACGCTCGCCGCGCGCACGCTCGCGACGGCCGACGCCGAGACCGTGCGCGAGGTGCGGCGCCACCACGCCGATCTCGCGCTGCTGGCGCCGGGCGGGCTCGACGCGCGCCACGGCGCGAGTCACGCGGACCGCGCCGAGGCCGAGGTCGCGCGCGCGATGTGCGAGGCGGCCGAGCGCGTCGTGATGCTGGCCGACGCCGACCGGCTCGGCCGGCACAGCCGCCTCGCCTACTGCGCGCCCGAGGCGGTCGACCTGCTCGTCACGCATCGCGGCGCGACCGACGCCGAGGGCTTCGCGGCGCTCGCCGGGCGCCTGCCGAAAATCGTGCTGGCCTGAGCGCGGCCGCGCCCGCCGGGCGCCCCGTCAGGCGCCGGTAGTTGCGCGCGCCACCACCGGGCCGCGCCGCCGCGCGGTTGTAAAGTTTTGCTGATTTGTCATTTTGTGGATTTCTCGTTAGCATTTTTCGACTTTCCGGCCGACCCCACGCCGCGCCGCGCCCCGGAATCCCCCGGAATTCACCCCGTTCGTTCCCAGATTGTCAGGAAGTCCCGATGAGCCGTCACCTCGCGCTGTTCGACCTCGACCACACCCTGCTGCCGCTCGACAGCGACCAGTCGTGGGCGCACTTTCTCGTGACGCTCGGCATCGACGGCGCGGCAGAGCACGTGGCATCGATCGACCGGCTCTACCGCGACTACGCGGCGGGCGAGCTCGACATGGACGGCTACCTGCGCGTGGCGCTCGCGCCGCTCGCGCGCCATTCGCGCGCGCAGCTCGACGCGTGGCACACGCAATACATGACGGCCGTGATCGAGCCGGCGATCGTGCCGGCCGCGCGCGAGCTGATCGCGCGGCACGCCGATGCGGGCGATCTCTGCTGCATCGTGACGGCCACCAACGCGTTCGTCACGGCGCCGATCGGCCGCGCGCTCGGCTTCGAGCACCTGCTCGCGATCGAGCTCGGCACCGAGGGCGACGATCCGGCCGCGCGCTACACGGGCCACCCGATCGGCGTCGCGACGTTCCGCGAAGGCAAGATCACGCGCACCGAGCAATGGCTCGCCTCGCTCGGCCACCGGCTCGACGATTTCCCGCGCAGCTTCTTCTACAGCGATTCGATCAACGACCTGCCGCTGCTCGAGCGCGTCACCGATCCGGTCGCCACCAACCCCGACGCACGCTTGCGCGCGCTGGCCGGCGAACGCGGCTGGCCCGTGATCGAACTGTTTGCCTGAGCGCGGGCGCCTCGCCGCGGCGCCCGGCCCCGGCCGACCCGATCGCCACGCCGACGCGGCGGCACCAAGCAGCAGGCATGCGGACCCGGCGTCCGCGAGCCGCCGCTCCGAACCGATTGCCGAAAATTCGATGAAAGAACGCGCCACCATCCTGTGCCGCCGCGCCAACAAGATCCTGCTCGTGACGCGCCCGCGATCGCGCTGGGCATTGCCGGGCGGCACGATTCACAGCGGCGAGTCGCCGCTCGACGCGGCCCGGCGCGAGCTATACGAGGAAACCCGTCTCGACGGCATCGCGCTGCACTACGCGTTCCTGTTCGGCGGCCTGTCGAAGCGCCATCACGTGCTCATCGCCGACGTGCCGCGCGGCTGCAAGGCGATCGCCAGCAACGAGATCACCAGCTGCCGCTGGTTCGGCCGCCGGCGCTTCGAGACGCTCGCCGTCAGCGTGCCGACACGCAAGATCATCGAACTCGTGACGAAGATGGCGGCCGGCTAGACGCCGGCGGCCGCCGGCGCCGGACTGGCGCCCGCCCCGGGGCGGGGGCGCGCCGCGATGGCGGCGGCCGTCCGCTGCAGCGCCGCGCGAACCTGCGCTCGCCACCGCATCGGCGGCGGTCCGACGTCGCGCCCACGCCGCGAGCGCCCGGCCGGTGCCGCCGCGCCGGCCGTTCAATCGAACGCGCGCCCCATCCGCTCGGCGTCCTCGGGGGTCTGCGGACGCAACAGCTCGAACATCGCCGACGGCTCGATCTGCGCGTAGTCGCCGCGTCCGCCCGCGCGCAGCACCGGCCGTGCCTCGGCGGTGCGATAAACGCCGTCGCGCAGCAGCTCGTGGCGGATATGCACGGCCACCACCTCGCCAAGCACGAGCCAGGTATCGACCTCGACGCCGTCGGCGCCCTGCAGCCGGATGATCTGCGTCTTGCGGCATTCGAAATGCACCGGGCTCGCGGCCACGCGCATCGCGCCCACGCGGCGCGACGGCAGCAGTTCGAGGCGCGCCACGGCCGCCTCGCTCTCGCCGCGCGGCAGCGGCGCGCAGCTGATGTTCATCTGCTCGACCAGCGCGCGCGTGGTCAGGTTCCAGACGAATTCGCCGGTCGCGTCGATGTTCGCGACGCTGTCCTTCCAGCCGATGCTCGCGAAGCCGACCAGCGGCGGATGGTAGTTGAAGCCGTTGAAGAAGCTGTAGGGCGCCAGATTCGGCCGCCCCGCGGCGTCGCGGCTCGAGATCCAGCCGATCGGGCGCGGCCCGACGATCGCGTTGAACGGATCGTGCGCGAGGCCGTGGCCGGTCGCGGGTTCGTAGTAGTGAAACGGGGAATCCGGGGTGACCTGTGATGCGCTCAAGCGATGCTCCTGCCAGAAATCGGATGACGAAAGGCGAGGCGCACGCCCCGCGCGCCGCCGCAGCCAGAACACTAGCGCATCCGGCCCGCGCGTGCAGCGCGTCATGCCGGCCGCGCGCGCCGGCGGGCGGTCCGGCCCCGCGCATCCGGAACACCGGTCCCGCAGGGCACGGCATTGTTTTCGGCTAGGCGAAACATTTCTGTCCACCCACAATCGGCGCGATTCCGTCACCCGTCGTCCCTTCCCACCGAGCGTGCCTCATGGAAAACGTCCCGTTGCGCTATTCGCTGCGGCAGCTTCGCTACTTCGTCGTCACCGCCGAGGCGCTGTCGTTTACCGCCGCGGCGCGCCAGTTGCACATCTCGCAGCCGTCGATCTCGACCTCGATCGCGGAACTGGAGGCGTCGTTCGGCCTCCAGCTGTTCATCCGCCATCACGCGAGCGGCCTGTCGCTGACCCCGGCCGGCCGCGACATGCTCGGCCAGGCGCGCAATCTGCTGAAGAATGCGGAGGAACTGCAGACCGCCGCGCGCGACATGGACGGCGGCATGTCGGGCACCATCGCGCTCGGCTGCCTCGTCTCGCTCGCGCCGCCGCTGCTGCCGGCGGTGATGAGCCGCTTCGTGGCGGAGCACGCCGGCATCGGCTTTCGCACCTTCGAGGCGCACCAGGACGACCTGCTCGACGGGCTCGGCGACGGCACGCTCGACATCGCGCTGACCTACAGCCTCGATCTGTCCGACGACATCGCGTTCACCCCGCTCGTCTCGCTGCCGCCCTACGTGATCCTGCCGCACGGGCACCGGCTCGCGCGCGGCGCCTCGGTGGCGCTCGAGGACCTGCTCGACGAACCCTACGTGCTGCTCGACCTGCCGCACAGCCGAGAGTACTTCGCCGCGCTGTTCGCGCCGCTCGGCCGGCGCCCGGTGCCGGCGTTTCGCTCCTCGCAGCCCGAGGTGGTGCGCGGCATGGTGGCCAACGGGCTCGGCTACAGCATCCTGAACTTCCCGCTGCGCTCGACGGCCACCGTGGACGGCACCAGCTTCGCGATCCGGCCGTTCCGCGACGCGGTCACCGCCACCATGCTCGGCATCGCGATGTCGCGCGCGATGAAGCCGCGCCAGCTGATCACCCGCTTCGCCGCATTCTGCGAGTCCTGCATCCCCGAGCTGCATGGGCGCGCGCCCGTCGCTGCATAGGAAAAAACTGGCTGTTACATCCGAAAAGAATATTTTGGCTGGCAATTTGACTTGTTAGATTGGTGGCGTACCGAACCCGCATCGCCCGAAGGACGCCCATGAACCGCACGCCAGCCGCCCCGCACTCCGCCGACGAGATCGTCCTCGCCCTGCGGGAAAACTGCGCGCGCGAGTTCGACGACGCACGCGCGATGCCGCCCGCCGTCTACACCTCCGACGCCTTCCTCGAACGCGAGCGGCAGACGATCTTCCGCGACGAGTGGCTGTGCGTGGGCCGCGCCGGCGCGCTCGCCAACCCGGGCGACTACCTGACGGCCGACCTCGGCGGCCAGCCGGTGGCGGTGCTGCGCAGCGAGGACGGCACGCTGCGCGCGTTCTCGAACGTCTGCCTGCACCGCATGTCGGTGCTGCTGGAAGGACGCGGCAACGTGCGCCGCATCGTCTGCCCCTATCACGCCTGGAACTATTCGCTGGACGGCCGCCTGCAAGGCGCCCCGTTGATGGATCGGCAGGCCGGTTTCTGTAAGGAGGCCTATGCATTGCCGGCGGTGCGCTGCGAAGTCTGGCAGGGCTGGATCTACCTGACGCTCAACGACGCCGCGCCGCCGGTGGCCGCGCAGCTGGCCGAACTCGACGCGCTGATCGCGCGCTACGGCATGGGCGACTACGTGGAGACCTTCCACGAGGAACACGTCTGGGACACCAACTGGAAGCTGCTCGCCGAGAACTTCATGGAGAGCTACCACCTGCCGATGCTGCATCGGGCCACGGTCGGCCCGCATTCGAAGCTCGACGAGATGGAATGCCCGCCCGGCCTGCCCGCCTTCAACCATCACTGGATCACCAAGGAGGCGACGCTGCCGATCGGCAACGCGCATCCCGACAACCGCCGCCTCGAGGGCCACTGGCGCCGCACCACCGCGCTGCTCGCGATCTACCCGAACCACCTCGTCACGCTCACGCCCGGCTATTTCTGGTATCTCGTGCTGCAGCCGCTCGGCGTCGATCGCGTCGCGATCCGCTTCGGCGGCGGGCTCTCGCCCGAGTTCATCGACGATCCCGACGCGGCCGGCCACATGGCCACGCTCAAGGCGCTGCTCGACGAGGTCAACGCCGAGGACCGGCGCGGCGTGGAGGCGGTGTTCCGCGGCGTGCGCGCGCCGCTCGCCGCGCCCGGCCACCTGAGCCACCTCGAACGGCCCAATTACGACTTCGCGCGTTACCTCGCCGCGCGCGTGGGCGCCTGAGCCCGCGCCGCCCGTTCCCGATTCACCGTTCCCGCAAGCGCACCACGATGGCCAGCCCACCCTTCATTTCGTTCGTCGGCGTCAGCAAGTCCTACGACGGCCGGCACGCCGTGGTCGACGGACTCGACCTCGACATCGCGCGCGGCGAGTTCGTCTCGCTGCTCGGGCCGTCCGGCTCCGGCAAGACCACCACGCTGATGATGCTGGCCGGCTTCGAGACGCCGACCGACGGCACCATCCTGCTCGACGGCCGGCGCCTCGACGACAAGCTGCCCCACCAGCGCGACATCGGCATGGTGTTCCAGAACTACGCCCTGTTCCCGCACATGACGATCGCGCAGAACGTGGCGTTCCCGCTGTCGGTGCGCAAGGTCCCGCGCGCCGCCCGGAAACTGCGCGTCGCGCGCGCGCTCGAGATGGTCGAGCTCTCGCACCTGGCCGCGCGGCGTCCGGCCCAGCTCTCGGGCGGCCAGCAGCAGCGCGTGGCGCTGGCGCGCGCGCTGGTGTTCGAGCCGAGCGTGGTGCTGATGGACGAGCCGCTCGGCGCGCTCGACAAGCGGCTGCGCGAGACCATGCAGTACGAGATCATGCGGCTGCATCGCGAGCTGGCGCTGACGATCGTCTACGTCACGCACGACCAGAACGAGGCGCTGACCATGTCGAACCGCGTCGCCGTGTTCTCGGACGGACGCATCCAGCAGGCCGCCACGCCCACCGAACTCTACGAGAACGCGCAGAACGCGTTCGTGGCGAACTTCGTCGGCGAGAACAACGGCCTCGCGGGCCGCGTCGCGGCGATCGACGGCGAGCTGGCCACGCTGGCCGTCGGCACGACGGGCGCGACCGTGGTCGGCCGGCTCGGCCCCGGGCTGCAGGTCGGCGAGCCCGCCACGCTCGCGCTGCGCCCCGAGCGCGCCGGCGTGGCCGCGCCGGACGCGGGCGGCGCGCCGGCCGATTTCAACACGCTCGCGGCGAGCGTCCACGAACTGGTCTATTGCGGCGACCATCATCGCGTCCACCTGCGCCTGCCCGACGGGCAGCCGATGGTCGTCAAGGTCGCCAACACGCGGCTCGTCGAGCTGCCGCCGGTGGGCGCGACGGCCCACGTGATCTGGCGTCGCGACGACTGCAAGGTGCTGGCCGCCGCCGCGCCGCGCGCCGCCCGACCGACTGCATCGGCTCGCCCGGCCCCGGCCACCTCGTCCGCCGGGTCCGCGCCTTCCGAATCCGCTCCCTCGACCGTTTCCCCTTCCGTCCCGCCTCTCGCTTCCGGAGTCACCCGATGAAAACGTCCCCCCCCCGCTTCGCCGCCGCGGCCATCGCGGCCCTGGCCCTGCTGCCCGCGCTCTCGCGCGCGGCCGACACGCTGTCCGTCGTCACCTTCGGCGGCGCCTACGAGGCGGCCGCGCGCCAGGCCTGGTTCGTGCCGTTCGGCGCGCAGACCGGCGCGAAGTTCGCGACCGAGTCCTACGACGGCGGCCTCGCCAAGCTGCAGGCGATGGAGCAGGCGAAGAACCCGACCTGGGACCTGGTCGACATGGAGACCAACGACGCGATCAACGCCTGCGACGAGGGCCTGCTCGAAAAACTCGATCCCAAGGCGCTCGGCAAGACCGGCGACTTCCTGCCCGGCGCGCTGCGCGACTGCTCGGTGGCCGCGATGGTCTGGTCGACCGTCTACGCCTACGACGCCACCAAGCTGAAGACGCCGCCCACCACCATCGCCGATTTCTTCGACCTGAAGACATTCCCCGGCAAGCGCGGCCTGCGCAAGTCGCCGAAGGTGACGCTCGAGTGGGCGCTGATCGCCGACGGCGTCGCGCCCGCCGACGTCTACAAGACGCTCGCCACGCCGGCCGGGCTCGACCGCGCGTTCCGCAAGCTCGACACCATCAAGTCGAGCATCGTCTGGTGGGAGGCCGGCGCGCAGGCGCCGCAGCTGCTCGCCGACGGCGCGGTGACGATGGTGCAGGCCTACAACGGCCGCATCGACAGCGCGGTGCATCAGGACAAGAAGCCGTTCCGCATCGTCTGGGACGGCCAGGTCTACGACTACGAATGGTGGGCCGTGCCGAAGGGCGCGAAGCATGCCGACGCGGCGAAGCAGTTCATCGCGTTCGCCGCGCAGCCGAAGGCCTATGCGGACCTGACGAAGTACATCGCCTACGCGCCGCCGCGCAAGGATTCGCTGCCGCTCGTCGCGAAGGAGCGCCTGGCCGACCTGCCGACCGCGCCGGCCAACTTCAAGCGGCCGCTGCAGATCGATGCGGGCTTCTGGGCCGACAACGGCGACGAGATCGGCAAGCGCTTCCAGGTCTGGCTGACGAAGTAAGCCGCACGCCACGCCATCACGCGCGCCGGCGGCCCGGGCGGTCGATCCGCCCGGCACCGGCGCGCAGGAGTTCCGCCTCATGAAGATCCTTCCGCAACCGGCGCCGGCCGGCCCGCCGCCCGCGGCACCGGCAGCGCAGGCAGCCCCCCGGGCGCACCGGCTCGCGGCCCAGGCGGCCAGCTACCGGCGCGCGCGCCGCAAGGCCGCCACGCAGGCGCTGCTGCTCGCGCTGCCGCTGCTGGTATTCCTGCTCGCCACCTTCATCGCGCCGATCGCGATCCTGCTCGCGCGCAGCGTGCGCAACCCGGAGGTGCCGGGCGCGATGCCGCAACTCGCGCACGTGCTGCGCCAGTGGGACGGCCGGGGCGTACCCGGCGAAGCCGGCTTCGCGGCGCTGGCCGCCGGCCTGCGCGCGGCCGCCGAGGCCGGCAGCCTCGGCGAGGCGGCGCGGCGCATGAACTTCTACCAGCCCGAATTCCGCAGCCTCCTGCTGAAGACGGCGCGCACGGTGCGCGCCCACGACGGCGGCGGCCCGTGGCGGCCGCTGCTGGTACAGGCCGACGCGCGCTGGGGCCAGCCCGACACCTGGCGGCTGCTCAAGCGCGCCTCGTCGGCCTGGACACCCGACTATCTGCTCAACGGCATCGACGCGCAGGTCACGCCGGAGGGCCGGGTGGCCGCGGTGCCGCCCGACAGCGCGGTCTATCGCGCCGCGTTCGCGCGCACCGTGTCGATCAGCGCGACCGTCACGCTGCTGTGCCTCGTGCTCGCCTACCCGGTGGCGTGGCTGCTCGCGAACCTGCCGCCGAGGCAGGGCAACCGGCTGATGCTGTTCGTGATCATCCCGTTCTGGACCTCGCTGCTGGTGCGCACCACCGCCTGGTACGTGCTGCTGCAGCCGGGCGGCGTGGTCAACCGCGTGCTGCTCGCGCTGCACCTCGTCGACGCGCCGCTGCCGCTGATCTTCAACCGCGCCGGCGTGCTGATCGGCATGACGCACGTGCTGCTGCCGTACATGATCCTCGCGATCTATTCGGTGATGAAGGGCGTGCCGCCGATCTACCTGCGCGCGGCGCAGTCGCTCGGCGCGCATCCGGCGGTGGCGTTCGTGCGCGTGTACATGCCGCAGACGCTGCCCGGCGTGGGCGCCGGCTGCTTTCTCGTGTTCGTGCTCGCGCTCGGCTACTACATCACGCCCGCGCTGCTCGGCGGCGCCGGCGACGAGATGATCAGCCAGCTGATCGCCGCGCAGACCAACGACCTGCTGAACTGGGGGCTGGCCGGCGCGCTGTCGGCCTACCTCGTGATCTTCACGGCCGTGTTCTATTTCATCTTCAACCGGCTGGTCGGCGTCGACCGGCTGCGCTTCGGCTGAACGCACCACCCGGGAGCCCCATCGTGCAACTGACGAACAGCATTCCGTCGATCCGGCTCGCCAAGCTCGGCCTGCGCGTGCATTGCACGCTCGTGCTGGCCTTCCTGGTCGCGCCGATCCTCGTCATCATCCCGCTCTCGTTCAACTCGGGATCGTACTTCTCGTATCCGATGGAGGGCTTCTCGCTGCGCTGGTACGCGCAGGCGTTCGGCAGCCCCGACTGGCAGCGCGCGTTCGCCAACAGCCTCGGCATCGGCGCGGTTTCCACGCTGATCGCCACCAGCCTCGGCACGCTGGCCGCGCTCGGCCTCGCGCGCGAGAACTTCCCGTACCGCTCGCTGATCATGCCGCTCCTGATCTCGCCGATGATCATCCCGATCGTAGTGGTGGCGGCCGGCTTCTACCTGATCTTCGCGCCGCTCGGGCTCGTCAACTCCTACCTCGGCGTGGTGCTCGCGCACGCGGCGCTCGGCACGCCGTTCGTGGTGATCACCGTGACGGCCTCGCTGCTGTCGTTCGACCAGAGCCTGCTGCGCGCCTCGGCCGGGCTCGGCGCGCGGCCGTGGACCACCTTCCGGCGCGTGACGCTGCCGCTCATCACGCCGGCCGTGGCCACCGGCGGCGTGTTCGCGTTCGCCACCTCGTTCGACGAGGTGATCGTGATCCTGTTCATCGGCGGCCCCGACCAGCGCACCGTGCCGCGCCAGATGTGGAGCGGCATCCGCGACCAGATCGATCCGTCGATCCTGGCCGTGGCCACCGTGCTGATCGCGTTCGCGATCGCGCTGTTCGGCTGCATCAACTGGCTGCACGCGCGCACGCGCGCCGCGAACGCGGCGGCCGCGGGCTGAGGGCGCCGCCGGGAAGCCGGACGCGGGTCACGGCGCCGGCGCGGTCCGCGCCACCGGCGTTCGCGCCCCGGCCGTCCGAGCCGCCATCCATGCCGCACTCGGCCGTGCCCGTTCAAGCGGCCCGTTCAAGCCGCCCCCTCCGAGCCCGGCCGCGTGATCCGCAGCGCCAGCAGCAGCGCGACCGCCATCAACCCCGCGGCGATGAAGAACGCGAGGCCCGGTATCGGCCGCGCCACGCCCGGGCCGATCGACCACGCGAAGCCGAGCCCGTAGACGAGCGGCCCGATCAGCGAGGCGAGCCCGGTCAGCCCCTGCAGCGCGCCCTGCAGCTGCCCCTGCTCCGATTCGCCGACGCGCCGCGTGACGAGCCCCTGCAGCGCCGGCATGAACAGGTTGAACATCACGTAGACGGGCACCGCCGCCAGATAGCCGGCGCCCGTCGAGGCGAGGCCGAAGCCGGCATAGCCGAGCGCGCCCATGCCGGCGCCGGCCAGCAGCGCGCCGCGCTCGCCGACGCGCGCCACGATCGGCCCGACCAGCACGATCTGCACGAACGAGCCGAGCCCGCCGCTCGCCATCATCACCAGCCCGATCGCGGCCGGGCTCCAGCCATAGCGGTAGCCGCCGTAGAGCACGAAGATCGCCGGCCCGACCATCCAGCCGAGCGAAACCAGGAACGCCAGCAACGCCAGCCCGCGCAGGTCGGCGCGCGCCTTCAGGAACGCCAGCCCGCCGAGCGGATTCAGCTTGCGGCGGTCGATGGACGCCACGCGCGCGGCGGGCGCGAGCGACTCCGGCAGCACCACCAGGCCGTACAGGAAGTTGCAGGCCGACAGCGCGCCCGCCACGTAGCAGGGCAGCCGCAGGTCGACGCCGGCCAGCAGGCCGCCCAGCGCCGGCCCGGCCAGGAAGCCGAGGCTCACCGCCGCGCCGATCCGGCCGAACGCGCGCGCGCGCCGCTCGGGCGGCGTGACGTCGGCCACGTAGGCGTTGGCCGTCGAGAGGCTGGCCGAGGTCAGCCCGTTCAGCAGCCGCCCGACGAACAGCCAGGCCAGGTTCGGCGCGAGCGCCATGATCAGCGAATCGGCCGCGAGCCCGGCCAGCGAGATCAGCAGCACCGGGCGCCGGCCGATGCGGTCCGACAGCGCGCCGAGCGCGGGCGCGCAGACGAACTGCATGGCGCCCCACACCACCGCGAACAGCGTGCTCCACTCGGTGGCGAGCGCGGTGTCGCCGCCCGCGAACGCCTTGATCAGGTTCGGCAGCACCGGCAGCACGATGCCGAACGAGATCGTGTTCATCAGCGCCGTGGCGAAGATGAAACCGAACGCGGCGCGCGAGGCGCGCGGCTCGCCGGCCACGATCGGCGTGCTCATGATGCGGCGGCGATGCCCGCGGCACCCACGTTCTGCACGGCGGACGGCGCCACGGCCCGCAGCAGGTCGAGCAGCGCCGCGATGGCGCCGCGATCGAGCACCGCATCCTCGTGATGCTCGGCCAGCTGCGCGGCCAGCACCGCGCTGTAGGTCACGGCCTCGCGCTGCGACGGCGAGAGCGACGCGTCGGCCAGCAGCGCCGCGCGCACCGGCGCGAGATCGGCGGCGAGGTCGGCGAGCCGTGAGCCGGCCGGCCGCGCCGGCGCGTCGGGCGCCGCGTGCTGGCGGCCCCACTGGTCGAGCGCGGCGATCGCGAGCAGGCCCGCGCCCCACAGCCGGCCGTGTTCGAGAAAGCGCGCGCCGGCTTGTGCGAAATCGAGTCCGGCCGGATCGAGAAAGCCCGCCCGGAACTCGGCGAGCCGGTCGCCCGCGTAGAAGCCCGGCAGCGCGCGCGTGGCGTTCGGCGCGTCGATGATCTGCCGCAGCGACGGATACCACCAGAAGTTCACCGACACCGACACGTCGCGCGCCCGCACGTGGTGCCACCAGAACACCGGCATGTACAGCAGCTCGCCCGGCTGCATCGTGAAGCGCAGCGGCTCGGCGCGCGCGAACGCGGGATGCCGGGCGAGATCGGGCTGGCCCGGATCGACGTTCGACAGGTGCGCGGTGGCCGCGTCGTGGTGATACGGATACAGGTGCGGCGTGTCGTCGGGCGAGAACAGCGTGAAATCCTTGGTGCCGTGCAGCTGCGCGAAGAAGTTGTTCGAATAGTCGAAGTGCAGCTGGGTTTCGGTGCCGCGGCCGAACCAGAGGTTGATCATCGGCCGCTGCGCCGCGATCCATTCCGGCACCACGAGCTGGTCGAGCAGTTCCGGCATCACCTCGGGAATCGACTGCTGGAGCAGGTAGATGTGCTCGCCCTGATCCGCCTCGAGCAGCCGCGCCACGGCCGCGCCGAACTCGACCTCGGTGTTGCGGAACACCGGCGCGCGGCTGCGCTCCTGGGCCGGCTCGAAGCGGTAGCGGCCGTCGCTCGACGCGCTCAGCGTCACGCGGCGCGACGGCGCCACGTTGCGCGCCAGCGCCTCGGGCGTCCAGCGCTCGGCGATCCGCCACGCGTCGAGCGCGTCGGTGATGATCGCGGGCCGGCCCCGCGCCAGATAGCCGTCGGCGAATTCACTGCGGGTCACGCGTGGAATCATCATGTCTCTCCTGGGGTTCATTGCGGCGCGCCGTCGGGCAGCGCGACCCTGCGTTTCAAGATGTCGCCGATCTCGCGGCCGAGCGCGTCGGCGTGGCGCTTCACGATCGTCTCGTGGTTGCCCGGCACGCTCACCACGGCGAGGTCGGCGGCCGGCACCAGCGCCTCCCAGCCGAGCGCGGGCGACAGCGACGCGTGGCCTTCGAGCGGCGTGATCGAGGCGTCGCGCGCGGCGAACACATGCAGCCTGACCGGCGCCGGGCGCGGCCGCCAGCTGCTCATCGCGGCGCCGTGCGCGACCAGCCGCTCGAGGAACAGGCGGTTCTCGGCGGCCGTCTCGTAGGCGAGATGCCAGAGCGGGCGGCCCGCCGCGCGGCGCGTCTCGATCGCCTGCACCAGCTCGTCGATCAGCGCGTCGAGATCGGTGGCGCGCTCGAACGCGGCCACGTCCGCCTCGTAGTCGGTGAAGTTGTGGGCCGCGAACGAGTAGAGCGTGACGAGCGCGACGCGATGCGGATCGGGCTCGGCGTCGTGGCGCGGCAGCGTGGTGTCGAACACGCCGAGGAACTCGATCTCGTCGCCGGCGGCGATCATCTGCGCGGCGATCTCGTAGGCGATCAGGCCGCCGAACGACCAGCCCGCCACGCGGTACGGCCCGTGCGGCTGGATCGAGCGCATCAGCGCCACGAAGCGCGCGGCGATCGCCTCGATGGTGCGCGGCTGCGGCCGGCCCAGCGCGAGCGGCGGCAGCCCGTAGACGGGAATCGACGCGTCGATGAACGAGGCCAGATGCTCGAAGTACCACGAGTAGCCCTGCAGCGTGTGGGCGAGGAACAGCGGCCGCTCGCCGCCGCCGGTGTTGAACGCGACGTATTCGGTGCCGGCGTCGTTCGACGGCACGCCCGCGTATTCACGCGAAGCGCCGCCGCCCGCCTCGATCAGCGCGGCGAGCCGCTGCACGCTGCGCGTCTCGAAGATGCTGCGCACCGTGACCTTCACGCCGGTGCGCTCGCTGGCGCGCACCGCCACCTGCGCGGCCATCAGCGAATGGCCGCCGATCGCGAAGAAGTTGTCGTGGCGCCCCACCCGCTCCACGCCGAGCGCCTCGCGCCAGATCCGCGCCAGCAGCGTCTCGAGTTCGCCTTGCGGCGGCTCGTGGGCCGGGCCGGCCAGCTGCGCCGCGCCGGGTTCGATGCGCGCCAGCGCGAGCCGGTCGAGCTTGCCGTTGGGCAGCGTCGGCAGCGCGTCGAGCGCGATGAAGCGGCTCGGCACCATCGCGGCCGGCAGCCGCTCGGACAGCCAGCCGTGCAGCACGTTGTGATCGACCCGCGCGCCGCGCAGCGGCACGTAGCACGCCACCAGCTCGACCTCGTCGGCACCGGCCTCGCCAGCCGTTTTCCGGCCGATCGCGGCCGCCGCGGCCACCGCCGGATGCGCGCCCAGCTCCTGCTCCACCGCCGGCAGCTCGACGCGCTGGCCGCGCACCTTGATCTGGAAATCCTCGCGGCCCAGATGCAGCAGCTGGCCGTCGGCGAGCCACTGGCCGATGTCGCCGGTGCGCAGCAGCCGGGCGCCCGACACCGGGTGCCGCACGAAGCGCTCGGCCGTCAGGTCGGGCCGCCGCCAGTAGCCGGGACCGACGCCCGGGCCTTCGACGTAGATCGCGCCGACCGCGCCCACCGGCACCGGCGCCAGCGCCGCGTCGAGCAGATGCACGCGGCTGTTGGCGATCGCGCGGCCGGCCGGCACCACGGCGTGATGCACGGCAAGGCCGCTGTCCTCGCAGTAGGTGATGTCGTTCACCTCGCTGCAGCCGTAGTTGTTGTGCAGCTTCGCGTGCGGCAGCAGCGCCGCGAAGCGCATCGCGAGGCGCCGGCTCAGCGGCTCGCCGGCCGTCGTGACGTGGCGCAGCGCGCCGAGCCGCCCGGCGTGGTCGAGCAGCACCGCCAGATGCGAGGGCACCAGGTTCAGGCGCGTCACGCCATCGCGCTCGAGCGCCTCGGCGAAGGCCGGCGCGTCCTTCACCAGCGCGTCGGGGTAGATCACCTGCGGGGTGCCCGCGAGCAGCCCCGAGAGCATCTCCTTGATGGACGGCACGAACGACATCGAGGTCTTCTGGCCCACCACTTCGCCGGCCGCGTAGGGGGTACGGGTCCAGAGCGCCTGCAGGCAGTTCAGCACCTGCCGGTGCTCGACCATCACGCCCTTCGGCGTGCCGGTCGAGCCCGAGGTGTAGGCGATGTAGGCAAGATCGTCGGGCGAGGTCGCGAAGTCGGGCACATGAGCCGGGCCATGAGCCGGGCCATGAGTCGGCTCAGGGGCGGCCCCGGCATCGGGCCCGCCCCCGGCCGCGAGGTCGGCCTCGACGTCGAGCCGCACCACCACCGGCACGATGCCGGCCAGCGTGTCGCCGAGCGACGCCAGCGTCACGGCCGCGGCCGGCTGCGCGTCGTCGAGCGTGCGCCGCACGTAGGCGGCCGGATAGGCCGGATCGATCGGCACGTAGGTCGCGCCGAGCCGGAACGTGGCCAGCAGCGCGGCGATGAAATCGGTCGAGCGCGGATGATGGAGCGCGACCCGCGCGCCCGGCCCGATGCCGCGCGCGCGCAGCGCGGCGGCGATGCGCGCCGCGCGGCGATCGAGTTCGGCATAGCTGGCCGTCGCGTCGCCGTCGCGGCAGGCGGGCGCGTCGGGCCGCAGCGCGACCTGCCGCGCGAACAGCGCGTTCACGCCGGTCGTCTCGAACGCGGCCGGCGCGCCCTGCGCCTGCGCGACCAGCGCGCGCTCGACCGCGGTGGGCTCGCGCAACGCGGCCAGCGACGCGCCGGGCGCCTGCGCCATGCGCTCGAGCAGCTGTTCGAGCACGCTCAGCATCAGGCCGATCTGGCGCGCGTCGAAACGCAGGCTGTCGTAGTTCGCGACGATCTCGAGCCCGCTGCCGTCGCCGAAGATCTCCAGGTCGAGATCGGACTGCGCCTCGCGCGCCACGCTCTCCTGCAGCACCGTGATCGCGAGCCCGTCGCCCCAGTCGTGCGTCTGCACCGGCGGCACGTTCTGGTGGCGCAGCATCACCGGCACGGGCGAGCGGCCGTCGAGCTGGCGCAGCGCCGGCACGCCCGCGATCATGTGCTCGAACGGCAGCGCCTGGTGTTCGAGCGCGTCGAGCACGCGCCGGCCGGTGCGCTCGAGCAGCGCCGGCAGGTCCGGTTCGCCGGACAGGTCGAGCCGCAGCGGCAGGATGTTGATGAAGAAACCGATCAGCGGCTCGACCAGCGGCTCGTCGCGGCCGGCCGTGGTGGTGCCGATGCAGAAGTCCTCGCGGCCGGTCTGGCGGTGATGCAGCACGCCGAGCGCCACCAGGAACAGGGTGAACAGGCTCACGCCGCGCTGCCGGCCCAGTTGCGCGAGGCGCGCGGCCAGCGCCGGCGGCAGCGCGCGGCGCAGCACGCCGGCCGGGCCGTGGCCGGCGTCGGCCGGCGTGCCGGGCACGCTCAGGTCGACCGGGTCCGCGGCGCCGGCCAGCATCGCGTGCCACCAGGCCGCGTGGGGCCGCAGATCCTGCTCGCGCTGCCAGCGCGCGTAGTCGGCGTACTGCGCGGCGAGCGGCGCGAGGGCGGCACCATCCGTGCCGTCACCCGCCCCGCCCGCCGGTCCGGCATGCCCGTCGCGATGCGCGAGGTACGACGCGCGCAGGTCGCGCACCAGCACCCCGAGCGACCAGCCGTCCGACACGATGTGATGCATCACCAGCGACACCACATGGCGTTGCGGCGCGAGCCGCAGCAGCTGCACGCGCATCAGCGGGCCGCGCTGCAGGTCGAACTCCACCGCGGCGTGGCGTTCGAGTTCGGCATGCAGGTCGGCCTCGGCGATCTCGCGCACCGGCAGCTCGACCGCGTGCGGCGCGTCGATGAACTGCGCCGGCACGTCGGTGCCGGGCGCGATCGCGAAGCGCGTGCGCAGCGTCTCGTGCCGCGCCACCAGCGCGTCGAACGCGGCCCGCAGCGCCGGCAGCGAGAGCGGCCCGTCGAGCCGCAGCGCGCCGTTCATGTTGTAGGCGCGCCCGCCGTCGCGCTGCTGGATCAGCCACAGCCGCTCCTGCACGTAGGACAGCGGGAACGGGCCGGCCGCGCCGTGCCGCGCGGGCACGGCCGTGAAAGGCGCGGCCTGCGGCGCGCCCTGCGAGGCGTCGGCCGAGGCCGCGCCGGCGCCGAGGCGCGCCGCGAACGCGGCGAGCTGCGGCGCCTCGAACAGTGCCGTGAGCGTGGCCGCCTCGCCGAAGCGCTGGCGCAGCCGGCCGATCACGCGCACCGCCAGCAGCGAATGGCCGCCGAGCGCGAAGAAGCTATCGTGGCGCCCCACCCGGTCGACGCCGAGCAGTTCCGCCCAGATCGCGGCCAGTGCCGTCTCCACCTCGCCCTGCGGCGCGGCGTAGTCGAGGCGGCCGAACGCGGCGGCGTCGGGCGCCGGCAGCGCGCGGCGATCGAGCTTGCCGTTGGCCGTCAGCGGCAGCCGCTCGAGCGCCACGTAGGCCGCCGGCACCATGTAGTCGGGCAGGCTCGCGCGCAGGTGGGCGCGCACCGCCTCCACGTCGCAAGTCGCGTCGGTGTGATAGACCACCAGCCGCCGCTCGCCCGGCACGTCCTCGCGCGGTATCACCACCGCGTCGCGCAGGCCGTAGGCGCCGAGCTTCGCCTCGATCTCGCCCGGCTCGACGCGGAAGCCGCGGATCTTCACCTGCGTGTCGTTGCGGCCGAGGTATTCGAGGTTGCCGTCGGGCAGCCAGCGCGCGAGGTCGCCGGTGCGGTACAGGCGCGCGGCGGCGCCGGCCGGCCCGAACGGATCGGCGACGAAGCGCTCGGCCGTGAGCGCCTCGAGGTTCAGGTAGCCGAGCGCCACGCCCGCGCCGCCCACGTGCAGCTCGCCCGGCACGCCCACCGGCACCGGCTGGCCGGCCGCGTCGAGCAGGTAGACGCGCGTGTTGGCGATCGGCCGGCCGATCGGCAGGCGCTCCGGCGCCGGTTCGCCCGCGCGCAGCGTGTAGGTGGTCGCGAAGGTGGTCGATTCGGTCGGGCCGTAGCAATGCACGAGGTGGCGCGGCGCGCCGTGGCGCATGATCCGCTGCACCGCGCGCACGTCGGCCGCGTCGCCGCCCGTGAGCAGGTAGCGCAGCGTCGGGAACACCGGCGCGAGCGCGTCCGCATACGAGCTGAGCAGCCCGGCCACCAGATGCAGGACGTTGACGCGCTCGGCCGCCAGCAGCGCCGCGAGCCGCGGCGGCGCGAGCAGCACCTCGTGCGGCACCACCACCAGGCAGGCGCCGTTGAGCAGCGCGCCCCAGGTCTCCATCGTGCTCGCGTCGAACGCCGGGTTCGAGGTGAAGGCCACGCGGTCGCCGGGGCCGAAGTCGAGGTAGCCGTTGTTCAACGCCAGGCGGTCGATGCCGCGATGCGCCACGATCACGCCCTTCGGCTGGCCGGTCGAGCCGGACGTGTACATGATGTAGGCCGGCCGGTCGCCGCCTTCCTGGTGACGGCCCGGCGCGAACGCGTCGCCGCGTTCGGCTGCGGCCTGATCCGCGTCTCCGGCTTCCTCGACGGCGATGCGCAGCGCCCGCGTGCCCTCCGGCGCGGCGAGCCCGTGCGGCGCGAGCAGGCAGCGCGCGCCGCTGTCGGCCAGCATGAACGCCTGCCGGTCGGCCGGCGCGTTGCGGTCGAGCGGCACGTATACGGCGCCGCATTTGAGCACGGCCAGCTCCGCCACGATCAGCTCGATCGAGCGCTCGTACAGGATCGCCACGCGCTCGCCCGGCACGACGCCGGCCGCCGCGAGCCGCCGCGCGAGGCGCTCGGCCCGGGCGTCGAGCGTGGCGTAGTCGAGCGTGCGCGGCCCGTCGACGAGCGCCGGCGCGTGCGGCGTGCGCGCCGCCTGCGCCGCGAACAGCGCGTGGACGCCGGTCTCGACCGGGCACGGCGCGTCGGTGGCGTTCCATTCGTCGAGCAGCTGGCGCCGCTCGGCATCCGGCAGCCACGCGAGCGCGGCCACCGGCGTGTCGGGCGCCTGTTCGAGCGCGTCCACCAGGCTGCCGAGGCAGCGGTCCAGGTAGCCGCAAACGCGCGCCGCGTCGAACGGCTCGGCGAGCTGGGCGGTCAGGCGGAAGCCCTCGCCGAGATCGTCGACGCTGAGCACGCACGGGTAGTTGGTGCGTTCCTCGCCGTCGAGCACTTCCACGCCGTGCCAGCCGAGCGCGCCGCCGCCGTGCTCCAGCAGCGGCCCGGCGCTGTGCCGGAAGTTCAGCAGCGCGCTGAACAGCGGCGCCGGCGCGGCCACGCCGCTGCAGCGCTGCGCGGCCGCGAGCGAGGCATGCTCGTGGTCCATCAGCGCCGCGAGCAGGCGGTGCGTGCGCAGCGCGGCATCGTGGACGCTCACGGCGCCCACGTCGAGCCGCACCGGCAGCGTGTTGATGAACACGCCGAGCGCCTGCTCGATGTCGGCGCCGCCCTGCCAGCGGCCGAGCAGCACGGTGCCGAACACCACGTCCTCGCGCCCGGCGAGCTTGCCGACCACGTGGCCCCAGGCCAGGTGGAACAGGCTCGCCACGCTCGTGCCGAGCCGCCGCGCCTGCGCGCGCAGCCGCGCCGCGAGGCCCGCGTCGAGGCCGAGCGCCGCGCTCGCCACGCCGGTGCCTTGCCGTTCGTCGCCTTCGGTGCCGGTCACGCCCGTCATGCCATAAGGCAGCGTCGGTTCGTCGACGTCGGCGAGCATCGCGCGGAAAAACGCCTCGCTGCCGCGCGAGCGCGCGCCGAGCCGTGCCTGCGCGACGTAATCGCGGAACGACGGCGGCGCCGGCAGCGTGGCCCAGCTGCCGTCCAGATGGGCCGCGATCTCGCGCAGCAGGATGCCGAGCCCGGTATGGTCGAGCGCGATGTGATGGAACAGCAGGATCAGCACCCAGCGCGCGTTCGGCGCGTCGTGCGCGACGTGGACCGCGAGCGGCGGTGCCTGCCGGATATCGAGGCGATGGTGGCGCGGATCGAAGCGGTCGAGCAGCTGCGCGGCGACGTCGCCGTGCGCCGCGTCGAGCGCGACCTCGGCGACCGGCAGGCGCGCCTCGCGCCAGACCACCTGAACGGGCTCGCGCAGGCCTTCCCAGGCCACGCCGCTGCGCAGGATGTCGTGCCGCGCGATCACCGCCTGCAACGCGTCGATGAAGCGCTCGAGCGTGGCGCGGCTGTCGAACGCCAGCCGCGTGCGCAGCAGGTACGCGTCGCCGCGCGCCTGCGCCAGATGGTGATAGAGCATGCCCTCCTGCAGCGGCGCGAGCGGATAGATGTCCTGCACGTTGGCGGCGCCGCCGGCGACCGTCGCGACGATGCCGTCGATCTCGTCCTGACTCAGCTCGACGAGGCTCAGCATCGCCGGCTCGATGCGCCGCGCACCGGCCGCGATCCGGTTGGCCGGCACCGCGGGCGCGGCGTCCGTGCGCTGCAGCGAGGCGGCCAGCTCGGCCAGCGTCGGCGCGCCGAACAGCGCCGCCATCTCCACCTCGAAGCCGGCCTGGCGCAGGCGCCCGACCAGCCGCACGGCCAGCAGCGAGTGGCCGCCGAGTTCGAAGAAATTGTCGTGGCGGCCCACCCGCGCGACGTTCAGCAGCTCGGCCCAGACCTCGGCCAGCACGCGTTCGGCCTCGCCGCGCGGCGCCTCGTGGCCGCGCTGCCCGGACGCGGCGGCGTCGGGCGCCGGCAGCGCGCGGCGGTCGAGCTTGCCGTTCGCCGTGAGCGGCAGCCGCGCCAGCGCCACGAACGCGGCAGGCACCATGTGGCGCGGCAGGCGACGCGCGGCATGCTCGCGCAGCGCCTGCGCGAGCGCCTCGCCATCCGCGGGATTCGCCGCGTCGCGGCTCGTGAAATAGGCCACCAGCCGCGGCTCACCCGGCGTGTCCTCGCGCACGATCACGGCCGTCTCCAGCACGCCGGCGAGTTCCGCGAGACAGGCCTCGATCTCGCCCGGCTCGACGCGAAAGCCGCGGATCTTCACCTGATCGTCGTTGCGGCCGAGGTACTCGATATGGCCGTCGGGCAGATGGCGCGCGAGGTCGCCCGTCTTGTACATGCGCGCGCCGGGCTCGGTGCTGAACGGATCCGCGACGAACTTCGCGGCCGTCAGCGCCTCGCGGTTCAGATAGCCGCGCGCCACCTGCGCGCCGCCGACGTGCAGTTCGCCCGCCACGCCGATCGGCACCGGCGCGCCATGCGCGTCGAGCAGGTAGACGCGCACGTTGGCGATCGGCCGGCCGATGTGCGGCACCGCATCGCCGTGGCGCATCGCGCCCGAGGTGGCCACCACGGTGGTCTCGGTCGGGCCGTAGTTGTTGACCACCGTCTGGTGCGGCGGGACGTGTTCGCTGAGGCGCTTGAAGCGGTCGCCGCCGATCAGCACCGTGTGCGCGTGCGGATTGGCGTAGCCGAGCGAATAGGCGAGTTCGGCGAGCGGCGTGATCAGGAAGCTCACGTCGATCGCCTGCGCGTGCCACCAGCGCAGCAGCCGCTGCGGGTCGCCCGTCGCCGCCGCGGGCGGCAGCAGCAGCGTGGCGCCGCAGGCGAGCGCCGGCCACAGCTCCCAGGCGCTCGCGTCGAACGCGACGCCGGCCGTGGCCGTGGTGCGGCTGCCGGCGCGCAGCCCGAAGCGGCTCACGTGCCAGTCGATCAGGTTGTCCAGCTGGCGATGCTCGACCATCACGCCCTTCGGCTGCCCCGTCGAGCCCGAGGTGTAGATCACATAGGCGAGATGATGCGCATGCAGGCCCTCGAGGTCGAGGTTGGCGGCGTCGGCATCGTCGCGGTCGGCGGTATCGACATCGGCGGCGTCCACGACGATACGCGGCAGCGTCGGCGCATCGGCCGCCGCGATCAGGTCGGCGCCGCCGGCCTGCGTGAGCACGGCCACCGGCGCGCTGTCGGCCAGCAGATAGGCGAGCCGCTCGGCCGGATAGGCGGGGTCCATCGGCACGTAGGCGCCGCCCGCCTTCAGCACGGCCAGCAGCGCGATCGCCAGTTCCGCGCCGCGCTCCATGCAGACGGCCACGCGCGCGTCGGGGCGCACGCCGAGCGCGACCAGCCGGCGCGCGAGCCGGTTCGCGCGCGCGTTCAGCTCGCCGTAACCGAGCGTCGTGCCGTCATGGCTCAGCGCGATCGCGTGCGGCGTGGCCGCGGCCTGCGCCTCCACCCGCGTGTGAACGCAGCGGTCGCGGCGCGTGGCGACGCCCGTATCGTTCCAGGCCTCGATCACCTGATGGCGCTCCGCCTCGGACAGCAGGCTGCGCGCGTGGTAATCGGCATGGACGTCGGCGGCGATCGCGTCGAGCGCGGCCACGTAGTAGCCGAGCACTCGTTCGCCCTGCGCGGCCGACAGGCGCGCCGGGTCGATCTTCACGTCGATCGCGAGGCCGCCGGCCGCGTCGTTGAAGTTGACGCTGAGCGCGAAGTTGGTGGCCTCGAAGCCGATCCCGCCCAACAGCGCGAAGCCGGCATGCCGGCCGAGCGACTCGTAGACGTGGAAGTTGACGTAGTTGAACGCCACTTCGTAGAGCGGCGCGCGATCGTTGTCGAGTTGCAGCTGGAAATACGGGTAATGGCGGTGGCGGATCACCTCGAGTTCGGTGCGGAACGTCTCGCGGATCAGATCGGCCCAGCTCGACGACGTCAACGCCAGCCGCAGCGGCAGCGTGTTCAGGAACAGGCCCAGCACCTTCTCGCCGTCGTCCTGCTCCTGGCGCACGTTCGACACGAGGCCGGTGGTCACGTCGGTCTTGCCCGACAACATCGACAGCACGCGCAGGTGCGCCGCCAGCAGCACGCTGCGCACCGGCACGCCGAGCGTATTGGCCACGCCCTGCAGCCGCGCGCGCACGCTCGCGTCGATCGCCACGCTCGCGTGCGGCCGGGTTTCGCCGCCGCTTGCCGTTTCGGACGGCTCCGCCTGCCTCGGCGGCAGCTCGCAGAACGCATGGCCGTCCAGATAGCGGCGCCAGAAGTCGCGATGCGCGGCCGAGTTCAGCGCGCCGCGCTCGCTCTCCACGGCGCTGCGCGGCGTGCGGGCCAGCGGCGCCGGTTCGGCCGCCTCGGCGGTTCCAGCCGCGTCGTGGCCGAGCGACGCGAGATACGCGCCGAACAGCTCGGTGTTCAGCGAGGCCACGCTCCAGCCGTCGAGGATCGCGTGGTGGAAGCTCAGCGTGTACTGGATCTCGCGCTCGCCGCGTTGGTGAATGAACACGCGCAGCAGCGGCGCGGTGTCGAGCGCGAAGCGCGTCTTGCGTTCGGCCTCGACGAACTCGGCCAGCAGGCGGTCCTGCCCGGCCTCGTCGTGCATCGACAGGTCGAAGCTCGCCAGCGGAATCCCGGCCGCCGCATGAACCAGTTGCATCGGCTCGTCGAAGCGGTCGAAATCGAACGAGGTGCGCAGCACCGGATGCCGGCGCGCGAGCGCGTCGAGCGCGGCACGCAGCGCCGCTTCGCGCCACTCGGGCAGATCGAAGCGATAGCTGAACACGTCGTGATAGAGCGCCGCGTCGTGGGACGCCTGCTGGTTGTGATAAACCATGCCGCGCTGCAGGAACGTGAGCGGATAGGCATCCTCGACGTCGGCCGGCAGCTTCGCGCGGTCGGCTTCGCCGAGCGAGAGCGCCGAGCCGTCCTGCGTGGGGCTGACTTCATCGAGCGACAGCGCCTGCGCGAGGTTCTCGATCGTCTGATGCGTGAACAGATCGACCAGCGCGAACGCGAGACCCTGCGCCTTCGCCTTCGACAGCACCGACACCGCGCGGATCGAATCGCCGCCCGAGACGAAGAAGTTGTCGGTCACCCCCACCCGTTCCAGCCGCAGCACCTGCGCCCAGATCGCCGCGAGCCGTTCCTCGATCGAGGTGCGCGGCGCCACGTATCGTTGTGCGTCCTGCGCCTGCATCGGGCGCGGCAGCGCCGCGCGATCGATCTTGCCGTTCGCCGTCAGCGGGAAGCGGTCGAGCGTCACGAAGTGCGCCGGCAGCATGAAGTCGGGCAGCGTGCGCGACAGGGCCGTGCGTAGCGCGGCGGTATCGCTTTGCTCCGCTTGCGCATCGAACACCAGATAAGCCACCAGCTGTTTATCGCCCGGCTCGTCCTCACGCGCCAGCACCAGCACCTGACGCACGCCGTCCAGTGCCGACAGCGCCGCTTCGATCTCGCCAAGCTCGATCCGGAAGCCGCGAATCTTCACCTGCGTATCGATGCGGCCCAGATATTCGAGCGTGCCGTCGGGCAGGAAGCGCGCGAGATCGCCGGTGCGATAGAGCCTCGCGTTCTCGTCGTCAACGAACGGATTGCGCACGAAGCGCTGCGCCGTCAGTTCCGGCCGGTTCAGGTAACCGCGTGCCAGGCCCGCACCGCCAACGCACAGCTCTCCCGCCACGCCGATCGGCATCGGGTTCAGGTTCGCGTCCACCACGTAGGCCGACAGATCCGGAATCGGCCGGCCGATGCTGGCCGGCGTGCCGTTGCCGCCCGTGGCGCTCAGCGGCCAGTACGTGACATGCACCGTCGTCTCGGTGATGCCGTACATGTTCACCAACTGGCAATCGGCGTTGCGTGCGTCTTCATACCAGGGCCGCAGCATGCCGACTTCCAATGCCTCGCCGCCGAAAATCACGTTGCGCAACTGGTGACCGCGATCGCTCTCGGCCTGCGCCGCGATCAGCTGACGGAACGCGCTCGGCGTCTGGTTCAGCACCGTCACGCCCGCCTCGCAGATCAGCGCGTAGGTGTCCTGCGGCGAACGGCTTACCAGCTTCGGCACGATCACGAGCCGGCCGCCGTGCAGCAGCGCGCCCCAGATCTCCCAGACCGAGAAGTCGAACGCGAACGAGTGGAACAGCGCCCATGCGTCGCTCGCCCCGAAGTGGAACCACGCCTCGGTGGCCGAGAACAGCCGCGTCACGTTGCGGTGCTCGATCATCACGCCCTTGGGCTGACCGGTCGAGCCCGAGGTGTAGATCACGTAGGCGAGGCTGTTCGACGTCACGCCCGCGACGTCGGGATTATCGGCGCGAGCCGCCAGGTCATCGGCCGCTTCATCGATCACGATCACCGGCACCGACAGCTCGCCAGGCACGCCACGCGTATCGCCCTGCACGAGCACGGCCAGCGGCGCGCTGTCGTTGAGCGTATAGGCCAGCCGTTCCGCCGGATAAGCGGGATCGAGCGGCACGTAGCCCGCCCCCGCCTTGAGCACCGCCAGCAGGCCGACGATCATGCCGAGTCCGCGCTCGACGCAGATCGCCACGCGATCGTCAGGCTTCACGCCCGCCGCGATCAACCGATGCGCAAGCCGGTTCGCGCGCGCGTTCAGCTCGCCGTAGCCGAGCCGCTGTCCGTCGCATTCCACCGCCACCGCCTCGGGCGCTCGCGCCGCATGCGCCTCGAACAGCCGATGAATCGGCACGTCCTGCGCGTAGCCGGCACCGGCGTCGTTCCAGGCGGCCAGCACCTGATGCCGCTCCGCGCCGGACAGCAACGCGGCGCGGCCGTGATCGGCCTGCGCATCGGCCGCGATCGCGTCGAGCGCGGCCAGGTAGTAGCCGAGAATCCGCTCGCCCTGCCCGGTCGACAGCCGCGCCGCGTCGATCTTCACGTCGACGGTCAGCCCGTCGGCCATATCGGCGAAATTCACCAGCAGCGCGAAGTTGGTCGCCTCGAAGCCGTGCCAGCCGCGCAGCGCGAAGCCGGCATGCCGGCCGAGCGACTCGTAGACGTGGAAGTTGACGTAGTTGAACGCCACTTCGTAGAGCGGCGCGCGATCGTTGTCGAGTTGCAGCTGGAAATACGGGTAATGGCGGTGGCGGATCACCTCGAGTTCGGTGCGGAACGTCTCGCGGATCAGATCGGCCCAGCTCGACGACGTCAACGCCAGCCGCAGCGGCAGCGTGTTCAGGAACAGGCCCAGCACCTTCTCGCCGTCGTCCTGCTCCTGGCGCACGTTCGACACCAGGCCGGTGGTCACGTCGGTCTTGCCCGACAGCATCGACAGCACGCGCAGGTGCGCGCCCAGCAGCACGCTGCGCATCGGCACGCCGAGCGTATTGGCCACGCCCTGCAGCCGCGCGCGCAGCTCGGGCGCGACGGTCACGCTCAGTTCCGGCCGCGCCACGCCCGGCCCCGCGCCGGGCTCGGCCGGCGGCAGTTCGCAGAACGCGTGGCCGTCCAGATAGCGGCGCCAGAAGTCGCGATGCGCGGCCGAGTTCAGCGCGCCGCGCTCGCTCTCCACGGCGCTGCGCGGCGTGCGGGCCAGCGGTGGCAGGTCGACGTCGGGCTCGCCGCCGTCGCGTGCCTGATCGAGCAGCGCCAGATAGGTTTCGAACAACTCGGTGTTCAGCGAGGCCACGCTCCAGCCGTCGAGGATCGCGTGGTGGAAGCTCAGCGTGTACTGGATCTCGCGCTCGCCGCGCCGGTGAATGAACACGCGCAGCAGCGGCGCGACGTCGAGCGCCACCACGGTCTTGCGCTCGGCCTCGATGAACGCGGCCAGCTGGCGGTCCTGCTCGGCCTCGTCGTGCATCGACAGATCGCCTACCGTCAGCGCGATCTCGCTCGCGGCATGGACCAGTTGCAGCGGCTCGTCGTAGCGATCGAAGTCGAACGAGGTGCGCAACACCGGATGCCGGCGCGCGAGCGCGTCGAGCGCGGCACGCAGCGCCGCTTCGCGCCACTCGGGCAGATCGAAGCGATAGCTGAACACGTCGTGATAGAGCCCGGCGGCGTCGGGCGCCTGCTGGTTGTGGAACACCATGCCGCGCTGCAGGAACGTGAGCGGATAGGCGTCTTCCACGTCGGCAGGCAGGCGTGCCACGTCGGCGGCGCTCAAGGGCGGCAGCGCCGCTTGCGCGGCTACGCTCACCTCATCGAGCGACAGCGCCTGCGCGAGGTTCTCGATCGTCTGATGCGTGAACAGATCGACCAGCGCGAACGCGAGACCCTGCGCCTTCGCCTTCGACAGCACCGACACCGCGCGGATCGAATCGCCGCCCGAGACGAAGAAGTTGTCGGTCACCCCCACCCGTTCCAGCCGCAGCACCTGCGCCCAGATCGCCGCGAGCCGTTCCTCGATCGAGGTGCGCGGCGCCACGTATCGTTGTGCGTCCTGCGCCTGCATCGGGCGCGGCAGCGCCGCGCGATCGATCTTGCCGTTCGCCGTCAGCGGGAAGCGGTCGAGCGTCACGAAGTGCGCCGGCAGCATGAAGTCGGGCAGCGTGCGCGACAGGGCCGTGCGTAGCGCGGCGGTATCGCTTTGCTCCGCTTGCGCATCGAACACCAGATAAGCCACCAGCTGTTTATCGCCCGGCTCGTCCTCACGCGCCAGCACCAGCACCTGACGCACGCCGTCCAGTGCCGACAGCGCCGCTTCGATCTCGCCAAGCTCGATCCGGAAGCCGCGAATCTTCACCTGCGTATCGATGCGGCCCAGATATTCGAGCGTGCCGTCGGGCAGGAAGCGCGCGAGATCGCCGGTGCGATAGAGCCTCGCGTTCTCGTCGTCAACGAACGGATTGCGCACGAAGCGCTGCGCCGTCAGTTCCGGCCGGTTCAGGTAACCGCGTGCCAGGCCCGCACCGCCAACGCACAGCTCTCCCGCCACGCCGATCGGCATCGGGTTCAGGTTCGCGTCCACCACGTAGGCCGACAGATCCGGAATCGGCCGGCCGATGCTGGCCGGCGTGCCGTTGCCGCCCGTGGCGCTCAGCGGCCAGTACGTGACATGCACCGTCGTCTCGGTGATGCCGTACATGTTCACCAACTGGCAATCGGCGTTGCGTGCGTCTTCATACCAGGGCCGCAGCATGCCGACTTCCAATGCCTCGCCGCCGAAAATCACGTTGCGCAACTGGTGACCGCGATCGCTCTCGGCCTGCGCCGCGATCAGCTGACGGAACGCGCTCGGCGTCTGGTTCAGCACCGTCACGCCCGCCTCGCAGATCAGCGCGTAGGTGTCCTGCGGCGAACGGCTTACCAGCTTCGGCACGATCACGAGCCGGCCGCCGTGCAGCAGCGCGCCCCAGATCTCCCAGACCGAGAAGTCGAACGCGAACGAGTGGAACAGCGCCCATGCGTCGCTCGCCCCGAAGTGGAACCACGCCTCGGTGGCCGAGAACAGCCGCGTCACGTTGCGGTGCTCGATCATCACGCCCTTGGGCTGACCGGTCGAGCCCGAGGTGTAGATCACGTAGGCGAGGCTGTTCGACGTCACGCCCGCGACGTCGGGATTATCGGCGCGAGCCGCCAGGTCATCGGCCGCTTCATCGATCACGATCACCGGCACCGACAGCTCGCCAGGCACGCCACGCGTATCGCCCTGCACGAGCACGGCCAGCGGCGCGCTGTCGTTGAGCGTATAGGCCAGCCGTTCCGCCGGATAAGCGGGATCGAGCGGCACGTAGCCCGCCCCCGCCTTGAGCACCGCCAGCAGGCCGACGATCATGCCGAGTCCGCGCTCGACGCAGATCGCCACGCGATCGTCAGGCTTCACGCCCGCCGCGATCAACCGATGCGCAAGCCGGTTCGCGCGCGCGTTCAGCTCGCCGTAGCCGAGCCGCTGTCCGTCGCACTCCACCGCCACCGCCTCGGGCGCTCGCGTCGCATGCGCCTCGAACAGCCGATGAATCGGCACGTCCTGCGCGTAGCCGGCCCCACCCCCGTTCCAGCGCATCAGCCGGCCCAGTTCGTCCCCCGTCGGCAACACGAGCCGCGCCACCGGCACGGCGGCATCTTCCAGCACCTGTTCCAGCAGATGCGTGAAGCGCGCGCCGATCGCCTCGACCTCGTCGGCATCGAAATACGCGCGGTTGTACATGAAGTGGATCCACGCGTGCTCGTCGAAACGGTTCTCGCGGATATGCAGCGCGAGCGGCAGCTGCTCATGGCCGTTCGAGCACATGTGGACCTGCGCGCGCGCCGCGCCGAACCGCATGTCGTAGTCGTCACGCTCATACGACACCGAGATGTCGAACACCTGCGCGCGCTGCGAGCGCCACAGCCCGAGCGCGCGGTTCAGCTCGCTGACCGGAAAGCGCTGGTGGCGGTAATCGCGCTTGAGTTCCTGCCCCACCGCGCGGACCAGCTCATTGAAGCGCAGCGCGCCGTCGAGTTGCAGCCGCACCGCGCTCACGCCCGTGAACATCCCCGCCGTCAGCTTCATGCGCGCGTTCGAACGGTTCAGGATCGGCAGCCCGATGACGAGTTCGTCGCGCTGCGCCGTGCGGGAAAAATAGACGTAGAGCAGGCCGAGCATCAGCTGGAACGGCGTCGCGTCGCATTCACGCGCGAGCGCGACGATGCGCTCGTAGAACGCGCGCGGCAGGCACAGCGCATGATGGCCGCTCGGCACCACGCCACCCTCGGCACGCTCGCGCGAACGCGGCGCGAACAGCGGCTCGGGCACCGTACGGTACTTGTCGAGCCAGTAGTCGCGCTGCCGCTCGAACTGCGGCGAGGCGCGAAACGCCTGGTCCTGCGCGACGAACTCGAGGTAGGACGGCGCCGCCAGATCGGGCGCCTGGTTCGCATCGAGCGCGCTGTACAGCGCCGCGAGCGAATCGACCAGCAGGCCGATCGCCCAGCCGTCGACGATCAGGTGATGGAAATTGAGCGTGAAGAAGAAGCGCGTGTCGCCAAGCTTCGCCAGCTCGAAGCGGAACAGCGGGCCGCCGTCGAGCGCGAACGGCTCGGCGAGCCGCTCATGAATCCAGGCCAGCGCGGCCGCCTCCACCGCCGCGGCGTCGCCGGCACCCGAGAAATCATGCAGCGGCACGCTCACCGGCCCGGCCGGCACGATGGTCTGGCCCGGCACGCCATCCTCGCCGGTACCCGGCACGAGCGCGATGCGCAGCGCATCGTGCTTCTCGACCAGCAGCGTCACGGCGCGCGCGAAGCGTGCCGCGTCGAGCGGTCCGTCGATCAGCGTATAGCCGCCGATCTTGTAGATCGGCGCATCGCCATGCATGGCCTGGTCGAGCCAGATTTCACGTTGCGCGGCCGTCAGCGGATGGACCTCGCGCGGCAGGACAGTTTCGTTCACGGCTCTCTCTCCCTCGTGCGACGGGCCAAGGCACTGCGCATCGGCGAGCGGCCCGTTCGCGACTTTCGTTTGTACTCCCGGCGGCGCGCACCTCGCGCGCCGCCGTCATGGCACCGACACTCCGACGTGCCGGCTCGGCCCCGGCGGGGCCGCCGGATCAGGCGCTGGCGATACTGGTTTCGGCGATCGGGTCGGCGGCACCCGCCTCGCGCGCGGCCAGCAGCTCGACCGCCTCGATCACGCCGCGCGCCTTCACGATGGTTTCGTCGAACTCCTCGGTCGGGTCCGACAGCGCCGTGATCGCGCCGCCCACGCCGAGCCGCGCGCGGCCGTCGTGGATCGTCACCGAGCGGATCACGATGTTGAAATCGCACGCGCCCGACAGCCCGAACCAGCCCAGCGCACCCGAATAGATGCCGCGCGGGCCGGCCTCGAGCCGGTCGATGATTTCCATCGTGCGTTTCTTCGGCGCGCCCGTCATCGAGCCGCCCGGGAACGCCGCGCGCAGGCAGTCCACGGCCGACACGCCGCGCTTGAGCGTGCCGCGGATGGTCGATACCAGCTGGTGGACGTGCGAGTAGGTCTCGACGTCGAACAGCTTCGGCACGTGGACCGAGCCGAGTTCGCTGACCTGGCCGAGATCGTTGCGCAGCAGGTCCACGATCATCAGGTTCTCGGCGCGATCCTTCTCGCTCGCGCGCAGCTCGGCGACCAGCGCCGCGTCCTCGTCGGGGGTGCGGCCGCGCGGGCGCGTGCCCTTGATCGGCTTGGCCTCGGCATGGCCGTCGCGATCGACGCTGAGGAAACGCTCGGGCGAGGCGCTGACGAGCGAGAAGCCGTCCACCTCGAAATAGGCCGCGTGCGGCGCCGGCGTCAGCTCGCGCATCGCGCGGTACAGATCGAACGGCGCGCCCGCGAACGGGAACGTGATCAGGTTGGTCAGGCAGACCTCGTAGCTCTCGCCGTTGACGATCTCGGCCAGCGCCTCGCCGATCTTCGCGATGTAGCTCGGGCGGTCGTGGCGCATCGCGGCGTGCCGCGCGATCCACGCCTCCACCTCCGCGAGCGACAGCCGCGCGCGCGGCTTCGCTCCGGCCTGCCCGGTGCCGGCAGGCGCGGGCGCGGCCTCGCCCCCGGTTCCCGGCAGCGATCGCAGTTCGGCCTCGACCGTGTCGAACCACGCCTCGGCCTCGGCATGCCGCCGCGCGTCGTCGGCCTCGCCCAGATGCAGCAGCCAGGTCTTGCGCTCGATATGGTCGATCACGATCAGGCGCGTGGCGAACACGAACGCGGCGTCGGGCGTGTCCGAGCGCCAGGCCGCCGAGCCGCCGGTCTCGCCCTTCAGCTCGTAGCCGAACACGCCCGCGTAGCCGAGATCGAAACCGAACGGCAGCGCGGCGGGCGCCTCGACCCGGCGCGCCGCCAGGTTCGCCGCGAGCAGGTCGAACAGGCCCGTCACGCGCTGCGTGCGGCGCGTGCCGCCGCGCTCGATGGTGGCCTCGCGCGTGGCCAGCTCGTAGGTGATGGTCTCGCCCAACGGCCCATGCGCATCGCCCATGAACGTGAAGCGCGAGAAGCCCGGCACCACCACGCTGCTCTCGAGCAGGAACCTGCTCCTGGACGGCAGGAACACGCGGCTGAACACGCTCACCGCGTCCGGGCAGTTATCCAGCGCCCGGTGCTGGATCTGAAGTCGATCCATCGCTCTTATCCTTTCGAAATCCGCCGGCCACGGGCCACACGCCACGGCCCCGGCGCGTTCATCAATACTTGCCCGACTGCTCGAGCTGCTCGAACAGATCCTGCACGTTGTCCTCCAGGAAGCCGGCCTCGCCGTTGCGATGGATCAGCTCGAAGCTCATGCCGGTGTTCGCGCAGCGCGAGGAAAACGCCTGCGTGAGACCGTTGCCGCGAATCACGCTGGTGTCGAACGACAGGCCGCGCGAGCGCAGCGTGCCGACGGCCGCCTCGACGTCGTCCACTTCGAGCGCGACATGGGCCACGCCCACGCCGAAGTGCTCGATCAGCTGCGAGACCTGCGATTCGGGCTCGGTGCCCTGGCACAGCACGAAGCGGATGCCGTTGCGCTCCATCTCGGCCGAATGCATGCCCGTGCGCGCGCCCTTGATCTGCAGGCGGCGCTTGAGCGCGAAGCCGAGCACGTCGCGAAACAGGTGCACGGCGGCCTCGAGATCGCGAACCGCGAGCGCGATGTGGTCGAGGCGCCGGAACGCGGCGGCGGCGTCGACGCGGTTATCGATGGTGCGATCGGCGGCGTCATCGGCGATGTCAACGGCCGCGCCGTCCCGCGGGGTCTCGGCGCGATCGGCCGTGCGGGCCGCGTCCCGGGAGAGTCTGTCCATGGATCTGTCCTGCCAAACGAGAGTGCGCATTGGGGCGCGCGAACGCCGCGCGCGGGCGTGCCGGCGCGTCGGCGTGCAAGGCACGCGCGACACGCGGGTACGAATGGACCGGATCGGCACGATCGCCCGATCCGCTTGCCAGCCAGGGAACTTGCGTCAAATGACGCTGAAAGAATGAACGGCCCGCCGTGATGCACGACCCACCGCGACGCACCGACCGACCGGTGCCGACGCGCGGCCGGCGGCCGGAGTGCGCGCTGGTTGCGGCGCCTTGATGACAGACTCGCGACGCGAGCGAAAAAGATCCATCGCGGCCATCTAGCCCTCTCTCTGATTCTCGTAGCGCTGCATTCGACATGGTCAAATTGCCCCTGTCAACACGCGCCGGACGCCACGCGAGACGCGCATCGCATTGCCGTACATCGCGTCGCTACGGCACGCGATTCGCGCACGCGGCGTGCCCGCGCCGAGCTGCGCAGCGGTTGTTTTCGGCCCCGTCCCTCAGGCGATTTTCAGCGCTGCCACGATGGCGTCATCGTCGATCGAACCGGCGTGGGGTTCGCCATCGCATCATCATTGCCGGCGCCAGCATCGATCCGCGCCGCGCGCCGTTCGTGACGGATTGATGGCAGACTGACGCCACCTCGCGGCCCACCCCTCACGCCTACCGATCCAATGCCCGACCTGCCCCGCTGGCTGAGCGCCGAACTCGACCGCCGCGCGCTGACGCTCGACGCGAACCAGCATGCCCGCGCCGTCGAACTCGACCGCCTGCTCGGCGGCGCGCTGCCGCCCGAGATCATCGGCGCCTATTGCTACGGGCCGCCCGGGCGCGGCAAGAGCCTGCTCGCCGCGCTGTTCCACGAGGCGTGGCCCGGCCCGCGCGCGCGCACGCATTTCCATGCGTTCCTGCGCGACGTGAACCGGCTGCTGGTGGCCGCGCCGCCGTCCGGCGACAAGCTCGGCGAGACGCTCTCGCAGTGGCTCGGCGACGCCACGCTGCTCTGGTTCGACGAGTTCCACGTCAACGACATCGCCGACGCGCTGATGCTCGCCGCGCTGCTGCGCGTGGCGATCGCGCGCGGCGTGAAGCTGATCTTCACCTCGAACATGGCGCCCGGCGCGCTGTTGCCCGACCCGGAGTTCCATCATCGCTTCGCGGCCAGCATCGCGCTGCTGCACACGCATTGCATCGCGCTCGCGTTCGACGGGCCGATCGACTATCGGCGCGCGCCGGCGGCGCTCGCGAACGCGGTGGCCGCGCCGTACGAGCCGATGCCGGAGGCACGGTCTCCGGCCGATCGCGCGGCCTGGCTGCGCGCGCTGTTCGCGCGCCATGGCGACAGCGTGCGCGAGACCGACACGCGCGTGGATCTCGCCGGGCGCCCGCTCGTCGCGCACGCCACGGGCACGCGCGTGCTGCTCTGCGGGTTCGACGCGCTGTGCGGGCAGGCGCGCTCGCATCTCGACTATCTCGATCTGGCCGCGCGCTTCGAGGTGGTGATCGTGGTGGACGCGGCGCTCGACGCGCACACGCCGCGACACACGCTGCAACGGCTCGTCTGGCTGGTCGACATCCTCTACGACCGCCATGCCCGGCTCGACTTCGCGCCGGACCGGGATGTCGAGGCGAGCGTGGGCGAGCGTGCCGACGTGCATGGCATCGAACGCATGGGGTCGCGCCTCGCCGAGATGCGCGCGAAGGCGGATGGCGTGCGCGGCGCATGATGCGCGAGTCCCCCTCGCCGGCCGCGACGATCGCGCCGGTGCCGTTCGCCGCCGATCACGCGGGATGGCGCTTCGCCTGACGCGTGCCGCGCCGGCCCGAATTCCATCCCGCCACGACGCTCGTCCGACGCAATCGCTCTGCCCGCCCCAGCTTGCGGCGCCCGGCCGCTCGCCCCCGTCACCGAATTTCCCGCTCACGACCGATTGCATGCGGCAAAAAGACTGTATATATTTACAGTACCAGATCACCCCATGAGGTCTTCCGATGACGACGATGTCCGAACCGAGCCCGATCAGCCAAGCCGGCGCGCGCCCCGACGCCGACTGGATGGTCGACGACTACGAACTCGAGCAGATGGCCGCCGACCGCGCACGCCATCTCGCCCAGCAGGACCTGCAACAGACGCTGGTCGCGCTCGCGCGGCGCGCGTTCGGCCCGCGCCGCGGCAGCCCGTTCGGCGAGTTGCGCGGCCCGAGCTGGGGCATGCTGCTCGCGATCGAGGCGCGCGCGTTCGGCGACCCGGGCCTGCGCGCGCGCCACGATCCCGCCGTGCTCGCCACGCTGCCGCGGCTGGCCGGGCGCCGCGGCATCGAGGACGAACTCGACGCCGAGGCGAACCTGCGGGCCGACGACGACGACCTGCCGCTCGTGATCGGCGTGGCCGCCGCGCTGCTCGGCGCGCACGACACCGAACTCTGAGCGGCCGGCGGCCCGCCTCGGGGGCGACGCGGCGGGCCCTGCGGTCGCCCGCTGCGCGCGTGCCGGCTGGGTGTCGTGGGTTGCGTGCGGGTTGGGTGTCGGGCACCTGCCGCCGAATCGCGGCAAGCACGGCGGAAACTCGGTACGCCAGCCCGTCGTCCGCGGCCCGTCCTGCCGCGCCGACAGTTCGCGATACCGCGCGGCGCCGTGGCCGTCACCGGGCTCGATCGCGTATTCGAAGCGGCCGCCGCACGGCGCGTCGAAGCCGCGATGGCGGCTCACCCGCCACGATCGCGTTCGGCGCGGCGCGCGGCGCCAGCCTTGGGCGCCCGTGAAATTGACGCCGGTCGTCAGTCCGGCGGCCTCGCGCAACTCGAACGTCGCGCTGTCCACGCCGGACCGGTTCGCGCGCTCGCCGAGCACGAGCCCGTGGCGCGCGCCGCCCGCCTCGCAGCGCAGGAAGGTGCCGGCCGCCTGGCGGGATGCGGCGATCCCGAAGCCGAGCCGGCGCCGGTGGAAATCGATCGCGGCATCGCGCCCGCTCTCGGGGATCTCGAGCGCATCGCCGCCGCCGGCACGCCAGCCGGCGGCGGCCCGAACCGGCACGGCGCGTCACTGATAGATCATCGTGAACGTCATGAGTCCGATCACGCTGCCCGGCGTTACCGTTTCCGCCGTCTGGAACAGGGCCGCGTTGAGCCCGATCGAGTAAGAGCCGCCCGCCGACGGGTTGTAACCGGCGAGCGTATAGGTGGTGTTGTACTTCAACGCATAGCCATCGGCGTCCGTCAATTGCAGGCCGACGCCGGTTGCCCCCGAGCCGATCGCCAGCGCGACCACGCCGTTGGCCGCATCGAGCACGGGGCTGACCGGGATGAATTGATACTGGATCTTGGCGAGCCCGGCGGGACAGTTGGTCAAGGTCACGGAAAACGGGACCGGGCGTGTCGCCGAGCCGATGCCCTTGAACTCCGAGAGCCAGTGGGTGTGCAGATCGACATTGACCAGATCCGGCGTCGTGCAGGCCCTCACGAAGATCGCGGCCGGCAAGATCGCAAACGATTTGGCGATCGACAGGTCCGGAAGGTAGGGATTGCTGGCCGATTGCCTCGTCATCGACGCGGCCTTGAGCGCAATGCCCGGCATCACCACGCTGGGCGTCGCGCCGCCCGGCATCGGTCCGGTTTTCACATAGGCAGCCCTCACCTGCCCGCCGTTCGTGATGGTGCCTGCCCCGTTGCACGGCACCCCCGCCCACGGCGACGGATACCAGTTCGTGTCGGGGGTTCCGAGGTCGCGCCAGCCGGTCCAGCCACAGATGTTCGCGTAGGTGCGCACCTCGATCGCGAGACCGACACCGGCCACGTTGGTATTCCAGACCGTCAGATTCACGCCGTCGGGAGCCGGAATCGTCAATCCGGACTTCGTCAGCGAGAGTGGCTCGAATCCCGTACCGGACGATCCCGTAACCTCTTTCGTGCACGAGAAATAGCCGGTGTCCGCCGGCGTGCTTGCCCACGTACCCAGCACGGTGCCGACCGGCGCATCCCTCGGCACCGTGATCTGGAACTGCATGGGCACCTGGATGACCTCGGCCGTACCGGTACAGGTGAACTGCGCCAGGGCCTGCCGCGACGCCACCAGCAGCACGAGCAGCGCGAACACGCGCCACGGCCGGCGCCATGCCGCGCCGATTCGCGCCATCGGAATCCTGTCGCGATGCATCATGCCCACCCCGCCGATCTGCTTCGTTTCATTTCCCTGTTCCTCCATGCAAGCGGCCCGACTGCGCCGTTCGCCGCTCGGCCACCAGCCGGGCCGCGAACGGCGACGCCGTCGCGGCGGCATCGCCGGCCCCTTCGAACGCAGGCCCGTCCGGGCGTTCACGTTTTTCCGATCCGGAAAATCTGACAGATTCGACCGTGCCGACGTTGATTCGCGTCACGCCTTGTGGTCCGCTCCCGAACGGCGGCTTGATTTGCCGCTGCTTTCCCGGCGACGCCGCAGGCCCCGTGAGGTGTCGCCTCGTACTCGGCGGCGGAATCGAATGCCTCGCCGCACGTCCCCATGGAAAATCCGTGACTCCTCGGCCTGTTTCGCCGTGCCGGCTCCATGAAAAAAACCCGGTCCGTCAGCGACGCAACCGGGTCTTCGCTTCCGTGCCACACGGGCGGCGGCAGGGCTTCGGGGTCCGGCCCGCCGCCGGCTGCCCGCCATGCGCCGCGCGGGCTCAGGCGGGATTCGGCGGCGCCTCGCCCGCCAGCACCGCCGCCACGTTGTCGAGCGCGGTGAAGCCCATCTGGTCGCGCGTCTCGATCGTCGCGCTGGCCATGTGCGGCGTGAGGAACACGTTGTCGAGCGCCGCGAAGCGCGCGTCGATGTTCGGCTCGTTGCGATAGACGTCGAGCCCGGCGCCGAACAGATGCCCCGAGCCGAGTGCGTCGAGCAGCGCGTTCTCATCCACCAGCCCGCCGCGCGCCGCGTTCACGAACACCGCGCCCTTCGGCAGCCGCGCGAATTCGCGCGCCGTCATCAGCGGCGCGCCGCCGCCCGGCACGTGCAGCGTCAGTACCTCGCAATGCGGCAGCAGCGCGTCGAGGCTCGCGTGGAAGGTCGCGCCCGCCTCGACCGCAGGCTCGGCACGCTGCCGGTCGGTGTAGGCGATGCGCATCCCGAAGCCGCGCGCGCGCCGCGCCACGGCGCGCCCGATCCGGCCGAAGCCGACGATGCCGAGCGTCTTGCCGTGGACGCGCGTGCCGAGCATCTCGGTCATGCCGAACGACCTGCCCCAGCCGGCGCGCACGATCCGCTCGTATTCGGACGCGCGCCGGCAGGCCGCCAGCACCAGCAGCATCGTGAAATCAGCCGTGCATTCGGTCAGCGCGTCAGGCGCGTTGGTCACGGCGATGCCGCGCGCGCGGGCGGCGGCCACGTCCATGTGATCGACGCCGGCGCTCGCGTTGGCGATGATCTTCACGGTCGGCGGCAGCGCGTCGACGTGTTCCTTCTGCAATCCTGACTTCTTGCCGACCAGCACCGCCGGCACCGCGTACCGATGGCAGAAGTCGACCACGGACGCGCTGTCCATGTCCGCCTCGGTCACGAAGGCGTTGAATTCGCGTTTGGCGCGGGCGGCCACGGCGGCGGGAATCCGTCTTGCGACGAGCAGGCGCGGAATGGGGGAATCGGACATGGTGGGTTCCTCGGGTCTGAATTCGGCCACATCCTACGAAGCGGGTCCGCCACGGGTCAATGTTGATTGAATCAATCAACATCCGGCGGCACGCCCGGCACCCCGGCGGCGGCCTGCGCCATTCCCGCCCCGCCTCGCAAGGAGTCAGGAAAACCCTGAGGCCGGCCCCTCGCGGCAGGCCCTCGCATGTTGATTGACAGAATCAAGATTGCCGCGCATTCCGGGCCGGTGCAATTCTGTTCGCATCTCCATCAGCCCGGGAACGAGAACCAGCCATGCGACCCAGCACGCAACAAGACACGCAACCGCAGCCCCCGCGCTTCGCCGCGGTGACCGGCGCGGGCTCCGGCATCGGCCGCGCGAGCGCCGTGGCGCTGGCCCGCGCGGGCTTCACGGTGGCCCTGCTCGGGCGCCGCGCCGAGGCGCTGCACGAGACGCGCACGATGATCGCCGAGGCCGGCGGCCGCGCGCTCGCGGTGCCCGCCGACGTGGCCGACGAAAGCTCGGTCAACGACGCGTTCGCCCACCTCGAGCGCGAGTTCGGCCGCCTCGACGTGCTGTTCAACAACGCCGGCCGCAACGCCGGCGCGGTGCCGCTCGACGACTACACGCTCGCGTTCTGGAACGACGTGGTGGCCACCAACCTGACGGGCGTGTTCCTCTGCGCGCGCGCCGCGTGGCGGCTGATGCGGCGGCAGGCGCCGCAGGGCGGCCGGATCATCAACAACGGCTCGATCTCGGCGCACGCGCCGCGCCCCAACACGATCGCCTACACGGCCACCAAGCACGCGGTACTCGGCATCACGAAGTCGCTCGCGCTGGACGGGCGGCCCTTCAACATCGCCTGCAGCCAGATCGACATCGGCAACGCCGCCACCTCGCTCACGGAGCGGATGAACCAGGGCGTGCTGCAGGCCGACGGCCGGCTCGCGCCCGAACCGCGCCTCGACGTCGCCCACGTGGCCGACGCCGTGGTGCAGATGGCGCGGCTGCCGCTCGAGGCGAACATCCTCAACATGACCATCATGGCCAGTGCGATGCCGTTCGTCGGCCGCGGCTGACCCGCCCCCGGCCGGAGCCATAACAACAAGATCCGGCCCACGATCAGGAGACAGACATGAGAATCGCCGAATCGCGGCAGGCCCCGCTGCACGACCACGCCGCCCAGGCCAGCGCCGCCCGGCGCACGCGGGTGCGCTACTTCATCCTTTCGATGCTGCTGGTGGCCACCATCCTCAACTACGTCGACCGCTCCGCGCTCGGCATCGTCGCCCCCGCGCTGTCGAAGGAACTCGGCCTCACGCGCGTGCAGATGGGCGAGCTGTTCGCCGCGTTCGGCGCGGCCTATTCGGTCGCGCTGCTGCCGGCCGGCATCCTCGCCGACGTGCTCGGCTCGCGCGCGGCCTATGCGCTGTCGCTGCTCGGCTGGTCGCTCGCCACGCTCACGCAGGGCATGGCGCTGGGCTACCGGATGCTGCTCGGCTCGCGGCTCGCGATGGGCGCGCTCGAAGCGCCGGCGTTCCCGTCCAACGCGCGCGCCGTCACGCTGTGGTTCCCGGTGCAGGAGCGCGGCTTCGCCACCAGCGTCTACGTGATGGGCCAGTACATCGGCACGCCGCTGTTCGCGGGGCTGCTGCTCTGGGTCTCGACCGCGTTCGGCTGGCGCGCGGTGTTCTTCGCCACCGGCGGCTTCGGCATCGTGTTCAGCGCGATCTGGTTCCGGCTCTATCGCGACCCGTCGCGACATGCCTCGGCCAACGCGGCCGAGCTGCAGCACATCAACGAGGGCCGCCCGGTCGCGACGAGGGCGGGCAAGCCGCGCGAGCGCTTCGACTGGCGCATGGCGCTGCGCCTGCTCGGCTATCGCCAGATCCTCGCGATCTGCCTCGGCAAGTTCTGCAACAACACGCTGCTGGTGTTCTTCACGACCTGGTTCATGACCTACCTCGTCGAGGAACGCCACATGTCGATGATCAAGGTGGGCTTCTTCCAGGCGCTGCCGTTCGTGGGCGCCACGCTCGGCATCCTGCTGGCCGGCTTCCTGTCGGACTTCTGCATCCGCCGCGGCGTGTCGGTGTCGGCCGCGCGCAAGGCGCCGCTGATGATCGGCACGTTCCTCGGCGCCTCGATCATGCTGGTGAACTTCGTGCAGTCGAACGCGGTGGTGATCGCGGTGCTGACCGTGGCGTTCTTCGCGCAGGGCATCGGCTCGATGTCGTGGGCGGCCGTCTCGGAGATCGCGCCGAAGCAGTACGTCGGGCTCACCAGCAGCATCACGAGCCTCGCGGCCAACATCGCGGCCGTCACCACGCCGCTGATGATCGGCTACGTCACCCAGCACACCGGCAACTTCTTCTGGGCGCTGAACCTGATGGGCGCGATCTGCCTGGTCGGCACGCTGTCGTACTCGGTGCTGCTCGGCAAGCTCTCGCGCATCGAACTCTGAACCCGCCTGTTACGCCACTCACCATGATCGAATTCTCCTGGGATCACCTGCAACTGTGCTCGGCCGACGCCGAGGCCACCGCCGCCTGGTTCGCGCGCTGCCTGAACGCCGAGATCGTGCGGCGGCCGGGACGCGTCGACCTGCGCATCGGCACCATCAACCTGTTCATCACGCCGCTCGCCGAGCCCGGCGCCGCGACGCCGGATGGCGCGGCGCCGCGCCAGGGCATCGACCACATCGGCGTATGCGTCGACGATCTCGACGCCGCCTTCGCGCACCTGCTCGCCTCGGGCGCGCGGGTCGTCGCGCCGATCCAGCCGATCCGCGCCGGCGTGCGCGGCTGCTTCGTGAAGGCGCCGGGCGAGATCCTCGTCGAGGTGCTCGAACGGCGCCCGGCGCAGATGGCGTTCAGCTGAAAGCGGTCTATAGTCGGGGCATGCCGGTACGCAGCCGGCATGCCGTTTCCTGCATCGAGGCAGCCCGTCATGTCGAACTGGATCACCCTGGCCGAAGCCACCCGGCAACTGGGCGTGCGCGCGCAGACCGTCTATGCCTACGCGAGCCGCGGCAGCATCGCGGTCATGCCGGACCCGCACGACCCGCGCCGCAGCCTCTACCGGGCCGAGGACGTGATCGCGCTGTGCCGCAGGAAGCAGGTCGGCCGCAAGCGCGCCGCGCTCGCGGCCGGCACGATCTTCGGCGCGGAGCCGTGCATCTACAGCGGCCTCACCACCTTCTCGAAGGGACGGCCCTGGTATCGCGGCCGCGACTGCATCGCGCTGGCCGAACATGCCACGCTGGAAGACGCCGCCGCGCTGCTGTGGAATTCGCCGACGCCGGTGGCCTTCGCGTTCGCCGACGCCGCGCCGCCCGACGGCGAACCAGGCCGCAGCCGCGCGTTCACGGCGCTGGCCGCACTGGCCGCGCACGGCCATTCCACGCTCGGCCGCCTCGACAGCGCGCTGCACGCCGAGGCGGGTCGGCTGGTCGCGGTGGTGTCGCTCGCGTTCGGCGCGAACGGCCACGGCGCGCATCGCGGGACCCATGAGCGGCTGGCGGCCGGCTGGGGGCAGGACGCGGCCGGCGCCGACCTGATCCGCCGCGCGATGGTGCTGGTGGCCGACCACGAGGTCACCAGTTCCGCCTTCGCCGCGCGCATCACCGCCTCCACCGGCGCGCCGCTCGCCGGCTGCCTGCTGACCGGCCTCACCACGCTGTCCGGCCCGCTGCACGGCGACGCCTCGCGGCGCGTGCGCGCCATGTTCGACGACGTCGCGCGGCTCGGCGCCGAGCACGTGGTCGGCCATCATCTCGGCTCGGCGATCCCGATCCCCGGCTTCGGCCACCACCTCTACCCCGACGGCGATCCGCGCGCGCAGGCGCTGCTGGCGCGGCTCGATCCGCCGCGCGAACTGGGCGCGTTCATCGACAGGGTCACCGCGCTGACGGGCCTCAAGCCCAACATCGACGTCGCGCTGGCGATCCTCGCGGCGCAGCTGGGGCTGCCGGACGACGCGGCGTTCGGGCTGTTCTCGATCGCGCGCAGCGTCGGCCTGCTCGCGCACGGCATCGAGCAGTTGCGGGTGGGCCGCGTGATCCGGCCGCGCGGGCGCTACACCGGCCCGGCGCTCGACGACGAGCACCTGCGGCCCGCGACGGCGGACGGCGGCAAGGCGGACGGGAAAGCCTACACGGCGGGGGCGCTGGAGAAGAATCGCGTCTTCAGGCTGAAGACGGGCTGAGGCGGAATCGCTCGGGAACGCGGGTGCAAGGCCCGGCACCGCTGGCAACGGCCCGATGACGGGTCATGCGCGTGCCGCGCGGCAGCCGCGAGCCCGGCCGCCGCGCGCAGGATCGGTCAGGCGCGCGTGGCCGGCCCGACCTTGATCTCGGTGTGGCAGACCGACGGCGGCGCCGCGAAGAACGGGCTGACGAGCGCGCGCCAGGCCTGGTATTCCTCCGACTCGCGGAAATGCACCATGTGATCGTCGACCGTTTCCCAGCGCACCAGCAGCAGGTATTCGGCCGGCCGCTCCACGGTGCGGTGCAGCTCCACGCCGATGCAGCCGCGCGAGCGCAGGAACAGCGGCACCGCCTGCTCGACGCCGGCCTCGAATTCCGCTTCCTTGCCCGCCTGCACCTCGATCCTCGCCATCTCGTGAATCATCGTCGTCCTTTCGTGGTTGATGTTGGGTTGACCGTCACCGTGCGTCGTCATCGAGCGCCGCGATCACCTGTCCGGCGATCGCGAGCGAGGCCGTCAGCCCCGGCGACTCGATGCCGTACAGGTTGACGAGGCCGGCCACGCCGTGCGAGCGCGCCGACTGGATCACGAAATCGTCGACGCCGCCCGGCGGCTCAGCCAGCTTCGGCCGCACGCCGGCGTAGGCCGGCTGCAGCGCTTCGTCGGGCAGCCCCGGCCAGTAGGTGCGGATCGCATCGTAGAAGCGCACCGCGCGGGCCGGATCGACGCGGAAATCGATCGAGTCGATCCATTCCACGTCGGGGCCGAAGCGCGCCTGGTTGGCGAGATCGAGCGTCAGGTGGACGCCAAGCCCGCCCGGCTCCGGCACCGGATAAATGAGCCGCGAGAACGGCGCGCGGCCCGACAGCGAATAATAATTGCCCTTGGCGTAGCGTGCGCGCGGCACCGATTCGGGCGGCAGCCCGCGCAGCACGCCGGCCACGGTCTGCGCGTGGAGCCCGGCCGCGTTCACCACGCGCCGCGCGCGCAGCGTCATCGGCTCGGCGCCGCCCACCTCGAGTTCGATCGCGGTGCCGCCGCCGTCGTCGTGCAGCACCTGCCCGCCGATCACGGGCGAACGGTACGCGATCACGGCGCCGGCGCGCTCGGCGTCGCCGAGCAGCGCGAGCATCAGCGCGTGGCTGTCGACGATCCCGGTGGACGGCGATTCGAGCGCCGCCACGCAGCGCAGGGCCGGTTCGAGCGCACGCGCCTCGTCGCCGCTCAGGCGCCGCAGGTCGGTCACGCCGTTGGCGCGCGCGGCCGCCTCGATGTCGGCCAGCGTGCCGCGCTGCGCCTCCTCGGCGGCCACGATCAGCTTGCCGCTGCGCCGGTGCGGCACCTGGTTTTCCTCGCAGAACGCATAAAGCTGCTCGCGCCCCTCGACGCAGAGCCGCGCCTTCAGCGAGCCGGCCGGGTAATAGATGCCGGCATGGATCACCTCGCTGTTGCGCGAACTCGTGCCGGTGCCGATCATCGTTTCCGATTCGACGATCACCGTCTCCCAGCCGCGTCGCGCACCGGCGCGCGCGGCCGCCAGGCCGACCACTCCCGCGCCGATCACGACGCAATCGACCATCTCCGTCATCTTCTCACGCTCCTTTTTGTGATCGCCGGCGCTCGGCCTCGCATGGCGCGAGCCGGCATGCGGCGGCGGAACCCGCAGCATACCGCAGCGCCAGGGAGGCGCGGCAGGCCGCCGCGCCCTGCCCGCTCAGCCGATCACGCCCGTGATCAGCAGCAGATTGGTGCCGCCGATCACGGCGAACAGCAGCCACGCGAACAGCCGCGCGGGCCAGCCGATCGCATTGCCCTGCATCAGCCGGTCGTCGCTGACCGAGCGGATCAGCGGCCACATCGCGAACGGCAGCTGCAGGCTCAGCAGCACCTGGCTCCACACCAGCAGCTTGCCCACCGCGCCGTCGCCGAGCACCAGCACGCCGATCAGCGCCGGCACCAGTGCCAGCGCGCGCGTGATCAGCCGGCGCTGGTAGCAGGGAATCTTCACCTGCAGGAAGCCGTCCATGATCACCTGCCCGGCGATCGTGCCGGTCAGCGTCGAGCTCTGCCCCGAGGCCAGCAGCGCGATGCCGAACAGCACCGCGGCGCCGCCGCCCACCAGCGGCGTGATCAGCTGGTAGGCCTGCTCGATGTCGGTCACGCCGGTGTGCCCGGCGGCATGGAACGCGGCGCCGGCCAGGATCAGGATCGCCGCGTTCACGCACATCGCGACCAGCAGCGAGACCCAGGTGTCGACGCGCACCATCGCGAGCGTGTCGCGGATCGGCCCGCCCGCGCCGCCCACCACGCGGCGCGTCTGCACCACCGACGAATGCAGGTAGAGGTTGTGCGGCATGATGGTGGCCCCGATGATGCCGAGCGCCAGCACGATCGCGTCCTTGCGGTCGTGGCCCGGATCGCCGGGGACGAGGCCCGCGGCCACCGCGTGCCAGTCGGGCGGCACCATCGCCACCTGCGCGACGAAGCAGGCCGCCATGGTGCCGATCAGGCCCAGCACGATCGCCTCGATCTGGCGGAAGCCCTTGCCCTGCAGTCCGAGCACGATCACCGTGTCGAGCGCGGTCAGCACGATGCCCCAGGCCACCGGCACGCCGAGCAGCAGCTTGAACGCGAGCGCGCAGCCGAGCACCTCGGCGATGTCGCAGGCGATGATCGAGATCTCGGCCGTCACCCACTGCAGCCACTTGCCGAACGGTCCGTAGCGCTCGTAGCTGGCCTGCGCGAGATCGCGGCCGGTGACGAGGCCGAGCCGCGCGGCCAGCATCTGCAGGAAGATCGCCGCGAGGCTCGAGAACGCCACCACCCACAGCAGCGCGTAGCCGAACTGCGAGCCGGCCTGGATGTCGGTGGCCCAGTTGCCGGGATCCATGTAGCCGATCGCGACCAGCAGGCCCGGCCCGGCGAAGCGGCGCAGCTTCGCGAACCACGATGCGCGCGCATCGATCGTGATGCTGCCTTTCACTTCGGCGGGGCAGAACGGGGCGGTCGGTATGGTCGGAAGCGGCATCGGCGGCGGCGGGAAGGCGCGAGGAACGGCGGTTGACGGAATCCGCGCATTGTACTGAGGTACTGGGGCATTGCGTCACGGGCGCGCCGGCGTGCGGTGTGCGGCGCCACCCGGCATCCGCCGGCGCCGCGCCTTCCGCGCCGCCGGCGGCCCGCGGCGCCCGCCGTTCAATGCGGCGCTCCCTCGGCGCGCAGCCGCGCCGACGCCGCCTCCAGGTCGCGCCAGGCCGGCTGGTCCGGCGCGTAGCGCTGGCGGATGTAGGCGGCCAGCTCGGCCATCTGGCGATCGTCGAACGCGTCGCGGAACGCCGGCATGTAGCCGAGCGCGGCCGTGGCCGGCTGCGCGATGCCGTTCTGCAGCACGCGCAGCAGGTTGTCGGGGTTCGCGTGGCTGACGCTGGTGTTGAGCCCCATCAGCGGCCGCACGCCGAAGTGGCCGACGCCGCCCGAGGCCGCGTGGCACACGGCGCAGGCCGCGTCGAACGCGCGCCGGCCGTTTTCGAGGCCGAGCGTGGCGAGCGGATCGGCCCCCGCCGCGCGCGTGGCGGCGGCCGCGGAGGCGTCCGCCTCGTCCACCTTCGGCGACAGCGACGCGAGGTAATGCGCGATCGCGCGCACGTCGCCCTCGGGCAGTTCGGCAAGCCCGGCCACCACCGGCGCCATCGGGCCAGCCGCCACGCCGTGCTCGGGCGAGAAGCCGGTGCGCAGGTAATCGAACAGCGCGTCCTCGGTCCACGGCACGGGCGCCGCGTGCGAGGCGGCCACCAGCGCCGGCGCGTCCCAGCCCTCGGCGCTGCCGCCCGTCAGGTAGGCGAAGCCGCCCTGCTCGGCGCCGAGCGCGTTGCGCGGCGAGTGGCAGGCGCCGCAGTGGCCCGCGCCGTCCACCAGATATTTGCCGCGGTTCCAGAGCACCGACTTCTGCGGATCGGGCTGGTACGGCGCGGGGTCGTGATAAAGCCAGTTCCAGCCGGCCACCAGGCGCCGCTGGTTCAGCGGGAACGGCAGGCGCGTGGGCGGCGGCGCCGCTTTCACGGCCGGCTGCGACATCAGGTAGGCGTAGAGCGCGAGCAGGTCCGCCTCGCTGAGCTTCGCGAACGCCGTGTACGGGAACGCCGGGTACAGGTGGCGGCCGTCGCGCGAGATGCCCTCGCGCATCGCGCGCGCGAACGCCGGGTACGACCAGCTGCCGATGCCGGTCTCGGGATCGGGCGTGAGGTTGGTCGAATAGATCGTGCCGAACGGCGTGTCGAGCGGGAAGCCGCCCGCGTTGGTGCGGCCGCCCGGCGCCGTATGGCAGACCGCGCAGTCGCCGGCCAGCGCGACCAGCCGGCCGCGTGCGAGCGTCTCGGCGCTCCATACCGGCGCGCCGCCCATGCTGCCGGCCGGCAGCGGCGCGATCGGCGCGGGGCCGGGCAGCAGCGCGCCGGCCAGCCCGATCAGGCCGCCCACCACGCCGCCGATGCCGCCGCCCGCCAGCCAGCGGCGCCAGCGCCGCGCGGCGGACGGCCGGCGTTCGGCCGGCACGGCGCGCGGGTCGTGCGCGGCCAGCGCGTCGCGGATCGTGCCGGTATCGAACGGCGGGGCGCGAAAGCGCACCCCGGTGGCGTCGTAGAGCGCATTGGCGATCGCGGCGGCGGCCGGCGCCACGGCGCGTTCGAGGCGCTCGCGCTCGGCTTCGTCGAGGTCGGCGGGTTCATCCGCCGCGTCCATGGCCTCGACCGCGGCCTCGAGTTCGCCCGGCCGCTGCGCGCGCCGCAGCGCATGCGCGAGCGCGCCGCGCGAACCGTCGGCCGGCGCCGTCTCGTCATGCGCGTGGTGGGCCGCGTGACGCGCGCCGAGCACGCGCGAGACGGCCGCCGCGAGCCGCGCGGCCGGCACCCCCGACAGGCTCGCGGCCTCCGGCGAACCGGGCCGGCCGGTGCCCTGCCCGGCCACCACGCGGCGCAGCGCGACGTCGCCGGTGGCCGGATCGACGTCGATATCGACCACCCAGGCGGTCCAGTCGGGCCGCGTGTCGAGCGCGGGGTCTAGCGCGTTGCCGGCCTGATCGCCGCGTCCGTCGAACGCGAAGCCGCGCCCGCGCAGCCACGGCGAGGCCGGCGACGGCCGGGCGGCGCCCGGCACGCGCCACGCCGCGCGCTCGGTCACCATCCGGATCACTTCGTGCGCACCGGCGTCGCGCACCGGATCGAGCTGGCGCAGCCGCAGCTCGACCGGATCGATCCGCCACTCGGCCGCGCATTCGTCGAGCGCCGATTCGCGCGCGAACACATGGGCCTGCGCCGGCATGCGCCGCGCCGGATCCTCGATCTCGACAGCGAGTTCGGCATGCCGATAGACGAACGGCAGCGCCGGCGCCGGGCCGCCGGGCGACACCGGCAGCGTGCGCGCGCCGGCCGCCGCCGTCAGCCGCGCGCGATAGCGCCAGCTGGCGAGCGTCGCGCGCGCGGACAGCACGGCCTCGACCTCGAACCTGGCTTCGGCGTCGCCTTCGGTGCCGGCCACCGGCCAGCCATAGGCCCAGGCGCGGCGCGCTGGCGGCGCGGCAGCGTCGGGCCGCGCCGCGTTCGCCGCCAGCGCGGCCGCCGTCGATTCATCGTTCATCGTCGTGTTGCAGGTAACGCGCCGCGCGTTGCACCGCGCGCACGATCTCGAGATGGGTGCCGCAGCGGCACAGGTTGAAACGCAGCGCGTCGCGGATCGCCGCGTCGTCGGGCGACGGATCGCGATCGAGCAGCGCCTTGGCGCTCATGATCATGCCGTTCAGGCAGTAGCCGCACTGCGCGGCCTGCTCGTCGATGAACGCGCGCTGGATCGGGTGCAGCGCGTCGAGCGTGCCGAGCCCCTCGAGCGTGGTCACCTCGCGGCCGTGGGCGGCGCCGGCCGGCACCACGCACGAGCGCGCCGGGAGGCCGTCCACCAGCACGGTGCAGGCGCCGCACTGGCCGAGCCCGCAGCCGTACTTCGGGCCGTTCAGCGCCAGATCGTTGCGCAGCACGAACAGCAGCGGCGTGTCGGGCGCGGCGTCGGGGACGCGGCGCTCGTCACCGTTGACGCGGAGCGTGAGCGGTCCCGCGGGATGGCCGGAATGCGACATGACAGACCCGATTCGTCGATACGCCGGCACGCGCGGGCTCGCGCGTGCCGGCAGGCGAAGGCGCGGCACGCGCCGCGCGCTTTTCGTTATACCCCGCCGAAATTCCGGCCGGGCCAAAGCCCGAGCCGAAGCCGGCCCCGCGCCGCGGTTCAGCCCGCCACGGCCGATTCCCTGGCCGGCGCGTCGAGCGGCACCTCGAACACGTCGTAGCCGAACACCCACGACGGATCCTCGTTGGTGCGCAGCCACGTGTTGTTGTGCGAGACCAGCTGCACCTTCGAGGCACGCGCCGCGCGGTTCGCCTCGTACAGCGCGAACGCGTTGCCGTAATCACCGACGCCCACCTCGTCGAGGCAGCGCGCGAGCATCGCCGCGTCCTCGATCGCCATCGCCGCGCCCTGCGCCATGTGCGGCTTCATCGGATGGCAGGCGTCGCCGAGCAGCACCAGCCGGCCGCGGCTCCAGAGCGGCAGCGGATCGCGTTCGAGCAGCGGCCATTTCGTGATCGACGGCGACACGTCGATCAGATGCTGGATGTCGGGATGGAAGCCGGCGAACGCCTCGCGCATCTCCTCGCGGCTGCTGTCGACCATCGACACGCCGGCCGGCCACTCGGCCTGCGGCACGCCCGTCACATAGTAGTACTCGTCGCGTTTTTCGGTCACGTAGTAGACCATCATGTGACGGTCGCCCGACCACCACTTCACGCACATGTCATAGGGCTTGTTGTCGAGCAGCGAGGCCGGGAACACGGCGCGGTGCGCCACGTAGCCGGTGTAGCGCGGCGGCTCGGCGCCGAGCAGGTGCTCGCGCAGCCGCGAGTTCACGCCGTCCGCGCCGATCGCGATGTCGGCCGTCTCCACGGTGCCGTCGTCGAACGTGAGCCGCACCTCGCTGCCGGTGTCCTCGACCGTCGTGAGCCGCTTGCCGAACACCAGCGTGCCCGGCGCGATCGCCTGGGTCATCAGCGCGTGGAAATCGCCGCGATGCACGGTCAGGTAGCTCGCGCCGTAGGTCTTCAGCGCGTAGTCGCCGAGCGGGATCTGCGACATCACTTCGGCGCTGAGGCCGTCGCGGCTGTACCAGAAATCCGGATGCGAACCCATCGCGTTCAGCGCGTCCTCGCAGCCGATGCGGCGCATGATCTTCATCACGTTCGGGCCGAGGTGGATGCCCGCGCCGAGGCGCGAGAACGCCGGTGCCTGCTCGTAGAGCCGCACGTCGTAGCCGCGTCCTTGCAGCAGCGCGGCGGCGGCGGTGCCGCCGAGGCCGGCGCCCACGATCGCGATACGGGGTTGCTTCATCGGAATCTCCTGTTCTGCGCGCCGGCGGCAGCACGCCGGCCGGGCGGATGGGTTACGGTTAAATCTAGCGTACACACTGCAAAATATTCGCACAAGAAAAAACTTTCCCTCGAGGAACCGGCCACGATCCGTCATGCTTCAACAGCGATTTACGCCTTAAATACAAGGGTTTTCCCGAGTCCGGTCGAGATTTTTGAGACGTTGTGAAATTAAAACGTACACGCTAGACTTTGCGCACATTCGGCAATCCGGCCGCGCGCCGCTTGCCGCTTCCTGCCGCCATGGAGCCCCAGATGACTCGAACCTTTCGCATCGGCCAGATCGTGCCGAGCTCGAACACCACGATGGAAACCGAGATCCCCGCGATGCTGCGGCTGCGCGAGACGATCCGCCCCGAGCGCTTCACGTTCCATTCGAGCCGGATGCGCATGAAGAAGGTGGTGAAGGAGGAGCTCGCGGCGATGGACGCCGAGTCGGACCGCTGCGCCGTGGAGCTGTCGGACGCGCGCGTGGACGTGCTCGGCTACGCGTGCCTGGTCGCGATCATGGCGATGGGCCGCGGCTACCACCGCGTCTCGCAGGCGCGCCTGACGCGCCACACGGCCGAGAACGGCGCGCGGGCGCCGGTACTGACCAGCGCGGGCGCGCTGGTGGACGCGCTGAAGGTGATCGGCGCCAGGAAGATCGTGGTGGTGGCGCCGTACATGCTGCCGCTGACCGAGCTGGTGGTGGACTACATCAGCCACGAGGGCTACGAGGTGATCGCCTGGCGCGCGCTCGAGATTCCCGACAACCTCGACGTGGGCCGCCACGATCCGGCGCGCCTGCCCGACATCGTCAGGACGCTGCCCTACCAGGACGCCGACGCGATCGTGCTGTCGGCCTGCGTGCAGATGCCGTCGCTGCCGGCCGTGGCGAAGGTCGAGGCGATCACGGGCAAGCCCGTGATCACGGCCGCGATCGCCACCACCTACTCGATCCTGCGCGAACTCGATCTCGAACCGGTCGTGCCGGGCGCGGGCGCGCTGCTGTCGGGCGCCTACTGAACCGGGAGCCGACCATGACCGCCTCCACCTTCCTGTACGGCGCGAACGTCGCCGCCAACGGCATTCGCCAGCACTACCTGCGCTACGGCGGCGCGAGCGGCGAGCGCGCCGCGCGCTGCGCCGTGATCCTGATCCCCGGCATCACGAGCCCGGCCGTCACCTGGGGCTTCGTCGGCGAGGTGCTCGGCGCCGGCTTCGACACCTACCTGGTCGACGTGCGCGGGCGCGGCCTCAGCTCGGCCTCGGACACGCTCGACTACAGCCTCGACGCGCAGGCCGACGACGTCGCCGCGCTCGCCGCCGCGCTCGAGCTCGAACGCTTCGCGCTGGTCGGCCACTCGATGGGCGCGCGCATCGCCGCGCGCGCGGCGACCCGGATCGGGCGCGGGCTCGCCTCGGTGGTGCTGGTCGATCCGCCCGTCTCGGGACCGGGCCGCCGCGAGTATCCGGGCAAGCTGCCGTGGTACCTCGATTCGATGGCGCTCGCGCGCGCCGGCACCGACGCCGACGGCATGCGCGCGTTCTGCCCGAGCTGGACCGACGAGGAACTGCGGCTGCGCGCCGAGTGGCTGCATACCTGCGACGAGCGCGCGATCCTTGCTTCCTACGACGGTTTCCACCGCGACGATTTCCACGCCGACGCGGCGCGCCTGGCCGTCCCCTCGCTGCTGATCACGGCCGAGCGCGGCGACGTGGTGCGCGACGAGGACGTGGCCGAGCTGCAGCGCGCCACGCCCGCGATGCGCCACGTGCGCGTGCCGAACGCCGGCCACATGATTCCATGGGACAACGCGGCCGGCTTCTACGCCGCGTTCGGCGATTTCCTCGGCGCGCCGCTCGTGCCGCCGCGCGCCTGAGCGCCCCGCCCCCTTTCGACCGGAGCCGACCATGCCGATCAACGACACCCAACTGATCGACGCGTTCAAGCGCGTGCTGACGCTGTCCCGCCTCGAGGCGGGACAGACCGTGACGATCCTGACCAGTGCCTCGACCCATCCGCAGACGCTGCAATGCGCGCTGATCGCCAGCCAGCAGATGGGGGCGATCGTCAACCGCCTCGACCTGCCGCCCGTGAACGGCGAGAAGGCGTTCAGCCGCGATTCGCTGGCCTATCTCGGCACCACGCCGCTGACCGGCAACCATGCCGCGATCGCGGCGCTGAAGGCGAGCGACCTGGTGCTCGACCTGATGACGCTGCTGTTCTCGCCCGAGCAGCACGAGATCCTCGAGTCGGGCACCAGGATCCTGCTCGCGGTCGAGCCGCCCGAGGTGCTGGCGCGAATGGTGCCGACCGAGGCCGACCGCACGCGCGTGCTGGCCGCCGCCGCGAAGCTGCGGGCCGCGCGCGAGATGCGCGTCACGTCCGCCGCCGGCACCGCGCTGGTGTGCCCGCTCGGCGAATTCCCGCCGACCGCCGAATACGGCTACGTGGACGAGCCGGGCCGCTGGGACCACTGGCCGAGCGGCTTCGCGCTGACCTACCCGAACGACGGCACCGCGCACGGCACCATCGTGATCGACCGCGGCGACATCCTGCTGCCGCAGAAGCGCTACGTATCCGAGCCGATCACGCTGACCGTGGAAGGCGGCTACGCGACGAAGATCGAGGGCGGCGTGGATGCCGCGCTGCTGCGCGACTACATGGAGACGTTCGGCGATCCGGAAGGCTATGCGATCTCGCACATCGGCTGGGGGCTGCAGCCGCGCGCGCGCTGGTCCACGCTCGGCCTCTACGATCGCGAGGCCACCATCGGCATGGACGCGCGCGCGTTCGAGGGCAACTTCCTGTTCTCGCTCGGGCCGAACAACGAAGGCGGCGGCAGCCGCACCACCACCTGCCACATCGACATCCCGCTGCGCCACTGCACCGTGCGGCTCGACGGCGAGCCCGTCGTGCGCGACGGCCGCGTGCTCGACCAATCCGCCTGACGAGAAGGCCACGCATGAGCCAACCCAATTCCTCGCTTCATTCCGCCGCGGACCACGCCGAGGCCGGCGTCTATCGCCAGCAGGGCTTCGGCACGCCGCTCGCGCCGGCCGGCAAGGTCGGCCTGCTGATCGTCGACCTGGTGGTCGGCTTCGCCGATCCGGCCACCTTCGGCGGCGGCAACATCGCGGCCGCGATCGCGCGCACCACGCGGGCGCTGGCGATCGCGCGCGAACGCGGCTGGCCGGTCGCGCACAGCCGCATCGTCTACGCGGCCGACGGCAGCGACGACAACGTGTTCTCGCTGAAGGTGCCCGGCATGGCGACGCTGACCGAGGATCATCCGGCGAGCCGGATCGTGCCGGAACTGACGCCGGCCGCGGGCGAGCTGGTGGTGCGCAAGCAGGTGCCGTCGGCGTTCTTCGGCACCCAGCTCGCGCCGTGGCTCACGCAGCGCGCGGTGCGCACGCTGCTGGTGGCCGGCGCCGTGACGAGCGGCTGCGTGCGCGCGAGCGTGGTCGATGCGATGTCGCTCGGGTTCCGGCCGTTCGTGCTCAGCGACTGCGTGGGCGACCGCGCGATCGGCCCGCACGACGCGAACCTGTTCGACATGGCGCAGAAGTACGCGGCCGTGATGCCGCTCGACGACGCGATCGCGGCGATCGACGCGGCGCGCGCCGACGCGCGTTGAGTTTTTTGGCGCCGGGACGTTTGCAGGGGGCATGCGCCGGGCGCGATGCACCGCCGGCGGACGTGCTGCCAGCGGACGTGCTGCCAGAAAACGCGGCGGGAAAACGATCCGGGCCGGCTGGCGGCGGCCGTGATTCGTTACGCTCGTTCGTTGCCACGGATTGCGGTGGTGAGTTTGCCGTTTGCCGTTGCGGTTCACTGGCCGGCCGCGCCGTTTGACCGGCGAGTTTTGGCTGTCTAGATTGCTGGCTGCCGGCGCCGCGGCGTCGGCGCCAGCCCGCGCCGCGCCTCGAAGCCGGTTCATGCGATGAACCGCCCTCCACCCCTCACGCGGAACCCACGCTCGTGAACCGCTCCGAACTGCTCGCCCGCGACGGCTGCCTGACGGTGATCCGGCGCCCCGCGCCGCCCGTCAAACCGGCCGCCGGCCAGCCCGGCAGCCTGTCGTCGTATACGCCCGAGGTGGCGGAAGTGTTCGTCGCGATCCTCGACGACGGGCGCGTCCTCGCGTTCAACGGCCACGTCGATCTCGGCACCGGCATCCGCACCTCGCTCGGCCAGATCGTCGCCGAGGAACTCGACCTGCGGCCCGCGCAGGTCGCCATGGAACTGGGCCACACGGCGGCCACGCCGAACCAGGGGCCGACCATCGCCAGCGCGACGATCCAGATCTCGGCCACGCCGCTGCGCGCGGCCGCCGCGCAGGCGCGCCAGGCCCTGCTCGCGCTCGCGGCCGACCGGCTCGGCGTGCCGGCCGCGCGGCTCGCCACCGACGGCGGCAGCGTGTTCGTGAAGGATGATGGCGATGGCGACGATGGCGACGCCGTCGCTCCCGCATCCGCCGCGCCGCGCCGCCTCGCGTTCGCCGAACTCGTCGCCGGCCGGCGCATCGCGCTCGAACTCGAGCCGCGAACGCCCGTCAAGGATCCCTCGACCTATCGCGTGATCGGCCGCGCCTCGCCGCGCGTGGACCTGCCCGCCAAGGCCACCGGCGCGCCGACCTTCGTCCACGACATGCGCGTGCCGGGCATGCTGCACGGCCGCGTGGTGCGCCCGCCCTACAGCGGCCTCGACAGCGGCCCGTTCGTGGGCCGCCTGCTGGCCGGCGTCGAGCGCGAGTCGATCGCGCACCTGCCCGGCATCGTCGAGGTGGTGGTGATCGGCGACTTCGTCGGCGTGGTGGCCGAGCGCGAGGAACAGGCGCTGCGCGCGGCGCGCGAGCTGCGCGTGAACTGGCATCCGCTGCCGCCGCTGCCCTCGCTCGACGATCCGCGCGCCGCGATCGAGGCCGCGCCGGCCACGCGCCGCCCGCTGCTGGAGGAAGGCGACGTGGCCGCCGCGCGCGAGACGCCGGGCGCGCTCACGCTGTCGCGCACCTATGTCTGGCCGTACCAGCTGCACGGCTCGATCGGCCCGTCCTGCGCGCTGGCCGACTATCGCGCGCCGGGCGCCGGGCGCATCACCGTCTGGTCGGGCACGCAGAACCCGGTCACGCTGCGCTACGACCTCGCCACGCTGGTGGGCCGCGACGAGGCCGATCTCGACGTGGTGCGGATGGAGGCGGCCGGCTGCTACGGGCGCAACGGCGCCGACGACGTCTGCGGCGACGCGCTGCTGCTCTCGCGCGCGGTCGGCCGCCCGGTGCGCGTGCAGCTCACGCGCGCCGACGAACATCTGTGGGAGCCGAAGGGCACGGCGCAGGTGGTCGACGTGACCGGCACCGTGAGCCGCGACGGCCGCCTGCTCGGCTACGATTTCGCCACGCGTTATCCGTCGAACGACGCGCCGCTGCTGGCCTCGCTGCTGACCGGCACGGTGCCGGTCGTGCCGCGCGTGTTCGAGATGGGCGACCGCACCGCCGTGTCGCCCTACGAGAGCCCGAACCGCCGCTTCGTCTGCGACGACCTCGCGCCGCTGGTGCGCTCGTCGTGGTTTCGCGGCGTGTCCGCGCTGCCGAACTCGTTCGCGCACGACGCGTTCGCCGACGAATGCGCGGCGCTGGCCGGCGTCGATCCGCTCGAATTCCGCCTGCGCCACCTGTCCGACACGCGCGCGGCCGAACTGCTGCAGGCGGTCGCGACGCGCGCCGGCTGGGTGTCCCGCGCGGCGCGGCGCGAGCCCGAGCCCGAGCCCGCGCCGGCCGACCCGGCGCGCCTCGCGCGCGGCCGCGGCATCGCCTACGCGCGCTACGTCCACAGCCGCTTTCCCGGCTTCGGCGCGGCGTGGTCGGCATGGGTGGTGGATCTGGTGGTCGATCGCCTGACGGGCGAGATCCGCGTGGAGCGCGTGACGGTGGGCCAGGACACCGGCACGATGATCAACCCCGACGGCGTGCGCCATCAGATCCACGGCAACGTGATCCAGGTGTTGAGCCGCTCGCTGAAGGAGCGTGTGCGCTTCGTCGACGGCCGCGTGGCGACGCGCGAGTGGGCCAGCTATCCGATCCTGACGTTTCCGGAGCTGCCGGCCGTGGACGTGGTGCTGATGCCGCGCCAGGGCGAGCCGCCGCTCGGCGCCGGCGAATCGGCCTCGGTGCCGGGGCCGGCCGCGCTGGCCAACGCGATCTTCGACGCCACCGGCGTGCGCTTCTGCGCGCCGCCGTTCAATCCCGAGACGATCCGCGCGGGCCTGCGCGCGGCCGGCAAGCTGCTCGACGCGCAGCCGGCCGCGCCGACGGGGCGGCCCTGATCCGGCGTGGCGCCCGCGGCGAAGCAATCAACGGCTGTGCAAACGGCGGAGGTGGCGGCAAAGGCCGCGGCGGCGCTCAGGCGTCGTCGCCTTCCATCATCTTGTTGAGCAGGAACTGCAGCGCGACGCGCTCGCCCACGTTCAGCGCGCCGTAGGTGCGCTCGGTCACCTGCCGCGCGAACGGCACGGTGCGATCGATCAGCGCGAGCCCGGCCGCGCTCGCGCGCACCACCAGCTTGCGGCCGTCGCTCGGATCGGGCAGCACTTCCACCAGCGAGCGCGCCTTGAGCCGCTCCACCACGCCGCGGATGGTGGCCTGGTCGATCGCGGTGGTCTTGACGATGTCGTTCAGCGAGCAGCCCTTCTTTTCCTTGACGGTGCAAAGCGTGACGAACTGCGCGGCGGTCAGGTCGGAATCGGGGATCGCCTCCTGGAAGATCGCGACGTGACGCTGGTAGGCGCGCCGCAGCAGGTGGCCGATCTGGTCGTGAAAGTCGTAGGAATCTTTGGAGGACGGCATGAACGGCGGCGGCCCGACGGCCCGGAATCGAAAGACACGCAGTGTACACCCTCGACTTTTGCGCTCCGCGAGCTTCCCGCGCGCCGTCGCGACCAGATCAAGGGACGACTCGAACCCTGCCTCGCGCCCCGCCTCGCACCTCGTCCGGCAAGCCTCGCGCGCGCGCCGGCGGCCGCCGCGCGGGCACGGAAGATGCATGACGTGAAGCCTCGACAATTCATGATGTGTACGCTTCATTTTCATGCGAATCCGCACTATTCGAGTGCGACGATGCCGGCCCGCGGGACCCGCACGCACCGTTCCCGATCCTCATGGAAACCCCTAGTGAAACAATGGATTCCACCCGCACGACGGGTTTCGGCGGGACACTTTTCGAGCTTCGTACACTCGACAATTTTATAGTGTGTACGCTCATTAAATGGCGTGATATACAGACTACCGGGCGCCGCCGCGCACCCGATCGCGGCGGCCGGCTTCCACCCAACCCCACCCATCCGAACAGGGGCAGTCCCATGTCAACGACTCATCCGAACGCGGCCCTGCCGGCCGCACCGGCACAACAGCAGGCGCTGTACCGCAAGGTCACGATCCGTCTCGTCACGATCTTCTGCCTCTGCTACTTCGCCGCCTACCTGGACCGGATCAACATCGGCCTCGCGAAGCTGCAGATGCTCGACGCGTTGAAGTTCAGCGACTCGATCTACGGGCTCGGCGCGGGCCTGTTCTTCGCCGGCTACATCCTGTTCGAGGTGCCGAGCAATCTGGTGCTGCAGCGCGTGGGCGCCAAGCTCTGGATCGCGCGCATCATGATCACCTGGGGCATCCTCTCGGGCGCCACGCTGTTCGTGAAGACACCGATGCAGTTCTACGTCGTGCGCTTCCTGCTCGGCGCGGCCGAGGCCGGCTTCCTGCCCGGCGTGCTGCTGTACCTGACGCAGTGGTATCCCGACGCGCGCCGCGCGCGCATCGTGGCGCTGTTCATGGTGGGGCTGCCGCTGTCGAGCATGGTGGGCAGCCCGATCTCGGGCTGGATCATGCGCGCGTTCGACGGCCTGCACGGGCTGGGCGGCTGGCAGTGGCTGTTCCTGCTCGAGGCGCTGCCGTCGATCGTGCTCGGCTTCGCGGTGCTGCGCTGGCTGCCGAATTCGATCGAGACCGCCGCGTGGCTCGACGCCGCCGAGAAGCAGACGCTGCGCGCGAACCTCGACGGCGATCCGGCCGACAACAAGAGCCACGCGCTCGCGCGCGCGTTCAGCGACCCGAAGGTGTGGGCGCTCGGCATGATCGACCTGTGCGTGCTGCTCGGGCTCTACGCGGTGAGCTTCTGGCTGCCCACCATCCTGCGCGACACGGGCGTGAAGGACGCCTACCAGATCGGCTGGCTGATGGTGATCCCGAACGCGGCCGCGGTGCTCGCCACGCTCTATTGCGGCGCGAGTTCGGACCGCACGCGCGAGCGCCGCTGGCACATCGTGGTGCCGTTCGCGATCGCGGCGGTCGCGCTGGTGGCCGCCGCCGGCGCGCCGCACGGCACGCTGATGACGCTGCTGCTGTTCTCGCTGATCAACGCGGGCGCCGCCGCCGCGATGCCGGTGGTCTGGTCGCTGCCGTCGATGTTCCTGAAGGGCGCGGCCGCCGCGGGCGGGATCGCGTTCGCCTGCTCGCTTGCCAACCTCGGCGGCTTCGGCAGCACCTACTTCATCGGCTGGCTGCGCGACACGTTCCATTCGCAGAGCGCCGGGCTCTACGGCTTCGCGGCCTGCATGCTGGTGGGCTGCGCGCTCGCGCTCGCCTATCCGAAGCAGCTCGTCAACCGCTGAGGTGGCGGGGGCGTCGCCCCCTCTCTTCACCGCGAAAACGAGGATGCGGAACCGTCGCCGGTTCCGCGTTTTTTCATGCCCGACCGACGCGGCTCAGGTCGCGCCGGCCCGGTCCCGCGCGATCAGAAGCGGTGGCGCAGGCCGATGCGCGTGGCGAACTGCGAGTTCGCGCCCGCGTTGCCGAGGAACGACGACGACGAGCCGATTTCCGCCTGCACCGGCACCACGCGGCCGGCCACCGTGTTGCTGCCGGCCGCGTGCTGGTAGACCGCCAGCAGGTAGACGTCGGTGCGCCTGGACAGCGCGTAGTCGAGCGCGCCGCTCAGCTGGTGCCAGCGGCCGTCGAAGGTGCCGCCCAGGTCCGAGAACGTATAGGCGAGGCTGGCCGCGAGCGGCGTGGCGAGCTGGTACTTGCCGCCGATTTCGTAGTTGTTCAACGTCGAGGACGGCAGCAGCAGCGGCTGGAACTGCGTGTGCGTCCAGTTCGCCCAGGCCACCGCCGGCCCGAGCGTGTAGCGCGCGCCCACGCCGACCGTCGAGAGGCTGCGCAGCCCCTGCGTGTTGACGTTCGCGATGCTGACGCTGAACGCCGGCGCGGCCGCGTTCGGGAAGCGGATGCTGGTATAGGCCGCGCCGATGCCGACCGGCCCCTGCGCGAAGTTCGCGCCGAAGCTGTAGGTGCTCGACGAGCCCTGCGTGGTGGTGGTGCCGACCGTGGTGGTGGGCGTGCCGGCGAAGTTCGTCGAGTTCGAGAAGCCGTACAGCGCGCCGAACGTGAGGCCCGAGAAGTTCGCGCTGGTGAACTTCACCGCGTTGTTGATGCGGCTGGAGGTGAGCTGGTCCAGATCGTTGATGTGGTAGGCGTAGTTGCCGGCCACGGTCTGGCTGCCGGCCGAGTAGTTCGCGCCGATCACGTCGGTCGAGAACGAGTACTGGCGGCCGAACGTCAGCGCGCCGACGCCGGCCTTCGACAGGCCGACGTAGGCCTGCCGGCCGAACAGCGCGCCGCCCTGGCCGAGCGTGCCGTCGCCGCTGCTGAAGCCGCTCTCGAGCACGAAGATCGCCTTGAGGCCGCCGCCCAGATCCTCCGAGCCGCGGATGCCCCAGCGGCTGCCCTGCGCGACGCCGTCGCCGTACTTGACGAGGTCGCCGTGGCCGGTGCTGGTGGCGGCCTTGTTCGTATAGGTCACCCCGGCGTCGATCACGCCGTACAGCGTGACGCTGCTCTGCGCGTAGGCCGAGGCGCCGAACGCGCCGAGTGCCGCCAATGCAATGCTCTTCTTCATTCCTGTTCCTGACGATTCCTGATGATGAAACGACACGGGCAGCCGGCCGGGCCGGCGCTCGCGACGCGATGAAACGAACCGGCCGGCCTGGCCGCCGCCAATGGCGCGAGCGAAAACCGCGCGCGTGACGACGCCTCGCCGGGCAATGCGCGATCAGGTCGAACGATTCGCTGGATTCAGTCGAGGCCCCGTCGGCGGCAGCCGGTCGATCGGACCGGTGGCCGCCCCTCGCCGTCGCGCGGAACGCGCCGGCAGAACGCCGCGCTCCGTGATGACCGGAGCCGTGGCTGGCTTCGCAATATTTTGTGGAATATAGCCAGCTGTTGGTAAAGCGTAAACGTTTTCATCGTCACTGTCGGCTGGAGACGACAGTTTTGGTGCCGGATGGCTTGACGGCGCTCGGTTCGGAGGCGGGAAGCGGGCCGGCGGATTCGCACCAAAGGCGTGGCGGTCCTGGCGTTTCAGCCGGAGCGGAGGCGCCGGCCGGGGGTGAGCGCGGCGCCTGGCAGCGAGCGGGGAATGAAGCCGGAAGCCGAATGCATCAAACGCGCGCGAAGTCCGGTAACGGCGAGCGGAATCGGGGCAATGCGTCGGGTGGGCGGTGACCTGAGCGAGGTGCTCATCGGCCCGGGCATGCTGGTCGTCGCGACATCAAAAAGACAAGGGCGACCCCAAGGGCCGCCCTTCCTTCACCTGCCGCTCGATCGCGAAACGATCATCCGCTTCGTGTACCTGATCGATCCGGCAGCGATACGAGGCCGACGTGATGCGATCGATCACGGATGACGATACATCGCGTCCCAATCCGACTTCGACACCACCGGCCGGCTGCCCGACTGCGTCGCGTTGCTCACGCCGCCGTAGCCGCTCGTGTCCACGCCGTTGACTGCCGCGACCTGACGCTCGGCGGCCTGGATGTCGGCCGGATAGCGCGTATCGGCACCGGCGGACGGGCGCCAGCCGGTCTGTTCGAGCTGCACCAGTTCGGCGCGCACCTGCGCGCGGGTGACGGGACCGTTCGACTGCGCCTGGGCGAACGAAGCAACCGGAACGACGAGCGCGGCGGCCACGGCAACGGCCTGGATCAGATTCTTCATGATCGATACCTCCTGGGTGTTGGTGTGTTCGGTGCGAACTGTTTCGCAACCGATGGAATGCAGTGTAGGCGCATCAACACCTAGGGTTAACGCTTAAATCGTGACAACAGTATTTCTTGATGCAGAACAATGGGCGGCCAGTCCGATGCACTAGTGCGCCGCCGCCCGGCAGCGGATTCCGGGTGTCGGGGCCGGGCCACCCCGCCGCGTCATCGATGAGGCGTGGGCTCGCGCGCGGCGGCCGTCAGGCATTCGGCGAACGCCGCGGCGGCCCCGGGCCGCTCGCCGGCCGTGCGCTCGACGTAGCCGATCTCGCGCGTCGGCGGCTCGCCGCCGAGCGGCAGCGCCGCCACCGTGCGCGGCAGGCGCAGCGCACTCGCGAGCGGCACCAGCGCCACCCCGACACCGCGCCCCACCAGTTCGACGATCGCCTGCAGTTCGTCGAGTTCGACCACGTCGTGGACGTCGGCGCGAACCTTGCGCAGCCAGCGATCGACGATGCGCCCGCCGAACGAGTTGCGGTCGTAGCGCACGAACGGCTCGCGCTTGAGCAGCGCGCGGGCGTCCTCGTGGCGCAGCGCGCGCGGCACCAGCAGCACGAACGGCTCGTGCGCGAGCGCGCGCCATTTCAGCTCGGCCGGCAGCGCGAACGGCGGGCGGATCAGGATCGCGCCGTCCACCTCGCCGGAATCGACCTGCGCGAGCAGGTTCAGCGACACGCCCGGGATCACGCGCACGCGCCAGCCCGGCGCGCGCTCGCGAAACGGCACGATGGCGCGCACCAGCAGCGAGGTCTGCGCCGAGGCGATCGCGCCGATCCGCAGCAGGCCGCTGTCCTGCCCGGGCACGCCCGGGTCGGCGAGCCGCGCGTAGGCGGCCAGCAGTTCCTCCGCACGCTCGACGGTGCGCCGGCCCGCCGCGTTCAGCGTGGCCGAGCGGCCGGTGCGATCGAACAGCGCGAAGCCGAGTTCGTCCTCGAGCCGCTGGATCTGCGCGCTGACGGCCGACTGCGTGAGGCCGACCTGCGCGCCGGCGCGCGCGAACGTGCCGTGGCGCACGACGGACAGGAAGGTTTTCAGTTCGCGGATCATGGGCCGATTGATCGAAATCATTGCTGGAAGGCCGCCAATATAGCGTGCTTCGCAACGCATTCCTTCATGCATTTCGGGTCACGTCGACGGTATTCCTCAGGCCGGGCCGAACCGGCCCGTACCCGATGCCTTGGCCGCCGTCGTTGCGCCCGCAACCAGTCCGGGCGCCGTCATGACGTGCCATGCGGCGCGCACGGCCATGCCGCCCCGGATGCGCGACGCGGCACGCCTCTTGCGTCCTCGCGTCCGCCCCACGCGCGAGAGGCCGCGAGGCCGGCGCGGCGAGCCATCGCTCGCGAGGGTTTCGGACCGCCCCGTCAAGCCCGCCCGGCGGGGCGGCCCGCCTGCCGCCGGCGACGCAAGCGCTTGATTCGCAACGCCCGCCCGCCGGCCAGCGCGTTCGCGGCGGCGCCGGCCCGGGCACCCTCCGGCCAGTACCGGACCGCGCCGGCCCGGTGGCCCGGCGCCCGATGCGCCGCCGCGCGCGGCTTGCCATGCCGCCGGAACTAATCGGTGCCGGGTCCGATCATGTTAACTTCCTCCTCGTTTTCCATGATCGGCCGGCGCGTCGTGCGCGCGGCCACCCACGCCCAACATGCGACAGATCCTTATCGGCTGGCTGCTCGCCATCGTCGTCACGTCGGCCCAGGCGGCCGCGCCCGCCGCGGCGGCCTCCACCGCCGTGCCGCCGCTCACGCCGCAGCAGGCGCAACAGGCGCTCACCGTGCTCGAGAATCCGCGCCAGCGCGCGCAGTTCGAATCGACACTGCGCGCGATCGCCGCCGCCGGCGCGCTGAGCACGCCCGCCGCACCGGCCAGCGCCGCCAGCGCGGCCTCGCCCGCGAGCGCCGCGCCGGCCGCCTCGAGCCCCACCGCGTTCCTCAGCAACGGGCTCGCCTCGCAGCTGATGCGCCAGGGCTCGCACTGGGCCGCGCAGATCGGCAACGCGCTGCGCGACTCGATGCGCTCGCTGCTCGACGTGGGCTCGGTGGGCGCGTGGTGGCGCACGAAGCTCACGCATGCCAACGAGCGCGCCGACTTCGCCAGCTTCCTGCAGCTGATCATCGCCGCGCTGGCCCCCGCGCTGCTCATCGAATGGCTCGCGCGCCGGCTGCTGCGGCGTGCGCTGACGGCGCTGGCCGCGCGCCGCGCCGGCGGCGTGCTGGCCGGCGAGCCGTCGTCCGAATCCGCGTCCGAATCCGCGCTCGAATCGCCCGCGGCCCCGTCGCCGGCCGCCGCCGACACGCCCGCCGACGTTGCCACGCTCGCCGCGGCCGGCACCGGCGCGAGCGCCGCGCCGCGTCCCGACGAGCCCGATCACGCGCAGCGCGCGGCCCACGCCACGCGCGGGCGCGGCCACGCGCTGCGCCACAGCACGCTGCTGCAGCGCATGCCGCGCGCGCTGGTGAGCCTCGCGCTGCGCGCGATTCCGCTGCTGGTGTTCGTCGGCGTGGCGACGCTGATGATGTCGATCCTGACCGACGACGACACGCCCGCCGCCAACGCGATCGGCTCGCTGGTGGACATCTACGTGATCTGCCGCGCCGTGGCGATCGTCTCGCGCCTGTTCTTCCAGCCCGACGCGCCGCAACTGCGGCTGCTGCACATCGGCGACACCTGGGCCGCGTTCACGCAGCACTGGATCCGCCGCATCGTGATCGTGATCGGCGCCTGTTCGGCGGTGGTCGAGACGGCCGGCAGCTTCGGCCTGAGCGACGCGGGCCACGTCGCGCTGATGAAGGCGGTGGCGCTGATCGGCCACGTGATGGTGTCGATCCTGATCCTGCAGTGCAGCCGGCCGGTGGCCGCCTGGATTCGCGCGCAGTGCAGCGGGCAGCCCTCGCTCGCGGTGCTCGGCAACGCGCTGGCCGACGCCTGGGCGCCGGTGGCGGTCTTCATCGTGATGGCGCTCTGGTTCGTCTGGGCGCTCGACGTCCACAACGGCTACCACGTGCTGATCGCGCTGGGCGGCCGCTCGATCGCGGTGATGATCGGCATGCGGATCGTCTCGATCGTGGTGTTCGGCGCGCTCGCGCGCCTGTTCGAGCGGCACGGCAGCGACCACGGCACGGTGATGCACCGCCATGCCTATCGCTACTATCCGCTGCTGCGGCAGGTGGTGTCCGGCGTGGTCGGCATCGTCACGCTGCTGCTGTTGCTGCAGATCTGGGGCGTGCCGGTCGCGCGCGCGTTCGAGGCCGGCACCATCGGCCACCGCCTCGCCTCCGCGCTGGTGACGATCGCGATCGCCGCGCTGGTCGCGCTGCTGGTGTGGGAAAGCGCGAACATCGCGATCGAGCGGCGCCTCGACCGCTGGACCAAGCAGGGCAACCTGATGCGCGCCGCGCGGCTGCGCACGCTGCTGCCGATGCTGCGCTCGCTGCTGTTCGTGCTGATCGCGCTGGTGGTGGTGCTGACCGGCCTGAGCGAGCTGGGCGTGAACGTCGGGCCGCTCCTGGCCGGCGCGAGCATCTTCGGCGTGGCGCTCGGCTTCGGCTCGCAGAAGCTCGTGCAGGATTTCATCACCGGCATCTTCCTGCTGATGGAGAACGCGATGCAGGTGGGCGACTGGGTCACGCTGGCGGGCGTGTCGGGCACCGTCGAATACCTGTCGATCCGCACCGTGCGGCTGCGCGCCGGCGACGGCTCGCTGCACACGGTGCCGTTCAGCTCGGTGTCCACCGTCAACAACACCAATCGCGGGCTCGGCAACGCGGCCGTGAAGGTCAGCATCCTCTACAGCGAGGACATCGACCGCGCGGTGGAAACGCTCAAGGAGATCGGCGCCGCGCTGCGCGAGGACCCGAAGTACAAGGACGGCATCCTGTCGGACTTCGCCTACTGGGGCGTCGATTCGGTGGACGGCTCGGCGATCACCATGTCGGGCCAGGTGCAGTGCCGCGACAGCGGACGCTGGGGCGTGCAGCGCGAGTTCAACCGCCGCATCGCCGTGCTGTTCGCCGAGCGCGGCATCCGCATCGCGAACCCGCAGCGCACCGTCTATGCGCGCGATCCGGCCGAGGCGGGCGATGGCGGCGAGGCCGGCGGCGATCCGCGCGACCCCGATGGCGGCAGCGACCGTGGCGGGCCGAAGGATGGGGCGCCGGCGAACGGGAAGGCCGATGCGTCCTCGGCCGCGGCGCAGGCCGACAAGCCGTCCACGGCCGCGCCCCACGCGCCGCCGCCGACCAAGTCCTGACGGCACCTTGCCGGGCCGTGGCCGATGCCGCGGCCCGGCCGCGCGCAATGCCCGCGCCCGCGGCCTGCGAGGCGCATCGGAACCGGGCCGGATTACGCATCAGCGCCGCCCCTATCGCTCGCGTCGCGGCCCGCGGACCGCTTCGCAGCCGGACCGGATGAATCGCCGGCGCCGTGCGTCCCCCGCGCCGTGACGCCCATGATGGTCGTCGCGGCTCGCGATGGCCCGTGGCGCCCCGTCACCGCCCGGCCGCCCCTTCAGCGCCCGTCCCCACCCTCGTCGAAGCCGCCCGCGAACGCCTCGCGCAGATAGGCGACGAACGCCCGCACCACGCGCGGCACGTGCGTCGCGTAGGGCCGCACCGCCAGCAGCTGCTCGGCGAACACGCCCACCGGGCGCCACTCGGGCAGCACGCGCACCAGCGTGCCGGCGCGCAGCGCGGCCACCGCCGTGAAGTCGGGCAGCAGCGCGATGCCGAGCCCGTCGAGCGCCGCGTCGCGCAGCACCTCGCTGTTGTTCGCGCCGAGCGGGCCGGCGATCGGCACCGTCACGCGCGCGGCGCGCTGGCGCCGCGTGCCGGTGCGCTCGAAGGTCCACGCCGCCGAATCGTGGCTGCGCGGGTAATAGAGGCAATCGTGGCCGGCCAGCTGGTCCGGATGCGCGGGCGCGCCGCGCGCGGCCAGGTAGGCCGGCGTCGCGACGATCACCGAGCGGGTGCGGCACAGCTTCCAGGCCACGTGCGTCTCGGGCGCCGCGGCGCTGTGGCGGATCGCCAGATCGAAGCCCTCGGTGGCGAGCGAGGCGAGCCGGTCGGACACGTCGAGCTGGATCCGCACCGCCGGATAACGGCGCCGGAATTCGGCGAGCCGCGGCACCAGCTGCTGGCGCGCAAGCGCCACCGGCGCCGTCACGCGCAGGCTGCCGCGCACGTCGCCTCCGGTGTCGCGCACGCCCGTGAAGCTCTGCGAGATGCGGTCGTAGAGCGGGCGCGTCTCGTCGGCGAGCCGCAGGCCCGCCTCGGTCAGCCGCACGCTGCGCGTGGTGCGCTGCACCAGCGGCACGCCGGCCGCGCGCTCGAGTTCGGCGATCTTCAGGCTGACGGCCGCCTTGCTCACGCCCAGCCGCCCCGCGGCGCCGGTGAAGCTGCCCTGGTCGGCCAGCACGGTGAGCCAGTGCAGGTGGACCCAGAGGCTTTCGATATGGTCGGTTGGCATCGCTCGATCGTTCAGAAATTTAAACAATGATTTCATCGCCAGTGTATATCCAGCGCGCCGGGCGGCTCCTACACTGCCGGACATCCACACTGGCATCGGCCACATCCCGGAGGAGCACATGGATTCGTACACCGATCGCGCGGACGTCGAACATTTCATCGGCGGCCAGCGCACCGCCGGCCGCGGCACGCGCTCGCAGCCCGTCTACAACCCCGCCACCGGCGACGTCGCGCGCACGCTGCGCCTCGGCGACGCGAGCGACGTGGACGCGGCCGTGGAAAGCGCGCGGCGCGCCTTCGCGGGCTGGAGCAACACGCCGCCGATCCGCCGCGCGCGCGTGATGCTGCGTTTCCTCGAACTGATGAACCAGCACCGCGACGCGCTGGCCGCGATCATCACCGCCGAGCACGGCAAGGTGTTCAGCGACGCGCAGGGCGAGGTCTCGCGCGGCATCGACGTGATCGAGTTCGCGTGCGGCATCCCGCAGCTGCTCAAGGGCGACTACACCGAGCAGGTCTCCACCGGCATCGACAACTGGACCACGCGCCAGGCGCTCGGCGTGGTGGCCGGCATCACGCCGTTCAACTTCCCGTGCATGGTGCCGTGCTGGATGTTCCCGGTGGCGATCGCGGCCGGCAACTGCTTCATCCTGAAGCCGAGCGAGCGCGATCCGTCGGCCTCGCTGTTCATGGCTGACCTGCTCAAGCAGGCCGGGCTGCCGGACGGCGTGTTCAACGTGGTGCAGGGCGACAAGGACGTGGTGGACGCGCTGCTCACGCATCGCGACGTGAAGGCGGTCAGCTTCGTCGGCTCGACGCCGATCGCGAACTACATCTACGAGACCGGCGCGAAGCACGGCAAGCGCGTGCAGGCGCTCGGCGGCGCCAAGAACCACATGGTGGTGATGCCCGACGCCGATCTCGACGCGGCCGTGGACGGCCTGATCGGCGCCGGCTACGGCTCGGCCGGCGAGCGCTGCATGGCGATCTCGGTGGCGGTGCTGGTGGGCGAGGTGGCCGACCAGCTGGTGCCGCGCCTGGCCGAACGCGCCCGCCAGCTGAAGATCGGCAACGGCATGAACGCCGAGTCGGAAATGGGCCCGGTGGTCACGCGCCAGGCGCTTGAGAAGATCGAGGGCTACATCGGCCTCGGCGTCGAGGAAGGGGCGACGCTGGTGGTGGACGGCCGCGGCCACCGGGTGGCGGGCCACGAGCACGGCTTCTTCACGGGCGGCACGCTGTTCGACCACGTCACGCCGGAGATGCGCATCTATCGCGAAGAGATCTTCGGGCCGGTGCTGGCCTGCGTGCGCGTGAAGGACCTGGGCGAGGCGATCGAGCTGATCAACGCGCACGAGTTCGGCAACGGCGTGGCCGTCTACACGCGCGACGGCCATGTGGCGCGCGAGTTCGGCCGCCGCATCGAGGTGGGCATGGTCGGCATCAACGTGCCGATCCCGGTGCCGATGGCATGGCACGGCTTCGGCGGCTGGAAGCGCAGCCTGTTCGGCGACATGCATGCCTACGGCGAGGAAGGCGTGCGCTTCTACACGCGCCAGAAGTCGATCATGCAGCGCTGGAACGAGAGCATCGAGAAGGGCGCCGAGTTCGCGATGCCGACCGCGAAGTAAGCGGCGCGGGCCGCGCGGCTCTCGCCCGCGGCCCGCCCGCATGATGAAAGAAAGGCCGGCGCGCGGCGCCGGCCTTTTCACATCGTCAGCTCGTCACATTCTCACATCGGGCGCGCGGCCCGCGTGCCTTGCGCTTTACCACTCCACCACGATCTTGCCGAAGTGGCCGCCCTGCTCCTGCCAGCGGAACGCGTCGGCCAATTCCCCGAAACCGAAGCTGCGGTCGATCACGGGGCGGATGCCGGTGGCCTCGAGCGCGGCCACGTAGTCCTGCTGCTGGCGCCGGCTGCCGACGATCAGCCCCTGCAGCCGCGCCTGCTTGCCCATCAGCGCGGCGGTCGGCACGTCGCCCTGCATGCCGGTCAGCACGCCGATCAGCGAGATGTGGCCGCCCACGCGCACCGCGTCGATCGACTGCGCGAGCGTACCCGGCCCGCCCAGCTCGATCACGTGATCGACGCCGCGCCCGCCCGTCAGCTCGCGCGCCACGCGGCCCCAGTCGGGCGTCTGCCGGTAGTTGACGGTGTGATCGGCGCCGAGCGCGCTGGCGCGGCTCAGCTTTTCGTCCGACGACGAGGTGACGATCACGGTCGCGCCCGACGCCTTGGCGATCTGCAGCGCCGCGATCGAGACGCCGCCGGTGCCAAGCGTGAGCACCACGTCGCCGGGCTTCAGGCCCGCGTCGCCGACCAGCGCGCGCCAGGCGGTCAGCCCGGCGGTGGTGATGGTCGCGCTCTCGGCATGGCGCCAGCCGCGCGGCGCGTGCGTGAACGCGCCGGCCGCGCGCACCACCACTTCGGTCGCGAAGCCGTCGATGCCGTCGCCGGGCGTGCCGGCGAAATCGCCGACCGGCGTGGACGGCGCGCCGTCGGCCCAGTGCGGGAAGAACAGCGAGACCACGTGGTCGCCCGGCGCGAATTCGGTCACGCCCTCGCCCACCGCCTCGACCACGCCCGCGCCGTCGGACATCAGCACGCGGCCGTCGGCGGTACCCATGCCGCCCTTGGCGACGATCAGGTCATGGAAATTGAGCGAGGTGGCGTGCAGCGCGACGCGGAGCTGGCCCGGGCCGGGCCGTCCCGGGTCGGCCACGTCACGGATCTCGATGCGCTCGAGGCCGCCGGGGGCGCGGAACACGGCGGCCTTCATGCGAGCCTCCGGCGGACGGTGACGGCCGGCGCGGCGGCGGCCGCGCGCGAAATGGAAACGACTGAATGCATGCTGGACTCCCTCGAAATCGGGTGGGAAGAAAGCGCCGGCGCCGGCGGCCTCGTCACGGCAAGGCACGGCACGGCGATGCGCGGTGGAGCCGGTGCCGGCAGCGAACGCCGAGGCGCCGCGCGGCAAGGGCTCCATGATCGCTCCGTGGCCGCGTCGCTGCCAAGCCGAAATCGCGCGCGGGTTGACGGGGGCGTGCGCGGCGAAGCAGCGGCAGGCCGGCAGCGCCGAGGCGCCCGACAACGGCAAGCGGCAAGGAGCAAGAGACAAGCGGCACGCCCGCCGCCGACACTCGCGCGTACCCACGTTTGCTTCCGGGTTTCCTCGTCGCCCCCGTATCGGCCGCTCGCCGCCGCCCGGACCGCAACCGGCGCCCGCCGCCCGCGTTCCGCCCGCCCGCGTCCGGCTCCGGCAAGAACGCCGAAACGCGGCTAGAGTAGCGGGTTCGACGCGGTGCTTCAGCGAGGCGCCGCGCCCGCCCCTTCGCCCCGCGGCCCCGCACGCGGGCTGTCGATGCCCTTTTCGGAGAACATTGCATGAGCCAGGATTCCGTCTACGTCCCCCCGGCCGTCTGGACGCAGCGCGCGCCGTCCGGCGGCCATTTCGCGAACATCAACCGCCCGGTGTCCGGCGCGACCCACGAGAAGGCGCTGCCGGTCGGCAAGCATCCGCTGCAGCTCTATTCGCTGGCCACGCCGAACGGCGTGAAGATCGGCGTGATGCTCGAGGAACTGCTCGCGCTCGGCCATGCGGGCGCCGAATACGACGCCTGGCTGATCCGCATCGGCGACGGCGACCAGTTCGGCAGCGGCTTCGTGGACATCAATCCGAATTCGAAGATCCCGGCGCTGGTCGACCACGGCGGCGCCGCGCCGGTGCGCGTGTTCGAATCGGGCTCGATCCTGCTCTACCTCGCCGACAAGTTCGGCGCGCTGGTGCCGACCGATCCGGCCGCGCGCGCGGAAACGCTGAACTGGCTGTTCTGGCAGATGGGCTCGGCGCCCTACGTGGGCGGCGGCTTCGGGCACTTCTACGCCTACGCGCCCGAGAAGCTCGAATATCCGATCGACCGCTTCACGATGGAGACCAAGCGCCAGCTCGACGTGCTGGACCGCCTGCTCGCCACGCGGCGCTACATCGCCGGCGACGCCTACACGATCGCCGACATCGCCATCTGGCCGTGGTACGGCGGCCTCGTGCAGGGCGAACTCTACGGCGCGGCCGAGTTCCTCGACGTCGGCACATACACGCACGTGCAGCGCTGGGCCGACGAGATCGCCGCGCGGCCGGCCGTCAAGCGCGGCCGCCACGTCAACCGCGTGCGCGGCGACGCCTCGGAGCAGCAGCACGAGCGCCACGACAGCGCCGATCTCGACCGCTTCGCGCCGGCCACGCGCGCGTAACGACGCGCGCGCAACGGCACGGCCCCGGCCGGCGCGCGCCGACGCAAGGCAACGCGCGCCGGCCCCCAAACGTCAACCCAGACGCATCGACAGCTCGACGTCGCCGCCGAACGGCGTCGACAGATAGCCGTGCCGGGGCGCGCGCACGCGTGCCAGATACTCGGGGCTGTGCTCGGCGTTGTCGGCCACCACGAACGCGCCGGGCCGCAGCCGCGGCTCGATCAGCGCGAGGATCTCGGGATAGAGCGACTTCGCGCCGTCGAGCAGCAGCAGGTCGACACGGTCCGGCAGGCCGGCCGCGAGCGTTTGCAGCGCGTCGCCCTCGCGGATCTCGACGAGATCGATCAGGCCGCCCACCGTCAGGTTGTGGCGGGCGCGCGCGATCTTCGACGGCTCGAACTCGCTCGTGATCAGCCGGCCGCCGCCGTTGTCGCGCAGCGCGGCGGCCAGATGCAGCGTCGAGATGCCGAACGAGGTGCCGAACTCGACGATGGTGCGCGCGCCGCCGCCGCGCGCGAGCTGGTACAGCAGCGTGCCGGTGTCCCGCGATACCGGCAGCGGCAGATCCTTCATGCGGCCGTAGAAGTCGAGATAGTCGGTCTTGCTGCGCATCAGGCGCGTCAGTTCCCCGTCGGGCAGCCCGGCGGCGGCGCGGCTCATGGCCGGCGCCGCGGCGTCGGCTTCGTCGAACAGGCGCGCGAGCAGCGGCGCGAGCGGGGCGGTGGTCAGGGTGCTCATGACTTACTCCATGAAAAGGAAGTCTCGTTTCAATCGGCAGGATGACTAAACGATCGCGCATCGATCCGGGCCCCGGACCGGCGCGTCGCGGGCTCAGTCGAACGTGCCGCGGTATTCGGGGGCCGCGTCGGCGCGCGTGTTCAGCTCGAACATCACGCCGCCCGGCGCCCGGCAGAAGAAGCGCGAGCCGCGGCCGTTGTTGAAGATGCCGGTTTCGAGCGCCACGCCGTCGCCTTCGAAGCGTTCGTAGAGCGCGCGCACCGCGTCGATGTCGGGCATCTCGAAGCCGGCGTGGAACGATCGCGGCCAGGCCGGCGCGCCGTCGTCGACGTGCTCGATCACCACGTCGAAGCCGGGGCGCTTGAGGATGTAGGACCGGTCCCAGGTACCGGCGACCGTGAAGCCGAGATAGCGTTCGAAGAAGGCGGCGGTCGCGGCCGTGTCGGCCGAGGGAAAGCTCAGGTGATTCAGTTTCATGATGGCGTAAGGGCTCCGGATGAACCGGCGGTGATCCATGGTCATCACCGCCAGCGCCATCAGAATACGGGCCGGGGCCGGCGGCCGGCTACTCGCATTGCCCGCGCCCCGGCGCGGCGCCGGGAACGCCGCGCGGCAGGCCGCGGCGGCCCGGTGCGGCGCGCCGGAGCCGGCTCGCCTTGCTCACATTCACGGCTCGCATTCCGCCAACACGGGCGGGCCGCCGCGAGCGCCTCAGCCGGCGCTCCGATGCGTGAGATAGCCGAACACGGCCGCGCGAACGCGCCGTTCGAGATGAGCCACGTCGCGTTCGCCGCGCTCGCCGGCCGCGTCCACCAGCCCGCGGATCATCGCGCACAGATCGGCCGCGGCGAGCGCCGGCTCGGGGCAGGCCGGGAACGCGCGGCGGATCACCGTCGCGACGATCTCCGGCATCGACGCGCATCGCACCGCGTCGCGCAGCGCCGGATTGCCCTCCTGCACGTCGAGCAGCCGCGCCAGCATCGGGCGCTCCAGCTGCTGGCGCGCGGCCGCGCCAATCAGGCGTTCGAGCGCGGCGGTGCCGTCGGGCGCGTCGAGCGCCGCCTCCAGATCCTGCTGGAAGCGCAGCATCTCGCGCTGCATCAGCGCGACCGTCAGGGCATCCTTGCCGGGGAAATACTGGTAGAGCGAGCCGATGCTGACGCCCGCGCGCTCGGCCACGGCGTTGGTGTTGAACCCCTCGATGCCGACCATCTCCAGCACCTGCGCGGCGGCCTCGACGATCGCGGCCACCGTTTCGGCCGCGCGCGCCTGGCTTGGGGTCTTGCGGGGCTGCAGGCGCGGGGCCGAGGTGCGTGTGGACATGGCGGGCGGGCGCCGCGGGGGCGCATGAGCGGTCGGATCGCCGTCATTGTACAAAGCCGGCGCACGCCGATCGAGCCCGGCCGGCGGCCGGGCGCAAGGCGTCAGAGCTTGCCGAGGCGCCGGCGCATCGCCGCCGTGATGCGCGTGCGCGCGGCATCGTAATCCTCCCACGGGTCGGCCCGCTGCGTGTCGAGCCGCGCCGGCAGGTTGGCGATCGTCCACTGCGCACCGCCCGTGGTGGCGGCCACCTCCTCCCAGGTGAGCGGCACCGATACGCCCATCCCGGGCCGCGCGCGCGCCGAATAGGCGGCTACCGTGCTCGCACCGCGCCCGTTGCGCAGGTAGTCGACGAAGATCAGGCCCTTGCGGTTCTCCGGCCCCATCTTCGCGGTGAAGCGGTCCGGCAGCTGCCCGGCCAGATGCCGCGCCACCGCCTGCGAGAACGCCTTCGCGTCGTCCCATTCCGTATGCCGCGTGATCGGCACCACCAGGTGCAGCCCCTTGCCGCCGCTGGTCTTGCAGAACGCGGGCAGCCCGAGTGCGTCGAGCAGCGCGCGCACCAGGCCGGCCGCCTCGATCATCCGCTCCCACGGCAGCGCCGGATCGGGATCGAGGTCGAACACCAGGCGCTCGGGCCGCTCGATCCGGTCCACCGTCGCGTTCCAGGTGTGGAATTCGAGCGCGTCGAACTGCGCGGCGCCCACCAGCGCGGCGGTGTCGTCGAGCGTCATCAGCGCGTCGTGGCCGGGATCGAGCCCCGGGTGGCGCGTGACGAAGCCCATGCCGCGCTCGCCCGCGTGCTTCTGGAAGAACGATTCGCCGCCGACGCCCTTCATGTAGCGCACCAGCGACACGGGCCGCCCGCTCAGTTGCGGCAGCAGCCAGCGCGCGACCGACGCGTAGTAGCGCACCACGTCGATCTTGCGAAAGCCGCCGTCCGGATCGACCATGCGCTCCGGATGCGTGATGCGCACGCCCGCCACGGTCGAGTCCGCGGCTTTCGTTGCCTTCGTTGCCTTCGTTGCCTTCGTTGCCTTCGTTGCCTTCGTCGGCTCGTTCGCCCCGGCGCGATGGCCGCGCCTGGCGTTGCCGGCCGTGACGGGTTCGGTCGTGGCCATCCTGGTTCCCGTGGTTTGCCCTGCCGTCGGCACGGCGGTTTCCCTGACGATGCGCGCGGCCGGCTTGTCGTCGCGCAGCGCGACGAACGCCGCCTGCCGCACCAGCCCGTCGGCGGTCCAGCCCGCGAACTCGCATTCGGCGACGAGCGTCGGCTCGACCCAGCGTACCGCGTCGCCGCGTGAAGGCGGCGGCACGGCGAACGGCGCGCGTTCGCATTCGAGCGCCGCGAGCCGCTTCGCGAGCGCGGCGAGCTGCCTGGCGTCGAAGCCGGTGCCGACACGGCCGACGTACTGCAGGGCGCGCGGCTCGCGCGCGCCGTGGCGGCCATGCCGCCGCGCGCCGTCCGGCGCCGCGTGGACGCCGAGCAGCAGCGCGCCGAAGTGGCTGCGGCTGCCGCGCGGGGCGCTGTAGCCGCCGATCACGAACTCCTGGCGCTGCCGGCATTTGAGCTTGATCCATTGGCTGCCGCGTCCGGCGCGGTAGGCGCCGTCGGCGCGCTTGCCGATCAGGCCTTCGAGTCCGGCTTGCGCGGCGGCCTCGAGCAGCGCCGCCGGCGGGCCGTCGAGCGTCGGCGAGAACCGCAGGCAGCCGGAATCGGAATCCGCCAGCAGCGCGGCGAGCCGCTCGCGGCGCGCCTCGAGCGGCACGGCCTGCAGCGCGCGGCCGTCCAGATGCAGCAGGTCGAACACGAAGCAGACGATCGCCGCGTCGTTGCCGTCGGACAGCGCCTGCTGCAGCGCCGAAAAATCGGGGACGCCGCGCGCGTCGAGCACGACGGCCTCGGCGTCGAGCCAGGCGTTGTCGACCGGCAGCGCCGCGAACGCCGCGCACTGCGCGCCAAACTTCGCGCTCCAGTCGAGGCCCTCGCGCGTCAGCACGCGCACCGTACGGCGCCTGCCGCGACCGGCGATGCGGATCAGCACGCGGTAGCCGTCGAACTTCATCTCGTAGCGCCAGCCCTCGTCCTCGGGCGGCACGGCGACGAGCATCGCGAGCTGCGGCGCGAGCGTGTCCGGCAACGCGGCGCGGCGCGCGCCGGGAAGATCGCTTCGGGTGCGCGATTTCGTTGCCGTCGATTTCGTTGCCGTCGATTTCGTGGCGGCCGGTTTCGTGGCGGCCGGTTTCGTGGCGGCCGGTTTCGTGGCGGCCGGTTTCGTGGCGGCCGGTTTCGTGGCGGCCGGTTTCGTGGCGGCCGGTTTCGTGGCGGCTCGCTTCGCCGCCGCCTTGCCGTGCCGGATGCGTCGTCCCGTGGCGGGTTCGTCCGCCGGTACGTCGCCGGCCGCGTCGTCGCGCGCCTTCACGAGCAGCCACGACGACTTGCCCCCGGCTCCCGGCATCGCGGTGCGGATCAGCGACCAGCGCCCCCGCAGCTTCGTGCCGTCGAGTTCGAACGTGAGCTTGCCGTCGCGATAGCCGCGCCGTGCGCCCGCCACGCCGCCGTCGGGCCGCCAGACGCCGTGGTCGTCGATCCGCACGCTACCCGCGCCGTAGTGGCCGGGCGGAATCTCGCCCTCGAAACCCGCGTAGTCGAGCGGATGGTCCTCGACGTGGACGGCGAGCCGCTTGTCGGCCGGATCGAGGCTCGGGCCTTTCGGCACGGCCCACGATTTCAGCACGCCGTCCAGTTCGAGACGGAAGTCGTAATGCAGGCGCCGCGCGTGATGCTCCTGCACCACGAAATGCAGCGGCCCGGCCGCGCCACGCCGCCGCTTCGCGCCGGCCGGCTCGGGCGTCGCGTCGAAGCGGCGCCTGCGCTGGTATTCGGAAAGGGGGTCGGCCATCGTCGTCGCCATCCGCGCGTCAGGCGGCGCGCTTGCGCGACGCGGGTGCCGCGCTCGTCGAGCGGCCGGCGGACTTGCGGCTCGCGCCGGGCTTCGCGTCCTTCTTCGCGTTCTTCTTCGCAGCCGTTTTTGCGGCTGGCTTCCCGGCGGATGTCACGGCAGGCTTCGAGCGGCTCGACGTGCCGCTGGTCTTCGCCGCCCGCGCAGGTTTCGCCGCCGCGCGCGCCGCGGGCTTTCCGGCCGCCGTCTTCCTGCCGGCCGCCTTGCCGTTCCTCACCCGCCCCGCGTCCTCCTCCCCGGCATCCTTGCCGGCGCCGCGCCGCCCGCCGCCACCGAGGCTGCGCCTCAGCAGCTCGGTCAGGTCGAGCACGTTGGACGACGTCTTCGCCGGCGCGTCGGCGTGCGGCGTCTCGATGGTCTTCGTCTTGCCGGCCTTCACCTTGCGCTCGACCAGCGCGAGGATGTCGTCACGAAACGTGTCGTGGTACTCGTCGGGCGCCCAGTCGCCCGACATGTCCTCGATCAGCTTGCGCGCCATCCGCCGCTCCTGCGCGCTCGCGCTGGCGCCGCGCTTGCCGCCCTTGCCGCCCGACAGTTCGTCGAGCCCGCGCAGCTCGTCCTGCCAGCGCAGCGTATCGAGCGCCAGCACCTCGCCCACCGGGATCAGCGCGGCCAGATGCTGGCGCTCGCGCATCACCACCAGCGCGATGCCCACCCGGCCCGTCTCGGCCAGCGCATCGCGCAGCAGCGCGTAGACCTTCTCGCCGTTGCGCTCGGGCAGCAGGTAGTAAGGCGTGTCGAGATAAAGAAACGACACGGCCGAGGTGTCGACGAAGGTGAGGATGTCCACCGACTGCGTGGACTCGGGATTGGCGGCCTGGATCTCGTCGTCGCCGAGCACGACGAAGCGCTCCTTCTCGTACTCGTAGCCGCGCACGATGTCCTCGCGCGCCACCTCGCGGCCGGTGCGCTTGTTCACGCGCCGATAGCCGATCGGGTCGAGCGAACGCCGGTCGAGCATGCGAAACGACGGCTTGACGGTACGCGTGGCCGGCACGAGCCGCACCGGCACATGGACCAGCCCGAAGCTGATCGCGCCTCTCCAGATCATCGCCGGCATCGCTGCCCTCCTCTCGTGACGGGTTCGCACGCCGCGACGCGCAGGTTCGCGCCGCCGCCGCGCCACCGGCGACGCAACATGCATGCCACGTGCGCCGCGAGCGGGCAGGCGCCGCGTTCGAATCGCCGCCGGAACGTCGCCGGCACATCATCGGACGGCGCCGTCGAGCCAACTCATCCGTCCGCTCCGCGCCCCGCTCCACCGCCACGCCGGCGGCCCGTTTCGGCCGCCGGCCTCACATCATCTTGCGGCGCGCGCTCCGCCTTCGCCGCGTCGGCCGCCGACGCCACGTCGCGACCCTCCTCGGGCGGAGGCAGCACGGCCTCGAAGCCCATCGACTGGAGCCACATCTCGCGCGCCCAGCCGCGAGTGTGATAAAGGTGATGATCCTTGTCCGCCTCCACCTCATCGTGCGCCTCCTTGAGCACCCGGGCGGCGTCGCCGGACAGCCGGTCCGCCGCGCAGCCGGTCAGCGCCCGGTTCAGGTGATCCTTCGTTTCGGCCGGCACCACGCACTCGGCGGCCACGATCTGCGCGACCGCCGGCGCCGCGTTTTGCTTCGCCGGCTCGATCGCGTTGACGAGCGACTTGCCGGTTTCCATCACCGCGCGGCGGCCCGCCGTCTGCGTCTGCTCGTCGAGCCCGAGGCTGCGGAACACCAAACGCAGCACATCCTGGTGATGCGGCGTCTGCCGATAGTCGTGCTCCCATTGGTCGTGCAGGCCCTGATCGATCGCGCAGGACAGCGCCGCCCGATAGATCCGCGCGCCGCCCAGCTCGGTTCCAGCGCCTGATACAGCACTCGTGTGTACCCGGTTCCTTCGCCTTGCTGCATGCCAAGGCTGCCTCCGTGAAGAATGGGCCGCGACGAACCGGCCCGGCCGTCACCGGAGCATCGCGCAACGGCCGTGCCGCGCGCCCGGGTTGCCGGCCGCCGCCGCCCCGGGCGACAACCGCGCAAAAGCTGCATGACGTTGTAAAAAGGAGGCCCCCGCGCGCGGCCGGCCGGCTCGCCCGCGCCTCGCGCGATGGCACGGCGTTTGCGTGGTCGGGAGCGGGGCATCGCGCCGGAACCGGCGGGCCCGGGTTCCGGCGGCGGCATCGACAGGCGCCGCGCGGCACCCGCCCGACCCGCCGGCTCGATCGATCCCGCAGCAGCGTCCCACGTCCGGCTTCGCGCATCCCGCGCCGCCATCTCGAAGGAGGTATCCCGATGAAAACGCCCGATACGAAACCCGCCGGCTCGCGGAGCGGCCCGCTTGCCGGCTATCGCGAGACCGATCCGAGCGGCGCGCTGCCGATCGCCGCGCATACGCTCGAAGGCGCCAGCGTGCGGGCCGACGACGACGTGGACGTGGGCCACGTCAGCGACCTGCTGCTCGACCTCGGCGGCGGGCGCATCACGCATGTGCTCGTGACGAGCGCGAAAGGCCAAGGCGATCGCCTGATCGCGATTCCCTGGCAGGCGCTGGCGGCCGACACCGAGGGCAAGGGCCTGCGCGTGGCCGTGTCGTCCGAGCGCGTATTCGCGGCGCCCGACTTCGACCGCAACCAGCTGCCGTCCGCGCGGCCAGCCGACTGGGCCAGTTCGATCGAACGCCACTTCGGCTCGCGGGCCTGACGCGCGAGGCCCGATGCGCTGCCCGCCTGCCGCGCCATGCGCGATGCGGGAGGTCCGGTGCCTGATTGGCGACGCCGGCCATTGCGATTCGCGCGGCGCGGGCACACTGGTGTAATGTCGTCGCTTTGCGCCGCGCCGAGCCCGCCATGCCCGCCTTCGAACCCATCACGATCATCACCCGCCGGCTGCGTCTGCGCGCGATGCGCGACGACGACTGGCAGGCCGGCTTCGCGCTCTGGTCCGACGCCGACGCGATGCGCTACTTCTCGTTCCCGCCGATGATCGAGCCGGCGCACGCGCGGGCCCGCACGGCGCGGCTCGCGCAGGCCGCGGCGTCCGGCGAGGAATTCGTCTGCGTGGTGGAGGCGCTCGCGAGCGGCGAGCCGCTCGGCGACTGCAGCCTGTTCGATCACGACGCGCAGTGCCGCCGCGCGCAGCTCGGCTTTTCGCTGCAGCGCCGCCATTGGGGCAACGGCTACATGACCGAGGCCGTGTCGGCGCTGCTCGACCATGCGTTCGACACGGTGGGCCTGCGCCGTGTCGAGGCCGACGTCGATCCGCGCAACGAGGCGTCGACGCGCCTGCTCGACCGGCTCGGCTTCGTGCGCGAGGGCTTGCTGCGCGAGCGCTGGATGGTGGGCGGCGAAGTGTCGGACAGCGCGATCTACGGGCTGCTGCGGACCGACCGCCGTCCCGCCGCGACGGTCACGCCCTCGCTCAGCGACGCCGGCGGGCGCTGAGGCGCGCGAGAGCCGAACGCGGCGTCATGCATTCACGAGGCCGGGCGGCTCGCGCGCCGCGCCCCCGATTCCAGCCTGTCACGCCACCGGCCGCGTGAGGCAAGCGGAAATGCCGCCGGCCGTGCGATGCCGCCCGGTGGATCGCGGCGCGCCCGCACGCGTCCACCCGCCCCGACACCGCTTCCAGCCAACGCCATCCCGATGCCGCACGCAGCCGGCCGCGTGAGCATGGTCCGCGCACGCGGCGCGGAAAAACCGCCGGGACGCCTCGCGGCGACGCTCAACGATAGAACACGTATTGCGCGAGATACGGCACGCTGCCCGATTGATGCTCGCTCGCGCACGGCGCGGCCGGCGCGGTGCCGCCGACGGTATGGATGCGCTGCACGTAGCGCACCCCGGCCAGCAGCCCCGCCGCATCGGTGCCGTGCGTGAGCAGCAGCAGTTGCGGGATGCTGCCCGGCGTCGCGCTCGGCTGCTGCGCGCGCACCTGCCCGACGATGCGGCTGCCGTCGCCGGCCTGCCACGACGGCCCGGCGCCATGGCGCAGCACCTCACGGCCGCTGTCGTCGTAGAGCACGGCGCGCGGCTGCTTGAACACCCATTGCAGGCGATGCTGCGCATCGAATTCGCAGGCGTAGATCTGCACGCCCGACGCGTTCAGCGTCATGACGCGCACGCCCTCGGGTGCCTCGATCGCGGCACCGGGCGCCGCCACGGGAGCCGCACCGGGCGCCATCGCGCAGGCACCCAGCGCAAGCCCCGCGGCGCTGCAGAACGATGCGCACGCAACGGTTCGGACGACCGGCATCGTCGGCCGATCGCCGTCGTGCCCGACCGACCGCGCCGACGGCCCGGCCACGCCAACGCGGCGCGACCGGGAGAAGCCCGATAAAGCGAACGAGACACCCGCAAGCAGGCGACGCGAAAGGTTCGAATTCAACATGACGAAAGCCCCGGAGTAAGGATCGCGCGAACGCACGCCCCGCCGTCCTGCCGACGGCGGTATCCGTGCGACCACTCCCCCCCAGAACACCCGAACCCGCCCCGCTATTCCATCGCCCCGCTCGCCGGTTCCATCCACCGGATCCGTGCGCGATCCCGATGGAATAAAAGCCCCGGCCTCGTGTTCTGCACTCGACGAACGCGCGCTGCGCCGCCGCTGTCGGGGGGGGACACGGCGGCCACCCCGGCGCGCGCCGTCGCTGCATCCGCGCCGGCCAACCCAAGGCCGGCCGGACCCGAATCCCAACATCGATCAGGAATCCAACATGAAGACGAAACGCATTGCAGCCCTGGCCGCGCTGGCCGCCGTCACGGCCTTCACGCTCACCGCATGCGGTGGCGGAGACGACGACAACAATCCCGGCAGCCCCACCGTGACGGCCCCGCCGCCGCCCGCGCTGAAGACGCAGTTCAAGGCCACCACACTGGTGTCCGACGGCAGCGCCACCGCCGCGAACCTCGACCCGAACCTGAAGAACGGCTGGGGCATCGCGTTCAATCCGACCGGCGTGATGTGGGTGTCGGACAACAACACGCAGCGCTCGTCGCTCTATGACGGCAACGGCCTGGTGCAGTCGCTGGTGGTGACGATCCCGCCGAACGCGGCCGGCCAGAACGCCGGCCCCACCGGCATCGTGTTCAACAAGACCACCGACTTCCAGATCAGCGCGAACGGCGGCGCGGCCAGCAACGCCGTGTTCCTGTGGGCCACCGACGCCGGCACGATCGCCGCGTGGTCGCCGAAGGTGCTGCCGACGCAGGCCGTCAACGCGCACGACGACGGCACCGGCGGCGCCGTCTACAAGGGCCTCGCGATCGGCGTGAACAACGGCGCGAACCTCCTTTACGCGACCGACTTTCACAACAGGAAAATCGACGTGTTCGACAAGTCGTTCAACAAGGTCCAGCCCGGCGGCAGCTTCACCGACCCGAACCTGCCGGCCGGCTTCTCGCCGTTCGGCATCGCCGCGATCGGCAACACGCTCTACGTGTCCTACGCGCTGCTCGGCGGCAACGGCAAGACCCAGGTGAACGGTGCCGGCAACGGCGTGGTGGACGCGTTCGACATGGCCGGCAACTTCGTCAAGCGCATCGCCGCCGGCGGCACGCTCAACTCGCCGTGGGGCATGGTGCTGGCGCCGGCTAACTTCGGCTCGGCCAGCAACGACCTGCTGGTGGGCAACTTCGGCGACGGCACCGTGGACGTGTTCGACCCGAACACCAACCAGTTCGTCGGCGCGCTGCCGAATCCGGACGGCTCGACCTTCAAGCAGGCCGGCATCTGGGGCATGTCGTTCGGCAACAACGCGGCGAACCAGCCCGCCAACACGCTGTTCTACGCGGCCGGCCCGACGCCCGCCACCGGCGTGTACGGCCGCATCGACGTCACGCCCTGAGTCGTGCCGCCGGTCGTGCCGTCCGTCGTGTTCACGATCGCGCCCCGCCTCGCGTGCCGAAGCCGGGCCGCGAGCGCGGCAGGCATGCGCCTTCCGCCACGATCCGCGCGGCCGCGGCCGCGCGTGAACGGCGCGGCCGGCGTGAGTCCGGCGCACGCCCCGGGCGCCGCCAGACCCGTTTCGAACAACCGCGCGAGCGCCGCGCGCCGGCGCCGCCGGTGGCGGCCGCCTGCCTCGCGCGCGGCCATCCGCAGTCCTGCCCGCCGGCGGTCCGCCGCCGCGCGGCCACGCATGCGCCGGCACGCCGGGCGGAATCGCGCCCCGGGCGCCAGGCTTCCGCGATCGCGCCCCCGGCACGCGTGCGCGGTCGCCCGACGACCGGCGATGCAGCAACCGGACCCCAGGGGAGAGTTACGTCGATGACCGGTGCAGACTTGCCACGCCTGCTTCCCGAGATGCTGCCGCGGCTCTGGGCCTTCGCACTGCGGCTCGCCGGCGATCAGCACGATGCCGAGGATCTGGTGCAGCGCGCCTGCCTGCGCGCGCTCGAACGCGCCCACCAGTTGCAGCCCGACACCGCGCCGCTCAGCTGGATGTTCTCGATCGTCCACACCACCTGGCTCAACGAATTGCGCGCGCGCGGCGTGCGGCGGCGTTCGAGCCTCGACTGGGACGACGACTTCATCGAGAACCTTGCCGATCCGTCGGGCCGCACGCCGGAATCGGCGCTGATGCACGAGCAGGTGATCGCCGCCGTCGAGCGGCTGCCCGAGGCGCAGCGCGTGGTGATGCTGCTGGTGGCGGTGGAGGGCCTCAGCTACCAGGAAGCGGCCGACGTGCTCGAGATCCCGATCGGCACCGTCATGAGCCGGCTCTCGCGCGCCCGCCAGGCGATCGGCGCGCGCTTCGCGCCGCGTCCCGCCGCCCCGCGCGCCACGACCACGCCCGGAGATTCGCTCGCATGAGAATCGACGAGACCTTGCTGATCGCCTACACCGACGGCACGCTGCCGCCCGCGCAGTTCGCCGGCGTCGCCTCGCTGGTGGCGGGTTCGGCCGAGGCCGCGCGGATCGTGCGGCTGCTGCGCGCCTCGCAGCTCGACTATCGCGCCGCGTTCGCCGCGCAGCCGCTGCCGCCGCTGCCGGCCGCGCTTGCCCGCGACGTCGGGCGTCTGGTCGGCGACTGGCGCGAACCGCGCGCGGCCGCGCGCGACGGTGCCGGCCGTGTCGACAGGATCGAAGCAGCCGACGAGGCCGGAGACGCGGCAAGCGGAAACGACCGCGGCACCGGCGGCCATGCCGCCGGCATGCCCGCCGCCTCGCACGCCGCGCCGCCGCGCGACCCGCCCGGCCGGCCGCGCGCGCGAACGTTCGCGCGCCCGCCGTCGCCGGCATCGCTGCCATGGCTGCTGGCGGCCCGCGCCGGGCCGCTGCTGCGCGCGGGGCCGGACGCCGGGCTCGCGCCGTGGGTCGAGGCGGCGCTCGGCTACCAGCGGCTCCACACGCGCGACACGGCCCACCGCACGCGGCTCGCCGCGGCCGACGCCGCCGGGCTGGTCGCGACGATCCGCGAGCGGGACGGCCTCGATCCGCGCCTGCCCGAGCTGGCCGCCGCCGGCCTGCAGCTGCGCGCCGTGCAGCGCCTGAAGTTCCACGGCAGGCCGCTCGCGCGGTTCGTCTATCTGCCGCGACGCGGCGCGCCGGTGGCGCTCTGCGTGATCGGCGAGGCCCGGCGCGATGCCGGCGTGACGGCGCGCAGCATCGGCGCGATGCATGTGGTAACGTGGCGCCGCGCCGGGCTCGGCTACGCGCTGATCGGCGCGCGCGGCGATCTCGATCTGGCCGCGCTGGGCCGCCGGCTCGCGGCCGACGCCAAGGACGGCGCGCCGCGATGAAGCCGGTCGCAAGGAACGCGCAACGAAAGCGTCAGGCCGGTAACGGCGCGTGACGCGGAGACCCGGCGCGTGACCGAGGCCCATGAACGAGGCACGCGGAAGAAGCGGCAAACCGGGACGAAGGTACGGAACGACCGCGCAGGATGACGGCGCGGAGCAAAAACGCGGAGCAACCGCGTGCGGCGGCAACGCGGCGAGGGCCGCGCGCCGTCGCGACAAGCCAGTGCGGCGAACCTGTACCGCACGGCAAATGCGGCGCCGATCGGACCGTCGGCGCCCGGGAATGGATCGACTCCATCCGCCCCCATTCGATTAGAACGACACCGATTGATGAAACCGGACGATATCCAGCTACTGGCTTACGTGAACGGCGAACTGCCGGCCCGCGAGCGCGACACGGTCGAGCAGGCAATGCGCCGCCTGCCCGACGTGGCGGGGCAGGTCGCGCTGCTGCGCGCGTCCGACCTGCCCTATCGCGAAGCGTTCGCCGCCCAGCGGCTGCCGCCGCTGCCGGCCGGCCTCGCGCGCGGCATCGAGCGGCTCGCGCAGCACCACGCGGCCCGCATGCCGCGCGTGACGGTGGCGGCCGGCGCCAACGATCCCGTGGTTGATCCCATCGACCCGGCCGTCGCCTCGAGCGGCACGGCGCGGCGGCGCGTGGCGCCGGCCTGGCTCGCGGCGGCGTTCGTGGCCGGCGCGTTCATCTGGGGCGGCATCGCGCGCCTCGCGCCCGACGGGTTCGCCGGCCTCGGCGGCGCGGACGGCCTGCTTGCCGACGCGCCGGCGACGCGCGGCTGGATCGCGGCGGCGGCCGGCTACCAGCAGCTCTATTCGCACGACACGCTGGCCTCGGTCAGCGTCGATCCGCACCTGACGGCGTCCACGCTCGGCGAGATCCGCCGCCTCGACGGCCTCGCGCTGACGATCCCCGACCTGCGCGCGGCCGGCCTCGCGTTCAAGCGCCTGCAGCGGCTGCGCTTCCAGGACCGGCCGCTCGCGCAGATCGTCTACCTGCCCGAACACGGCGCGCCGGTGGCGCTCTGCGTGATGCGCGAGAACCGGCCCGACGAGGCCGCGGCCGAGCACACGGTCGAGCACATGGACGTCGTGACGTGGCGCAGCGCCGGGCTGCGCTATGCCCTGATCGGCCGGCCCGGCGACGCCGATCTCGCGCTGCTCGCGCGCCGCATCGCGGACGCGGACGGCGAGCCGCTGTTCTCGTCGCTCGGCACCGCGCCGGCCGCGGACGCGAGTGCGAACGGCACGGCGCCGACCGCCGGCTGAGCGCGTGGCCGTCCGCTGCGCGTCATTGATTTCATGCGGCCCGCTTTACGCCGTTATTGCGCCGTTATTGCCCGACGTCGTGCCGGCATCACGGCCCGCCCGCGTCGCCTCGCAAGCCGCCGCACCAGGCGTGCCCCGCGAACCGCGAGCAGGTGCCGCCCGCCTTACGATCCTTGCGCCCGCCTCGCCCGAACGCCTTGCCCCACGGGCCTCGCGCACGGAAAATCCGGCGCCGTGATGGAATAGACCGCGTGCCGCGAGCGTTATGCAAGGGAGCGGACGACGATCGCCGGCCGCCACCCTCCTTCAACGCAACCGACTCACCGACCACGCCATGAAACTGATTCCGCATCGCGCCCTGCTGCTCGCCACGCTGGCCCTCGGCCTCGGCTCGTCGCTCGCCGCCCGCGCCGACACGCTCGCCGTCCACGCCGACCTGACGGCCGCCGCCGAAGTCCCGCCCAAGCAGAGCGACGGCCACGGCCAGCTGACGGGTTCGTATGACACGGGTTCGAAGCAGCTGAGCTGGCACGTCGTCTACGCGGGGCTGACCGGCCCGGCGACGATGGCGCACTTCCACGGCCCGGCGCCCGTCGGCCAGAACGCCGGCGTCGTGATCCCGATCGACATGAAGGACCTGCCGAGCCCGATCAACGGCCACGCCACGCTGAGCACGGCGCAGGAAGCCGACCTGCTGGCCGGCCGCTGGTACTTCAACGTCCACACGGCGAAGAACCCGGGCGGCGAGATCCGCGGCCAGGTGGCCGCCGACCGCCAGTAACACCGGCCATGGCGACCTGTCCGCACCACCGGGCCGGCCCGGTCGCCGCGGCCCGCCCGGCGCGGCGCTTTCTGCGCGGCGCGGGCCAACCGGCGCATCATGTATGCCGTTGGCCGCATCCGCCGCGCCCGCAGCTCGCGGCGCGCGGCGCCCCGGGGCGCCCGCCGGGGTGCATCCAGCGCCGTTCCCGTTCCCGGGCACCGGGCTGACGCGTCCGTCGCCACACCGCTTGCCCGCATCGCACCGTTGCACTGTTGCCCCGAACCCGACCGACCATCGACCGACCATCGACCGACGACGCACCATCACGACCCGAAGAAGATCGACATGAATTCACGCGCCCCGTCCCCCGCCAGCCCGACCGATGCCACGGTCCGCCCCGTCATGCGCTACACGCGAACCGCCATGGTGCTGCACTGGCTGATCGCGCTCGGCATCCTCTGCAACGTGGCGATCGTGCTGTCCGCCGATTCGATGCCGGACGGCTGGGTGCGCCCGGCGATCGACATCCACAAGTCGATCGGCATCACCGTGCTGGGCCTCGCGATCCTGCGTCTGCTGTGGCGCGCGACGCATCGCCCGCCCGCGCTGCCGGGCTGGTTCCGCCGCTGGGAGCTGCGTGCCGCGCACGTCGCCCACATCCTGCTCTACGTGCTGATGTTCGCGATGCCGATCACGGGCTGGCTGCACGACTCGGCCTGGAAGGACGCGGCCACGCATCCGATGTCGCTCTACTACCTGGTGCCCTGGTTCCGCCTCGGCTTCATCACGAGCCTGCCGCCGGACCTGAAGGAACACCTGCACACGCTGTTCGGCGAGTTCCACACCTGGGGCGCCTACGCGCTCTACGCGGTGCTGGCGATGCACATCCTCGGCGCGCTCAAGCACGAGCTGTTCGATCGCGAATCGGTCCTGCGCCGCATGCTGCCGTGAGCACCACCTCGTCCACCTCGAACCGGGAGCCTCGCATGGGCCATCCGCGCCACCTGCCGCGCCGCCTCGCCGCGAGCGGCGCCAATGCCGTCACGGCCGCCGCGCGCGACGCGCTCGACCTGGCCCGCACGCGCCTG